>JANOJQ010000026.1:0-63794 GCA_031418815.1 Lysobacteraceae bacterium
TCGAAGCGGCCGGTCTCGAGCACGCGCAGCAGCTTCATCTGGCCGGCCGGCGGCAGGTTGCCGATTTCATCTAGGAACAGCGTGCCGCCGTCGGCCGCTTCGAACTTGCCTTCGCGCGCCTTGCCGGCGCCGGTGTAGGCGCCCGCTTCGGCGCCGAACAGCTCGGCTTCGATCAGCTCCGAGGGCAGCGCGCCGCAGTTGAGCGTGACGAAGGGTCCGGACTTCACCGCGGAGTTGGCCTGCAGGATGGCCGCGATGCATTCCTTGCCGGCGCCGTTGGGCCCGCTGATGAGCACGGGCACGTCGGCGTGCGCCACCTGCGCCGCCAGGCCCAGCAGCTGCGCCATCGCGTCGTCGGCCCAGACCAGGCCGCGCAGGTCGAGCCGCTGCTCGATGCTGGCCCGCGTGCGCTGGCGCGCGCCGCGCTCGCGCGCCAGCAGCCGGTTGGCCTGGCCCAGTTCGATCAGGTTGGCCACCGAGGCCATCAGGCGCGCGTCGTCCCAGGGCTTGCCCAGGTAGTCGGCGGCGCCGGCCTTGATCAGGCTCACGGCGGCGTCGAGGTGGGTCCATGCGGTCAGCAGCACGATCGGCAGGTCGGGGTGCGCCGCGCGGATGCGGCGGAACAGCGCCTCGCCCTCCTCGCCCGACGTGGTGTCGGCGCGGAAGTTCATGTCCTGCACCACCAGGTCCACCGGCTGCGCGGCCAGGCACTGCAGGCCTTCCTCCGGCCCCGGCGCGTACAGCGTGCGGATGTCGTGCAGCGAGAACAGCACCTCGAGCGCGGTGGCGATGGCGGGGTTGTCGTCAATGACCAGGACGGTGGGCATGGGCTGGATTTTCACACACTGCGCGAGGCGACGGCAGGCGGTATGCGCGCCGCGCGCCAGGCCGGGCCCACCACCGCCGCCAGGCCCAGCAGCACCAGCGCCAGCGCGCCGAAGCCGACGTAGCCCGGCGGCAGCCGGCCCAGCGACAGGCTCGTCATCATCAGCGCGTTCATCGCGTAGGCCAGGACCGCGCCGGCGGTGACGCCCAGGCTGGTGATCAGCAGGTTCTCGACCAGGAAGTACTCCAGGATGTCGGCGCGGCGCGCGCCCAGCGCGCGGCGAACGCCGATCTGCTTGCGGCGCTGGTTCACCCACAGCGACGCCAGCCCGACGATGCCGGTGGCCGTCATCAGCAGCAGCAGGGTGATCACCAGGGCCAGGCCGCGCACCACGGTGCGCTCGCTGCGGAAGCGCGCGGCGCGGGTCTCGGCCATCGTGTTCGCCGACAGCACCAGGCGGCCCGGCACCTGCTGCTGCAGCACCGCGCGCGCCTCGCCCAGCACGCGGTCCACCTGCGACGGCGCCACCCGGATCGCGTAGCCCAGCTGGGGGATGGCCATGCGCTGCGGGTAGATCACCGAATGCGCCGGGTCCCCGCCCCAACTGACGCGGCCCCAGGGCGAGACCAGCGCGTCCACCACGCCCACCACCTCCACGCCCGGCGCGCCGCGGCCGGCGTGGAAGGTCTTGCCCACGGCCGATTCGCCCGGATACAGCACGGCCTCCAGGCTGCGGGTGATCAGCGCCACGCGCGGGAACTGGCTGGCCGGATCGGACCAGCGCAGCAGGTTCTGGTCGTCGGCGCGCAGGTCGCGGCCCGCCACCAGCTGCAGGCCGAAAGTCTGCACGATGTTGGCGTCGGCCCGGTAGACCGCCGCCGAAGCGATCGAGTCCACCGCATCGGGGTCCACCTGGAAGCCGTTGTTGCTGCCCGACTGCGACAGTGGCACCTGGTTCACGTACGAGGCCGAGAGCACGCCGGGGATCGCCCGCAGCCGCTCGATGTCGCGGCCGATGATGGCGCCGGTGTCGTCGCCGGACTTGTCGCTGACCACCAGGGTCACCAGCCCGTCCTCGACCACGCCGCTGGGGCTGTTGGCCTCGCGCAGGCGGTCGTTCACGACGTACAGCGCGTTGGCCAGGATGGCCAGCGTCAGCGCCACCTGCAGCGCGATCAGCAGCACGCCCGACGAGGTTTTGCGCATGGCGGAAAGGATGGGCCGGAGGGTCATGGCGTGGGTCCTACTGGCTCTTGAGCTGGATGGCGGGGCGCACGCGCGCTGCGCGCCAGGTGGGCAGCAGCGCGGCCACCAGCGAGCACAGCACCGACAGCGCGACCGTG
Organism: Lysobacteraceae bacterium; assembly: GCA_031418815.1. Lineage (GTDB taxonomy): Bacteria > Pseudomonadota > Gammaproteobacteria > Xanthomonadales > Xanthomonadaceae > Arenimonas. The sequence continues at coordinate 2,170 of JANOJQ010000026.1, forward strand.
GCCGCGAGCAGGCGCGGGTCCATGCGGTAGAAGCCGGGCGAATCGGCCAGCCCCTCACCCAGCAGCGCCACGCCGCAAAGCGCCAGCCCCGCGCCGGCGACTGCTCCCGCCGCACCGATCACGCCGGCCTCCACCAGGTACTGCGCGAAGATGTCTCGCCGCCGCGCTCCCAGCGCCCGCCGAACGCCGATCTCGCCCTGGCGCGCGGTGAACTTGGCCAGCATCAGCGCCATCAGGTTCACCAGGCACACGCACAGGAAACCGAACGCCACCCATGTGGCCAGCCGGGTGTCGTTGCCGACCACGCCGATGTCGTCGAGCAGCGCGCGCACGCCCAGCACGCGCGAGTTGTCCGGCCGCGGCATGCGCCCCAGCGCCTTTTGCTGCGCCACGTAGGCGCTGACGTGGTCGCGGAATGCGGGCGCGTCGCCGGCGCTGGCCAGCTCCACCCAGTACTGGATCCAGGTGCAGTTGGAGTCCAGGAAACTCTGGAAATCATAGCCCTGCTCGGCGCCGTCGCAGCTGGTCCAGCCTTCGTTGCGGTAGAAGCGCGCCAGCGCGTTTTCGAACGGGATCCACAGCTGTTCGGGCGCACCCGTCGGGCTGGAGCCGTACACGCGGTAGAACCGCGGCGCCGGCGCCCAGTCGCCAATCACGCCGGCGACGGTGTACTCGCGTTCGTCCACGCGCAGCCGCTGGCCCACCGCCGGGTCGTCGCCGAACAGTCGCCTGGCCAGCGCCGTGCCGATCACCGCCACGTCGGCGCCGCGCGCGTCGTCGTCGGCGGTCCAGCCGGAGCCTTCGCGGAACGGCACGTCGAGCATCGCGAACAGGTCGGCGGTGGTGGCGATGCCGGGCGTGCGTTCGGCCGGTGGTGCTTCGCTGCCGCCGTCCACGGCCGGCGCGATGCCGTAAAGCACGGTGCGGCGTGCGCCGAAGCCTGCGCGCAGCAGGTTGGTCGCGTCGGCGTAGGTCAGCTGCAGGTCGGGCGTGGAAAGATCGTCGGCGCCCTCCAGCGGCCGCGTGTCCAGGCGTGGCATGTAGAGCCGGTCGCTCTTGCCCGGGATCGGGTCGCCCGACAGCACCAGCAGCATCGTCAGGCTGGTCATGCTGGCGGCGATGCCCACCGCCAGGATCACCACCATCAGCGCCGTCAGCACCGGTGCCCGGCGCAGGCTGCGAAGCCCCAGCTTGAAGTAGTAGGCGAGCATGTCGTTCCTGGGCGGGGAGGGTGTGGAGTCAGACGCTGCGGGTGGCTTCGGCGGGCGAAATGCGCGCCGCGCGCCAGGCCGGGCCCAGCGCCGCCAGCAGGCCCAGCGCCCACAGCGCCACCACGCCACCCGGCAGATACTGCAGCGGCAGGCGCGGCACTTCCAGCGCGCTCACCAGCCACTGGTTCAGCGCGATCGCCAGGCCCAGGCCCACCGCGATGCCGAAGCTGGTGACCATGAAATTCTCCACCAGGAAGTAGCGCAGGATGTCGCCGCGGCGCGCGCCGATCGCCCGCCGCACGCCGATCTGCTTGCGCCGCTGGTTCACCCAAAGCGAGGCCATGCCGACGATGCCCGAGGCGGTCACCAGCAGCAGCAGGCCCATGATGGTGACCAGCATCCAGGCCAGCGAACGGTCGGCGCGGTAGCGGTTGGCGCGCGCTTCCAGCAGCGAGGTGGTGCGCAGGTGCACGCGGTCGTCGCGCGCGGCCATCAGCTTGTCCTCGACCTCGCGCATCAGCCGGTCCAGCTGGCCCGGCTCGGTGCGCACGATGTAGGACGCGCTGGGTTCGAGCTGGCGCAGCGGCACGATCATCGAGTACTCGGCGCGCGGTCCGAGTTGTGCCCAAGGGCTCTGCAGGCGATCGACGATGCCGACGATCTCGAACACCGAGGCATCTTCACCACCGCCCAGCTGGGCGGTGCGACCCACGAAGTCCTTCTCGCCCGGGAACAGCTGCTGTGCCAGCGCCTTGCTCAGGATCGCGTGCTTGGGCGCAATGTTGGCGATGGACGGCTCGACCACCTGCACTTCATCGGCGCTGAACTCGCGACCGGCCACCAGCTGCAGTCCCAGCGCCTCCACCAGGCTTTCGGAGCTGAAGTAGAACGCGGTGTTGGTGGACTCCACGTTTTCGTCGTTGCTGTTGGGCTGCACGCTGAGGTTCCAGCCCGACTGCGTCAACGGGGCCATGTTGGCGGTGGCCACGGCCTTCACGCCCGGCATGGCGCGCATCATCGCCAGGTCGGCGTCGAGCATCGCCGGCACGTCGATGCCTTCGCGGAAACCGTAGAGGCGGATGAAGAACGTGTTGGCCTCGTCGGTCCCGGTGGGGCGCGCGGCAATCTCCAGGCGGTCCTGGACGATGTAGACCGCATTGCCCAGGATCGCCAGCGTCAGCGCCACCTGGGCGGCGATCAGGAAGGCGCCGGTCTTGGAGCGCAGCAGCGCCGATAGGATGGGGCGGATTTCCATGGTGGGCCTCACTGGGTCTTGAGCTGGATGGCGGGGACGACGCGGCAGGCGCGCCAGGTGGGCAGCAGGCCGGCGAGCAGTGCGGCGATCACGGCGGTGGCCAGCGTGGCCATCAGCATCCCGGGACTCATGTGGGCAACGGCCGCGATTTCCTCCGACTGCCGCGCCAGCAGCCACAGCCCGCCGAAGGTGAGGCCCAGCCCGAGCAGGCCGCCGGCCGCGCCGACCACGCCGGCCTGCACGAGGTACTGCTGGAAGACCTGCGCGCGGGTGGCTCCGAGCGCGCGCCGCACGCCGATCTCGCCGGCGTGGGCGGTGAACTTGGCCAGCAGCAGGCCCACCGTATTCACCACGCACACCAGCAGGAAGCCGGCGGCGAGCAGGGTCTGCAGGATGGTGTCGTCGCCCAGAACGTCCTGCTGCTCCATCCATTCGCGCACGTCGAGCAGTCGCGAGCGTTCGCCCACGGGCAGGCGGCCGAGCGCCTTCTGGCCGTCCACGTAGCCGCCAAGCCGCTCGCGGTAGGCGCTGCGTTCGCCGGCGTCGGCCAGTTCCACCCAGTACTGCATGAACACGCATTCGGAGTTGAGCAGGCCGGTGAAGCCCGGCTCCGGGCCGTCGCCGTTGCAGTTGACGTTTCCGTTGGGGCTGGATTCGTTGGCCAGGGCGTTGCGGATCGGGATGAACACATCGTCGGTGTCGCCAAAACGGTTGTTGCCGCCGACCAGCCAGTAGTACTTGGGCATCGGCCGCCACGGCGCCAGCACGCCCGCCACCACGTACTCGCCGTCGAACATGCGCAGGCGCTTGCCGGTCGGGTCGTCCTTGCCGAACAGGCGCTCGGCGAATGGCGCCGACAGCACCACCTGGGCGCCGCCGCGCGCATCGTCCTCGGCGCTCCAGGCGCCGCCGTGCAGGAAAGGCGCCTGGAACATGGCGAAGAAGTCGGCGTTCACGGCCATGCCGTTGACCAGCTGGTTGGCCTTGCCGCCCTCGGGCTCGATCACGCCGCCCACGGCATACATGGCGCTGCGGCGCACGCCGTCGCCCGCTTCCAGCAGCTCCTTGGCGTCGAGCCAGCTCAGGTGGTCGGCCGGATCTTCGCCGGCCGCGGCATCCTCGGGGCTGTTGTCCACCTGCACCACGAACAGCCGGTCGCTCTTGGCCGGTATCGGGTCGCCCGACATCGCCCGCAGCACGGTGAGCGTGGACATGCTGGTGGCCACGCCGACCGCCAGGGTCAGCACCATCAGCGCGGTGAGCACGGGGTTGCGGCGCAGGCTGCGCAGGCCGAGCTTGAAGTAGTACGCGAACATGGCGGTCTCCGTGGCTCAGGTCGCGGCGGGTTCGGCGGCGGCGGTGGTTTGGGCGATGCGGGCGGGATGCTCCAGGTCGCTCACCTGGCCGTCGACGATGTGCACGTTCCGGGCGGCGCGCGCGGCCAGCTCCGGGTCGTGGGTCACCATCACGATGGTGGTGCCTTCGGCGTTGATCTGTTCGAGCAGCTCCATCACGCCGCGGGCCATCTGTGTGTCGAGGTTGCCGGTAGGTTCGTCCGCCAGCAGCAGGCGCGGCGAGCCGGCCAGCGCGCGGGCGATCGCCACGCGCTGCTGCTGGCCGCCCGACAGCTCGGCCGGGTAGTGCTTGGAACGCGAGGCCAGGCCCACCTTGCCCAGCGCGTCTTCGATGCGGCGCTTGCGCTCGGCGGCGTTCAGGCCGCGGTAGCGCAGCGGCACGTCCACGTTGTCGAACAGGTTCAGGTCGGGGATCAGGTTGAAGCCCTGGAAGATGAAGCCGATTTTTTCATTGCGCAGGCGCGAGCGGGCGTCGTCGCTCAGGCCGCGCACCTCCACGCCGTCGAGCAGGTAGGTGCCGTCGGTGAACTCCTCGAGCAGGCCCGCGATGTTGAGGAAGGTGGTCTTGCCCGAGCCCGACGGGCCGGTGACGGCGACGAACTCGCCTTCGCGCACGTGGATGTCGAAGCCGCGCAGGGCGTGGGTTTCGATCATGTGGGTGCGGTAGACCTTGCTGAGGTGGTTCATCCGGAGCATGGGAGGCGTCCTTGGTGTCGGGGTTTGGTAGAGGGAAGGGTCAGTCGTTGAGCTGCACGCGCTCGGCGTCGCCGAAGGTGTCGGTGCCTGCGATCACCACCACGTCGCCCGCGGCCAGGCCGTCGAGCACCTCCACGTGGGTGACGCTGGCGGTGCCCAGGCGGATCGCACGCTTCACCGCGATGCCGCCTTCCACCACCCAGGCGGTGCGGCCGCCCTGGGCTTCGATGAAGGGGCCGCGCGGCAGCATCAGGGTGTCGGCGCGTTCGTCGATCAGGATGCGGGCGTTCACCCGCTGGTTCTGGCGCAGGCCGGCGGGCTGGTCGCCTTCGAAGGCCACCCGCACGCGCACCCGGTTGGCCACCACTTCGGGCGAGATGGCGCTGATCTTGCCGGGCGCCTTGGCGCTGCCGATGGCCACGTCGGCGGTCATGCCGATGCCCAGGTCGTCGGCGTAGGTTTCCGGCGCCTCCAGCTCCACTTCCAGGCGCGACAGGTCCACCACCGTCACCAGCGGCGCGTTGGCCACCACCACGGCGCGGTCGGTGACCGCCACGGTGCCGACGATGCCGTCCACCGGTGCGCGGATCTGCAGGTCCTGCACGCGGCGGCGCAGGTCGGCCACCACCAGCGCCTGGCGTTCGAGCGCGCGCTCGCGGGTGGTGAGGTCGAAGCCGGTGGATTGCGTGGCCAGGCCGCTGTCGTCGCGGGCGTGGCGCAGGCGGATTTCGGCGCTGCGCACGGCGTCGCGGGCGGCCAGCAGGTCCACTTCCGACACGACGCCGAGTTGCTGCCCGCGCTCGGAGCGCTGCAGGTTGCGCTGGGCGGTGGTGAGCGCCAGCTCGGCTTCGTCCAGCGTGCGGCGGGCCAGCAGGCTGGCCTGGCGCGAGGTGATGCGCTGGCGGCCCACTTCGGCGTCCAGGCTGGCCAGGGTGGATTCCTCGCGCGCCAGTTCGTTGGTCAGTTCGGGCGAATCGATCTTCGCCAGCACCGCGCCGCGCTTCACGGTGGCGCCGGCCTGCACCTGCAGGGTGACGGTGCCGCCGACCGGGGCGTACAGGGTGGGGCTGACCGCGGCCACCACCCGGCCCTCGACGGCGACGTCGCGCACGAAGGTGCCGCGCACCACTTCGCCGGTGCGCACGCGCGCCGCCGACACCGAGCGGTCGCTCGAGGCCCAGCCCATGGCCAGGGCCGCCAGCACGGCCAGCACCACGGCCGCACCGGCCAGCTTGAGCAGCAGGGATTTGCGGCGGTCGGCGGCGGGCGCGGTGACGGGGCGGTCCGTGGCGGAGGTGTCGCGGATCATGGGGCGTCCAGTGCAGGGGTCGAGCAGAGCAAATGCACAAGCCGTGCCATCCTTAAGTCATTGAATTTGAAAGCCTGGCGCGCGTGTCCGGGTGTCCGGTGGGCGTCCGCCGGCTGAACGCCCGGACAGGGTCATGCGCCGCGCGCGGGAAAGGTGGGTGGGCGCGCATACGGCATCCCGTAAACTGGCGCACTTACCGGTTACGGATCACTTCCCATGTGCGGCATCGTCGGCATCAGCGCCCAGCGCAACATCGTCCAGCACCTGATCGAAGGCCTGAGCGCCCTGGAATACCGAGGCTATGACTCGGCCGGCGTGGCCCTGCTGGGCCCCGAGGGCATCGTCCGCCTGCGCGCCAAGGGCAAGGTGCGCGACCTGGCGGCGCTGCAGCGCGAAACCGGCGTGGACGGCCACTGCGGCATCGCCCACACCCGCTGGGCCACGCACGGCGTGCCCAGCGAAGGCAACGCGCACCCGCACCTGTCGGGCGAAGTGAGCGTGGTGCACAACGGCATCATCGAGAACCATGCCGCGCTGCGCGCCGAACTGCAGGCCGACGGCTACGAGTTCACCTCCCAGACCGACACCGAAGTGATCGCGCACCTGGTCGAGCGCGCGCAGCGCTCGGGCAAGTCGCTGCTGGCCTCGGTGCAGGACATCGTCGGCCGCCTGCACGGCGCCTACGCCATCGTGGTGGTGTCGGCGCGCGAGCCGGGCGTGCTGGTCGGCGCACGGCTGGGGTCACCGCTGGTGGTGGGCCTGGGCGAGGGCGAGCAGTACTTCGGCTCGGACATCCACGCGCTGCTGCCGCTGACGCGCCGCTTCCTGTACCTGCAGGAGGGCGACGTGGCGCGCCTGGACACCGCCGGCGTGCAGGTGTTCGACGCCAACGGCCAGCCGGCCATCCGCGAAGTGAAGGAGTCGCAGTTCAACTCCGATTCGGTGCAGCGCGGCGACTACGACCACTACATGCTCAAGGAAATCCACGAGCAGGCCCAGGCCGTGGCCGACACGCTGGAAGGCCGTATCGCCGGCGGCAGAATCCTGACGCAGATCTTCGGCGTGGACGCCGAGCAGCTGCTGGCCGACACCCAGGCCGTGCACATCATCGCCTGCGGCACCAGCTACCACGCCGGCCTGGTGGCGCGTTACTGGATCGAACAGCTGGCGGGCGTGCCCTGCACCGCCGAGATCGCCAGCGAATACCGCTACCGGGACCCGGTGGTGCGTTCGGGCACGCTGTTCCTCACCATTTCCCAGTCGGGCGAAACCGCCGACACCCTGGCCGCGCTCAAGCTGGCCAAGCAGATGCCGTACCTGGCGCAGATGGCCGTGTGCAACGTGCCCGAGTCTTCGATCGTGCGCGAATCGTCGCTGGTGCTGATGACGCGCGCCGGCCCCGAGATCGGCGTGGCGTCCACCAAGGCTTTCACCACCCAGCTGGTGGCGCTGGCGCTGTTCGCGCTGGCGCTGGCGCGCAGCAAGGGCCTGGACGAGAGGCGCTACCTCGACGGCGTGGCGCAGCTCGAGCAGCTGCCCGGCCTGATCGTCGAGACGCTCAAGCTGGCCGACCAGATCAAGCTGCTGGCCAATCGTTTCGCCGACAAGCACCACGCCCTGTTCCTGGGCCGCGGCACCCACTGGCCGGTGGCCATGGAGGGCGCGCTCAAGCTCAAGGAGATCAGCTACATCCACGCCGAGGCCTACGCCGCCGGCGAGCTCAAGCACGGCCCGCTGGCGCTGGTGGACGAAGACATGCCGGTGATCGCGGTGGCGCCCAACGACCGCCTGATCGACAAGCTCAAGTCCAACCTGGAGGAAGTGCGCGCCCGCGGCGGCGAGCTGTATGCCTTCGTCGACGAAACCGTGGCCCACGGCCTGGACGCCGCCCACGTGGTGATCCTGCCCGCCTGCGGCGAGATCGCCGCGCCGGTGGTGTCCACGCTTCCGCTGCAGCTGTTGAGTTACTACGTGGCGCTGCTCAAGGGCACCGACGTGGACCAGCCGCGCAACCTGGCCAAGTCGGTGACGGTGGAGTAGGGCGCCACCGCTGCAGTTGATTCTTGACCCAAGGCGTCAGTCCCACGATCAATTGCATCCCCAGGAGTAGTCAGATGCGGATCCTTCCAGTGCTAATAGTCGCGTGCGGCATCTTCGCTGGCCCAGGCGCCGCCTTTGCCTCAGAGCCCGCGACCATCGAATTCCTGAATTCTGGGAAGGTGCTTCCCAAAGGCCTGCCCTTTTCCGAGGCCGTGCGAGTCAACGACACCCTTTATCTTTCCGGGCAAATTGGAATTGCTCCGGGCACTATGAAGCTCGTGCCCGGAGGCATCAAAGAAGAAACCCGGCAGACCCTGGAAAACATTAAACGTACGCTGGAAGCACACGGGTACTCGATGCATGATCTTGTAAAATGCACGGTGATGCTTGCCGACATGTCAGAGTGGCCCACGTTCAACGCGGTCTACAGCACCTATTTTTCCGACAGATATCCTGCCCGAAGTGCCTTTGGCACAAATGGCCTCGCGCTCGGAGCACGCGTGGAAGTCGAGTGCATGGCAGTCGCAGCTCGTAAGCGCTAAGAGTGGTCTGAACAACGCCCTCTGACGCCTGGATTTCAGCGTCCGCGCGCCAAAGCGTTGTGTTTCAGTCCTCTGACCCCGGATGGATCCTGGTGAAGGTGTCCGCAGAATCGGGATAGAACCCGATGAGCTGAGGCAGGCGGGCGCCTGCTGCCGTGACGTCGTCAACTTCGCAACGCAACGCCACGGCGCCGGGGGCGGTCAGGTGCCGCCAGCACCTGGGGTGTTCCCGGCGCTCGACCGGGACAGGGCCAGGAACACTGCGCCGACAGCAACGAAGACGGGCCCCATCATGACGAAGGGCGTCAATCCTGTCGTAAGGCCCACGATCAGGAAGGTGGCGCCGCACGCGAGGAACACGAATCCAACCGTGAGCATAGTTTTCTTTCTGGCATCCATTGCGAACTCCTTTGTGCGGTGGGACATGGACGAGGTGGTGGTCAGCGGGAGTAGGCAATCTCGCGACTGCGCTTCGGCGCGCGATTGCCGGCCATGCATTCGAGCATTTCCGCGAAGGCGAGTACATCAGCACCCGACAGCTTGCGCAGGGCGCAAAGCACGCGTGCCTCGACTTCGGTATGGGCGCTGTGAGTGAACAGGACCGCCGGCATGTCCTCGCCACCGCCGATGTCGGACTGGAAGCACATGCGGCCGCGGCCGGTGGCAAGCCACTCGAACTGCACCGACGTCGCCAGGGCGATGCGCGCGAGGTTGCAGGCGGTGGGGTGGCAGCCGTGGGGATGCTCCCACTGGGCCACCGCGCTGCGGTGCACGCCGACCAGTTGCGCCAATGACTGCTGTGACAGTTTCGCCAGGCGGCGCGCCTGGCGAACCCGGTTGGATTGACCCGCCATGCAATATTTCCCCGGAAAAAAACCCAGCCCCGGCCTTCTGCGAGGCCGGATGCGCCCGGAGTGTGACACAGCTCACAACTTGTGTGGTTGCGCTGTAGACGTGGCTGTGAAGTGGGGTTTCCGCCCAATCCGCTAGCGCGGCTGTACATGCCCGGGCCGGTCCGTGCCCTCATCGGGCCGTCGCGCCGTCCACCCAAATCACTATGATCCGACCGCTCGCAGTGCGTCGCACGCGACGTTGTGCGGTGTGCGGCGGGCTTTCGTTAAAACCGTTAAACAAAAAGGGGAAATAAAGATGGGACTTTCCATTGGCAATGCTTCCACGCGTCACCGCTTTGACATGGTCGTCAACAGCGCCGCGCTGGTGAGCCTGCAGGTCGAGGAGCTTCCGCAGAACGTGCAGCTGCTGTCGGACTGCCTGTCCACCGGCAGCTCGCTGTCCACTGCGTCGAGCCTTGGCTGCAGTTCGTTCTCGACGGCGTCGACCATTTACACCGCCGGCAGCGTGGTCAGCACCGGCAGCGACGAAGCCGCCTGATCCATCCGCTGTGCGTCCTCTCCGGGAAACGCCGGCCTCGCGGCCGTCGGGTTAGCCCTGAGAGGGCGTTTTTCCAGGCGATGCCAATCCCCACGCCACCAACCGCAGGCCCAACCAGTGAACGAAACCACGCACCAGTGTGCCGCTCCGACGGCGGGCCCGGCCCCGGACTTCGCCCGCCCCTTCGAAGGCCAAGCGCGCACTGTCCCGGCTGCGGACGCCGTCCTGGAGGTCACTGACCTCGCCAAGCGTTACGGCAAGACGCAGGCGCTCGATGGCGTGAGCCTTCGCGTCGAGCCCGGCGAAGTCATCGGCCTGCTCGGCCCCAATGGCGCCGGCAAGACCACGCTCCTGGAGATACTGCAGGGGTTGCGCAGCGCCGACTCAGGCAGCGTGAAAGTATTCGGCGCCGACATCGGCGCGGGTCTCGGAGTACGCCTGCAGCGCATCGGCGTGTCGCCGCAGTCGGTCGCCCTGCCAAGCCTGCTCACCCCGGCCGAGCTACTGGGCGTTTACGGCCGACTCTACGAGCGCAAGCGCGCGATCCCGGAGCTGATCGAACAACTCGGGCTCAAGCAGGCGCGCAACACGCGCTTCTCGCGCCTTTCCGGCGGCCAGCGAAAGCGCCTTGCGCTTGGCGTGGCGCTGCTGGGCGACCCCGACCTCCTGTTGCTCGACGAGCCGACAAGTGACATCGATCCGCAGGGACGTCGCCACATCTGGGATCTGGTCACCGAAGTGCGCACTGGCTCGCATCGGAGCACGGTGCTGTCGACGCACCAAATGGAGGAGGCCGAGGCGCTCTGCCACCGCGTGGTCATCATCGACCACGGCCGCGTCCTCGCGCAGGGAAGCCCGGCGGACCTGGTGATGAAGCACGCTCCCGGCCACGCGCTTCGATTCACCACGCCATTCATCGCCGAGGACGTGGACCTGGCCAGCATCGGCGCCGCGGAGGTCGAGCCTTGCACCGGCGGTGTCGCCGTGCAGCTTCAGGTGGCCGACCTCAACCATGCACTGGAGGCGATCATGGCCTGGCGCGCGCGCGGGAAACTCCACGTGGACGACCTGCAGGTCAAGCGCAACAGCCTCGAGCACGTTTTCCTCAATCTGACCGGCCGAAGCCTCAGGGACTGAACCATCATGCGTAGCTGGCTTTCGATCTACCGCGGTCTGCTTGGCCTGTCCGTCAAGGAGTATGCCCGCGACCCCATCCCGACCATCTTCACCTTCGCGATGCCCCTGCTGTTCCTGATGGTCTTCGGCGTGACTTTCATGCTGATGGGGCCCGGGAAGTCGGGGTCCTCGCTGGTGTACAAGGTCGGCATCGCCCATGACGGCGACAGCGCCGCCGCGCAGGGCATCGCTGCCCGGATCGATGCGCTGCAGGCCTTCGAGTCCATCAGTGTCGACGCAGCCGCCAGGGCCGAGACGCTGGAGAAGCGCGACATCTACCTTCTGGTGCGCGTTCCGGCCAAGGCCGGCGCGCCCGTGGCCATCGAGTACGTGACGCCCATGGAGGGGCTCGCGGAGATCGCGGCAACGCAGGTTCAGGCTGCGCTCAATCCCGATGCCACCGTGCATCCGGTGACCATGGTCAAGCGGGAAATGGCCGGGAAGAAGGCTGCGGGCTACATCAGCTTCATCATGCCCGCACTGATTGCCTTCGCCCTCGTGCAGCTGTGCCTGTACGGCACAGCGACGCCGCTCGTAGCGGCGAAAGAGCGCGGGACGATGCGCCACTACGCGGTGATGCCGATGCCGCGCTCGGCGTTGTTGGCTGCACAGGTCAGCGTGCGCATGGTGATCGCGCTGCTGCAGGTGTCCCTGATGGTGCTGATGTCGGTGACCTTCCTGGGGATGACCATCAGCGGCAGCCTGGTCGCGCTGGCCGGCATCTTCCTGCTCGGATCGATCATGCTTGTGTCCCTGGGCTACGCCCTTGGCGGGCGCTTCAGCTCGCTGGCCATCGCCACCGCAGTGATCGCCATGCTCAACCTTTACGTGATGGCGTTCGGGCAGATATTCATGGACCTGAGCGGCTTTGCCGTCACCAAGGTCCTGCTGTTCACCACGCCGGTCGCGTTCCTTTCTGACGCCATCCGGCAGACGGTGACCGGCGCCGCCGGCGCCTTCTCCATGGGCACCAACATCATGGTCATGTTGATCTGGACCATTGCCGGCGTCCTGATCGGCGTGAAGACATTCAATTTCAAGCCGGCGAGGGCCTGAGCAACCAATGAATACCGACAACGAAACCACCTGGCTGTACTACAAGATATGCATCGGTGCGCGCATGGACGGCATGGACTTCCTGATCCGGGGGGTGGTTGCGCAGACCGCGCTGGACCCGCGGGTTCTGCAATGGTTCTACATCCGCTACTTCGACCAGGACGGCCCGCACCTGCGGGTACGCCTGAAGGTGCGCACCGTCGACGCCAAGCTGGCGGACCGCGAGTTCCACACCCGTTTCCATGACGGCACCACCGCGCTCACCACACTCCTGCCCTCGGAGAGTCGGCCGCTGATCACCGTGCCCAACGCCTCGACCGCGATTCCCCGCGGCACCTTCCCGGCGCGCGCGCGCCGCGCCACGTACGAGCCCGAGCACGACATCTACGGCGGTCCGGCCGGCGTGGTGATCGCGGAGTCGGTGTTCCAGGTTTCCAGCGAAATCGCGCTGGCGGTTCTCGGCGATGGCAGCGGTGACGGCCACGAGCGCAAGGACCTCGCGCCGGCAATGATGCTCGTGGCGCTGGATGAGTTCATCGCCAAGGATGCGCAGCCGGCGTTCCTCGAGACCTACGTCAACCACTGGCTTGCCGCGTCGCCGGGACTGGGATACCTCAAGACGCTGTTCCACGAGCGCGCGCTGGAACTGCTCGACGATGGCGAGCCAATCCTGGTGGCCGAGGCCAAACTGCCGGAAGGCAGCCAGCGCGCGCTGCAGCAATGGCGCCGCGCGCTCGGCGATGCCCATGCCCGCTATCGAAAATCGAAAGAGCTGCACACGCCCGCGCTTGTCGAGCGCGTGTGCTTCTATTTCCTGCACCTGATGAACAACCGCCTCGGCTTCACGGCGCTCGAGGAGGCCTACCTGTCGGTGCTGCTTCTGAACACCAGGAGGGCGCGCAGCGATGTACAAGAGCCTGCATGAAGTCGCGCTCGACCCGGCCATGGTCGAGCGCTATCCGTTCCTGTCGCTGGTGCGGCCGGGCGGTGGCGTGGTGCAGTCTGTCGTCCGGCTGAAGGCAGTGGAGCTGCAGGCACCGCGCTTCGAAACCGCGGTCAGCGCGCTCGGCAACTTGACGATGGCCTTCCCGCGCATCGCCGGCAGCTACGGCGACGACCTGCGCCGCCTCCTGATCGGCGGCGCCGGTGCCGATGAGACCAACGAGATGGCGGTCGTCCGCTCCGTCGCCGAGGCGGCAGAGCGCTACGCCTGCTGCGTACTCGACGAGCGCGAGCTGATCACCGCGACCTTCAACGAGCTCGGTGACGACGGCATCGATATCGGCACGTTGCCCGTCTGCTCGGAAACCGAGTACGCCGATCCGCGCTGCCCGGTCGTTCGCCCGGATCCGGACCAGCCCATACGCTGGCTGCAAGGCTATTCGATCACTGCCGGAAAGCGCCGCCATGTCCCGCTGGTGATGACGCACCTGTACGTGCGCGAATGGGACGAGGAGCGCTTCAACCTGCCCATCACCACGGGCGTGGCCGCCCACACCGACCCCATCCTGGCCATGGTGTCGGCGATCTGCGAAGTGGTGGAGCGCGACGCCATCTCGCTGACCTGGCTGATGCGGCTGGCGCTGCCGCGCCTGCTGGTCGACCACAGCATGCCGGACGAGCTGCGGGCCAAGTTTGAACGCCTTCGCCGGAGCGGCATAGAACAGCACTTCTACGACGCCACCACCGACATCGGCGTGCCGACCGCCTACGGCCTGCAGATCAAGCCAGGCCACCCGCACGTGGCGCAGTTCGTGAACTGCTCCACGGGATTCTCGATGTGGGAAAACTGCGGCAAGATCATCCGTGAGTCGTCCTGTGGCCGCATCGTCGTCGAGCCTGGCAACTCGGTGCCGGCGAACATCGCCGACTTCCTGCGGCTTGAAGACGGGGCGATCTACATGGGCCGCCCCGAACACCGCCATGCCTTCGACTTCCTGACCGGCAGCACGCGCAGCGTCGGGCTGGGCACCTACAAGAACCCCGACGTCAACTCGCCGGCCGCGCAACTGCGCTGGCTGACTGATCGCTTCAAAACGCTGGGAATGGACGTCGTGTTGCTCGACCTGACCACCGACGAGCTTGCCGACGCGGGGCTGTGGGTGTTCCGGGCGGTGATCCCCGGCCTGGTGCCGATGACCCCGGCTTACCGGGCCCGATTCCTCGGGCATCCGCGCCTGTACTCGTACCCGGAGCAAGCTGGTTTCGGGCCTCGCACCGAGGCAGACATCAATCCCTTTCCGCAGCCATTCGCATGAAGACCCTGATCCTGCACGAGAACGCCTTCGGTCTGGCCGTGGCGAAAGACCTGGCCGCGATGCTGCCGCAACCCATGCAGGTGCGGCTTCGCGACGCGCTGGCCGATGGCACCCTGGATCGCGACGACATCGGTTTCATCGCCATCGTCGCCAGCCGCGCGCACCCGTCCGCCTTCGCGGCGGTGTCCGAGCGCGCATGGCAGCGCCGGATCGGGCTGACGTTTGCCATCTTCCAGGGCCCGCTGCTGGTGTGCGGGCCGGTGGTCGTGCGCGACGCCAGCCCTTGCCATGCCTGCTATGTGCGTCGCGACAGCGCCCACATGGAAGCGCCGCGCATGCCCGACCACGAGCAGGTGCTGAGGCGTGCCTACGACCTGGATCCGGACCTGGATTCGCCCGGTTTCCTTCCCACCGAGGCACGGATCGCCGCGCTGACCGTGCTTGGCCACATCCATGACCCGCTCGCCCATGCCGGCAGGTTCACCATGACCAGCCGTATCGAAAGCCGGCGCGGCATCTCCAACGTGATTGCCCTGCACGGTTGCGCGTGCCGCCTGCCCGAGGGCGTGGCCGCCTCGGATCTTGCGCCACGGCAATTGCGCCGCCTCGAACCGCTCCTGAAGGAAGTGCTGGGTTGAAGACCGATACCCTGGATGCAAAAGAGATCGCACGCCAGTTCCTTGGCGACGAAGACCTGCACAGCATGCTGCCGGTTGCGCCGCGCCTGCTCCCTGAACTCCTGTTGCTTCCCTTCGGGCGCGACGGCCTGCTGGTGTCCGGCGGCAATGCCACCCGCCTGCTGAAGTGCCCTGGCGCGCAGGACGCGGTGATGGATGTCCTGCGCGAAATCGACGGCCGCCGCTCCATGACGGACCTGCTGGAACAAGTGCAGAGTCCGATCGAGGGAGGTGTGTTCGGCGTGCTTTCGATGATGGTGCGCTATGGCTTCGTCGAGGACGCCGAGGGCATGGACGAGCATGATCCGGCCGATATGACCGGCAGTTTCCTCGGCCGGTTTCTCGATGCGTCCCGCATCAACGGCAACCGCCGCGAGGCCAAGGATCGGCTGGCGGCCGAGAAGATCGCCGTTATCTGCTACGAAGGCTATGCCGGCGAGGTGGCGAAGCTGTTGGTCGCCTGCGGCGTCGGCGCGGCCTCGGTCATCCGCGATGTGGGCGAGATCGAGGCGCTGGCCCCGACCTTCGTTTTGGCCATTGGGCTGGGCAGTCAATGGAATGCCGACCAGCAGCGCATGCTTTCGGAGGCCTGCGCTCGCTCGATACCCAGCCTGCTGGCCACCATCGGCGAGCAACGGGTTCGCGTGGGCCCGTTGGTGCTGCCGGGTGTCACCTGCGGCCCAGACTGCGTCCAAGAACAGCTGGACGGCTTCGAGCCGGCGGCGCAGGGCAGCGAGACGAATGCCTGGGCCAGCTACGTGGTGCACGAGGCGATCCTGACCCTGTCGCAGATTGCGCCCAGCGCCTACCTCAACGCCACCCAAGAGCATCGGCGGGACATCGAGGGCTACTACACTCGTCGTCTCAAGCTCGCGCGCGTGCCAGGTTCACCGACCGGCGGCCTGGCCCACGCGGCGCCGATGGCGACCAACGACCCGGCCTTCACGGCTTGGGCGCACCACGCGGGCGTGCGCATGCCGCCGCGACGCTACCTGCATCCGCGCGCGCACCAGGAGCATTACTCGGCGGCCAACCTGGTCGGTTACACCAAGGCGCTGCCGCAGGTGTCCGCGCAGCACATGCACCGACTGCCCGAGGGCCTCCCTCTGGACTGCGAGCCAACGTGGCTTGGCGCCGACCCCGCGCCGTTGCCGCGGCAGGCCGCGCCCGGACTGGAAACGCTGGCCACGGTGCTGAAAATGGCGGTGGGCAACATGCGCCTGCAAGACGGCGGCGTTCGCCGCGTGGCTCCGAGCGGCGGTGGCCTCAAGTCGACCAACTTCTACCTCTACTCCAGCGGAATCGACGGTCTGAGGGACGGCGTCTATTCATACAACTCCAACGTCCATTCCCTCGAACCCATTCCACTCGAAGATCCCCAGGACCTCATCGATGCGCTGCCCCTTGCTGGGCATTCCCAGGCTCCGGGCGCGTGGATCGTCTCGGTCGCGCACCTGGAGCGGGTCCGCAACAAGTACAACGATTTCAGCTACAACGTCGCCCATCTCGACGCCGGCGTCTCGCTCACCTTCGCCCGTGAGACCGCGGCCGCGCTCGGCTGGACCCTGCACGAACAGCCGCAATTCAACACCGTTTCGCTGGGCCGCCTGCTGCGCACCCACGGCACCGACAACTGCCAGCTGGCAACCTACGCGTTCAAGCTCACGCCCGCGGCCGCACCCGTCCCGGCGCGGTCCGGCCGATCCGAAACCATCGACGCGCTTATCTCCGTCGCCAGCCAAGCCAGCCCGGTTCCGGCGCCGGTGCAAGTCGACTCCACCCGCGCGTCCGTGACGGCGCTGCGTCTTCATACCGCAGGCCAGTCGATAGAACGCATCATGTCGGAGCGTCGCGCGCGCTATCGCTTCGGCGACGAGGCGGTGCCCGGCGACTTGCTGGGCGAGCTGATGGGCCAGTGCTTGCGCCAGATGGGCGATCGCCAGGCCAGTGGCGGGTTGTCGCTGCCGATCGTGCCTTGGGTGCTGCGTCCGAAGGGCGACGCCCTACTGCCGGCCGGCATCTATGAAGTCCGCGGCCCGAAGTTGTCCGACTGGGTCCTGCGCCAAGACAAGTTTTCGGACGCCGACATGCTCGATTGTATAAACCAGGTCTCGCTCTCGAAGGCTGGCGTGATCGTCACCTTCGTGGCCGACCTGGAAAAAATCCTGCATCGCTTCGGCGCTGCCGGGTATCGCCAGGCGCTGGTTGGCTGCGGAGCAGCGGTGGCTCACGCATGGCTGATGGCCCAAGGCGCGGGCTTGGTCGGCACTGCGGCGGGCGGAATCATCGAGCACGGGCTCATGGAGCGCACCGGGCTCGACGGCTACTCCGAAAGCCCGTTGTTCTCGCTGGCGCTCGCGGTGGCGCCGCAGCCGCAGGCGGTGGGCTAGGACCATGCGTGCGACCGAATCCATACTGCGCCTCGACCGCGAGGTCAGCGTCGGTGAGCCGGAAGCCGGCACGCTGATCCTGGTGAGCGCGCGTGCTGAAAGCAAGCCATTACGACTCAAGGGACATGCCACGAAGCTGGTGCAGCGCCTTGCCGATGGCTGCACCGAATCCGAGTTGGTCGTCGAACTGAGATCGCTGACCGGCGTCGCTGCTCCCCTCGACGAGACGGTTGCGGCGTTCGTTGCGCAGTTGCGCTCAGCCGGCATGCTCGATGGCAACGATCCGCTGCGATCTTCGCCACCCCACGCGGGCGTGCGCCGCATCGCCCTGCCCAATCCCGATCGGCTGGTCAAGCCGGCAGGAAACGTGCTGAGCACGTGGCCGCGCTGGCTGCACCTTATGCTGTGGCCCAGTCTTGCGGGCGGCGCGGTGGCGGTGGCTTCGTTCGCGCTTGCGCGCGGTGCGCTTCCGTCGGTGTTTGAGCTGTCGTTGCCTGCGGGATTGCTCGGCCTGATGCTGCTGCCCTTCTGGGTAGTGGCGCACGAGACGGCGCATGCCGTCGCCTGCCGGGCCGCCGGCTGCCCAGTGTCGGGAGCCGGCGTTGAGCTGCGCCGCTTCTCGTTACCGTCCTTCTTCGTGGATACCCGCGCGCTTCACCTGCTGCCGGGGCGCGCGCCAAAAGTCGCGGTGGCGCTCGCCGGCCCGCTGGTGGATACCCTGTTCGCTGCGGCGCTGCTCGCCACGCTCACTTTCGCCGAACCGGGCGAACTCGCCAGGCCAGCCCTGCAACTGGCCACTTACTGCATTCTTTTCGGCCTGTTCTTCAACCTCTCGCCGTTCCGCCGCAGCGACGGCAGCAACGCGCTGTCCTCAGCGCTGGGTGACCCATTCCTGCCTGTTCGCGCCTTCGCGCGTTCACCCGTTGGCGCCAGTTCACGCTTCGCGCTTCGCGCCTATCGGGCGGGCGGGGTGCTCTACGGCGCGGTTGCAATCTCCCTGCTGGTGCTGGTGTTCCAGATGACCTACTTCGCGATCAAGCCCAGCATCGAAGCCTATGCGGCGCAAGCACGAAGCGCCGACTCAGCCGCAGTGGCGAAGCCATGAACCTGCCCATGCAACCAAACCCGCCTGCCTTCGCATTGAAGAAAGTGCGGATCGCGGATCACGCGATGCTGCGGGTGAACTGCTTGCCTGCAGATTTACTTGCCTCGCTTTGCCCGCCGGGCATGGCGTCGGCTGTGGAGTCCTACTTCGCGGCTGAGGCGCGCCTGGATTGCCTGCGCCAGTCGGTGCTGGATTCGCTCGAGCGCAGCGTTCCCATGGCTACCGACAAGCGACAGCGGCGATTGATCCTGGAGTTCCGCCGGAACGTGTTCGGAGGCCGGCGCCATCGCCCCGACGCAGAGCTGCTGGCTTGGCTGGAGGAGGTCCTTCCGCCCGGACAGCGACTCGACCTGCTGGCGCTGCTCGCCGCGAACTGCGAGCTCGACGCCGCCGCCGCCGATATGGCCAGGCATGTCGACGCCGAGCCGGTGCGCATAGCGGCGATCCTCGACGAGGCACTCGCCCAGCCGGGCTTCCTGCATGGCTTGCAGGCCGCGGCGCCGCGCCTGGCCGAGCAGGTCGCTCGCCGGCGGCCCAGCCTGCCGGCGAAGGAACGCCGACGTCTGGACTACAGTCTTTACGCCTATGTGGCGCGCACGAGCAGCAAGACCAGCCCCTTCAGCACGCTGACAAGTTCCGTTCCGGTGGCCACGCACCCGGTCGCGTCGGATTCACGCACGTCCCTGCGCGAAGACTGGCAGCTGAAGTCGGTGGCCGCGCTCAATCGCGGGTATGCAACAGCGTTGCACGCCGCGATCGCCGAACGCGACCCCGACCTCGTCGGCGGTCTGGCACTACACGCCGGTCTTCATTCTTCAGAGGGCGACGCCCACATGGACCACGAGCGGCACGATGTGCGCCGTGGCACGATGTGGCTGGAACAATACGTGGCGCCACGGCCGATCGAGGTCGACGCGATCGCCTCGCTGCGCTGTCTCGCCGGACCCTTCACCGCTGGCCAGGGCTTGGCCAGGCTGGTCGATGCCGGCATGGATGAGGCAGAGGCGCGCAAGACCCTGCGGCGGTTGTCGCGTCGCGACCTGCTGCGCACCCCGGACTCGTGGAACGCCCATACCCGCGCGCCCGCGACGGCGCTGGCGCAGCTTTTGCGAAGGAATGCTGCTGCATCCGCAAACGGGGCGCTTGCCACCGCCACCGCCGAGGCGTTGGAGCGCATGCAGGCGCTTGCCGAGGGCTTCCCGACCGCTTCCGGATCGGAGCGCTGCTCGCTTGCGCCGCGGATTCGCGAAGAGTTCGAGTCGGCGCATGCCCTGTGGTCGCACGCGGCAGCGCCGCAGTTCCGGACGCCGGTATTCGAGGATGGCTGGCTGGACGAATCTCCCTTCGCAGCCGGTGCAGCATTCCGCGCGCTCATCGAGCGAGTGGCGCGCGTGGTCTCCCGCAAGGTGAACCTGTCGCGCGACTATGCCTGGCTGCGCGATCGATTCATCGCGATCCATGGCGAAGGCGGCACCTGCACCGACGTGCCGGTATTCTGTCGCCGCGCCTGGACCGAGATGCAGGCCATGCACCGGACCCCGCCGCGCCAAGCCTCCGGCCAGCAGGGTCCTGCACCGTTCCCCTGCCGCGTTCCGCTGACCCTTTTCCTGCAGCTCGATGCCGGTGGCGTCGACGAGCTCGATAGCCCGGACTGCGGCGTGGTGGTGAACCTGGCCTACAACCGCATAGGTTGGCAGACCTTCAGGTTGACCAGCTGCGCGAACAGCGACGAGCGGCAGTTCTCTTCGTCGGTGCAAGAGTGGCTGCAGGACGCCTGCGCTCCGCGTGAGCCGGTGGCCATCCATGTGTCCGGAGCCTGCAACAACCTGCAGGCAGGTGATCGCGTCACCGCTCGCGTGCTCGAACTCGAAGGCTCGCCATCGCAGGATGCGGACCTCTGCCTTGCCGACTTGGTGCTCAGCCACGATCGCGACAGTGGCCTGCTCGAAGTCACCGATCGCCATGGCCAGGCGCTGGCATTGTCGTACCTGGGCAGTGCCGTGCCCATGGCCGCCTGGGGTCCGCGCTACGTGCCGATCCTCATGGCCGAACCCTTCGATCTGGGTCGGCCGCCACCGGGCATGCTGTTCACCGCCGCCACCGACGGGGACGTGGTTCGCCACCAACCGCGCCTGGAGGAAGAGGGCGTGGTGCTGCTTCGAGAAACCTGGTGGCTGCGGTCGAGCCACGTGCTGGCTTTGCTATCGGGCCTGTCTCCCGCTGCGCAGGTGGAGGCGATGTGTCGGCTTGCGCGCATGCACGGCATTCCGGTCACTGCCTTCGTCTCGGGCCAACCCGCCGCGTCTGGGACCAGCTCGGGCGCCGCTGCCTTCAGCCACAGGAAGCCGTGCTGGACGGACCTGCGCGTGGGCTTCTGCGTCGAGGAGCTGGCGAGGATTGCGGCACAGGTAGAGTGGCTGGTCATGCGCGAGAGCTACCCGGACCTTCCGCGCCAGTGGCTGACCCGCGACGGGCGCGGCTTTGTTTCTGAATTCATGGTTGAAATCGTGCTGCATGGCGAGATGGCGCGCTGAGTTCGACGCCTACAGCGAACCGATAGCCCCTACAGGAACCGCAAAAATGGAAATCGTCGCCAAGACATTGCTGCTGGTCGGATTCGTCGGCGTCCTGGTCGCCGCGCTTTTGAACGCGTACGTGGTGGTGGGCTTGGGTCGAAAAGACGCGATGCTCTTCGCCAGCCGCTGGTGGAGCGGGTGGTTCCCGCTTTACCTGGTGATGATCACTGTCGCCTTCATCGGGCTTGTGCTCACGATCACCGGCAAGTAGTCGCCAGCCCGCCACACTGCCCAGGAGCGCTGCACATGGCATCGATCATCGACATCTTCCTCGAGCCCAGCAAGGTCTTTGCGGAGCAGCAGGAGGAGCCCGGCTACTTCGCCCCGTTGGCGATCGTCGCCATGTTCTCGGCTGGCGTGACCTTGCTCTATTACCTGAAGGTCGATCCGTCCTGGTACGTCGACCATGCGTTGCTGGCCAGCGGCAGGGAAATGACCCAAGGCGAGATCGAGAATGCCAGGCAGATGATGCCGGGAGCTCGCACCATGGGTTATATCGGCGCCCCGATCTCCGTTCTGGTCCTGGTCATCGTCTCGATGCTCTATGCGCTCTACTTCATGCTCGCCGGCAAGGTGGCCGGCGTGCCAGTCAGCTTTCGCCATGGCATGAGCCTCACCAGCTGGTCGAACATGCCGGTGTTGCTGGGCCTGCTGGTGGCCTTCATTGGATTGGTTTCCATGTCGCCCAAGACCGGGTTCGAGGCGCTGTTGCTGACCAACGTCGACCCGCTGTTCGTGCAGCTCCCCCCCGACAGTCGCTGGCTCAGCCTGGCGCGCAACTTCAATCTTCTGAATCTCTGGGTCACTTTCCTCATGGCCGTGGGCTGGCGCTCATGGTCCAAGCGCGGCTGGGGCGAGGCTGTTGTCGTGGCGATGATCCCCTTCGTCGTCGTCTACGGCGGCATGGTCCTTTTCGCCATCGCCAAGTAGTGATCAGGGCCTGTCGCGGACTTCAGCCGCCGTCCTGCTCGAAGTCGTAGTCCAGCCGCGGCCCCGTGGCCGCCAGCGCGTCGCCCTGCAGGAAGTCAATGCCCAGGTCCCACAGCTGCGACACCGCGTCGATGCTGCGCACGTGGTCCACGATCAGGCCCCGGCCACGCGCGCGCCACGGCGCCATCAGCGCGGTGAAGGCGGCGGGCGTGACGCCTTCGATGGCCGCGTGCGGCAGGCGCAGCAGGTGCGCCGGCGCGTTCTGCAGCTGCTCGAGCAGGGCCAGGCTGCCCGAGGGCTCCGAGAGTGACACGGTGATGCCGCTGTCGCGCAGCTGCCGCACCACGGCGCCGAGCGCGGCGTCGGCCAGCAGCTGCCGGGCGTCGAGTTCGACCACCAGGCCGGCGGCCAGCGCCTTGCGGCGACGCAGCTCCGCCATCAGCCAGCCCAGTTGCGCCCCGTCCAGCGAGGGCAGGTCCATCGGCACCAGGATGCGGGTGTTGCGACCGTGCTCGCGCTCTTCCTGGATGCTTTCGAAGGCCGCGAACAGGCTGGTGCGTTCGATCATGCCCAGTGCTCCGGCTTCGCGGGCGGCGTCAAGGTACTCGTCGCGGCGGATGCCGGCCAAGGGGGCGCGGAAGTCGCGCAGCTTGGTGGCCATGGCGTAGTGGGCGGTGGCGTGCGCGCCTCGCAGCGGCAGCATCGGCTGGAACTCGACCACGATGTGTTCACCGCGCGCGGCGTTCTTGACGAACTCGCGGATGATCAGCACGCGCTCGGCCGGCATGTCGCCGTGGCGGCTGCTGAGCACGCCGTCGTGGCGGTCGCCGCCCATGCGGTGGGCAATGGACATGCCCGCGTACGCCGCGGCGAACCACCGGTCGGGGTCGCCGCCGCCCGCGCCGGTGGGCGGCAAGGCCAAGCCCAGCGACAGCGTCAGGTCCAGCGCCATGCCGCGCACCACGAACGGCCGGCCACGCACGCGCCGGCAGAGATCCTGTGCCAGCGTGGCCACGTCGTCGCTGCTGTCGCGATGCACCAGCACCCCGAAGCCGAACTCCAGCCAGATCGTGTACGCGTCGCGGTCGTCGAGCAGTTCGGCGAAGCGGGCAGCGACGGCCTGCTCCAGCTCATAGGCGCCAGCCTGTCCCAGCCGCTTGCGCAGGTCGTCGGCCTGGTCGACCTTGACCGACATCAGCACTTGGCAGCCTGCGCCCGGCTGGCGCTGCACCATCGCCATCTGCGCGAGGAAATCGCCGCGGCGCAGCTGGCCACCGCGACGCAGCGGCGCTACGACGGCGTCGCTTTGGCGAAGCTGGCGCTTGGCCAGGCGCGCGCGCTTGATGCGGCTGCCGACTTCCGCCAGCAGCGCGCGCGGGCGCACCGGCTTGCACAGGAAGTCGTCGGCGCCGGCCTCGATGGCCTGGAAGCGCACGTTTTCGCGCTCTTCGCCGGAAATGAAAAGGATCGGCAGCAGCGCCAGCGCAGGCTGCCGGCGCAGCGCCACGGTCAGCGTCAGGCCGTCCACTTCGGGCATGTGCAGGTCGAGCAGCAGCAGGTCGGGCGGATGGTCGGCGATCAGCGCGGCCACCTGGCGCGGGTCGGCGCATTCGCGCACCTGCATGCCGCCCTGTTCCAGCACCAGGCGCAGGTAGCGCGACGACTGCGCATCGTCGTCCACCACCAGCACGCGGAAGACCTCGGCGGCGGGGGCATCCACCCGCTCCAGCACGCGCGAGGCCAACGACGGATCGCCCAGCGAATCGGCGTGGCCACTGGCGCCCTGCAGCAGGGCGTCCAAGCGGCTGCCGCCAATGCCGAAGATCGCCGTGGCGCCGGCCGCCGGCAATTGGTTGGCCAGTGATTCGAGCACGGCGCAGGCCGGCGCCAGCTGGTTGGCCTCGACCAGAAGGGCAGTGCCTGGCGTGCGCAGCACGGCGTCGGACAGCTCGCCCCAGTGCGAGAAGCGCCGCAGCAGGAAGCCCGCCTGGGACAGCGCCAGCGCCAGCGCCGGCGGGAAATCACCGCGCTCGGACACCAGGTCGATGAAGCGGGCCGCCCGGTGCGCGGCCGGCAGGCCGCGCGCCACGGCGTCGGCCAGGGCGTCCACCAGCTGCAGCAGCGTCTCGCCCTGCTGCGGTTTCGGGGCCGCGGCCTCTTCGACGCCCACCAGGTAGGCGAACAGGTCCATCCCGGCGTCGCGGACGGCGTCCTGGCCCAGGTCCTGGGCATCGTCGGTGAGGCGCTCGAGCGCGGTGGTGCAGCGAAGCAGCAGCTCGCCCGGCCAGCCCAGTGCAACCAGGCTGCGGCAGTCGCGGTCGAGCGCTGCCGTGAGCTCGGTGAGTGCGTGGTCGGCTTCGGTAGTCGGCGGGGAATCCATCCCGCACATTCTACTTCCGGCCGTGCGGGGAGCGTGAGAGAAGCGGCTGCTGCCGGTAAACTATGGGACCCGGCAAACGGCCCCGCACCGCGCGCCGTCAACCACCGCCCCCGGAGCCAGCCCATGCGTGTCTGTGTCTATGCCGCCTCGAGCGCCAAAGTGGCGCCGGAATTCCACGCCGCCGCGCGCGCGCTCGGCGAAAACCTCGCGTCCGAAGGCTGCAGCATTGTCTACGGCGGTGGCTCGCAGGGGCTGATGGGTTCGCTGGCCGACGGCGCGCTGTCGAAGGGCGGCGAAGTGATCGGGATCCTGCCGAAGTTCATGGCCGACCTGGAATGGGGCCACCCGGGCCTGACGAAGCTCGAGCTGGTGGAAGACATGCGCGAGCGCAAGCACCGCCTTCTCACCGGCAGCGACGCCGTGGTGGCGCTGCCCGGCGGCTGCGGCACGCTGGAGGAATTGTTCGAGGCGATCACGCTCAAGCGCCTGGGCATCTACTTCAATCCGATCCTGCTGCTCAACACCCGCGGTTTCTACGCGCCGCTGCAGGGCTTCATGGACTCGGTCATCGAAGAGCGCTTCATGAATCCCGAGCATGCCGCCATGTGGTCGCTCGTGGACACCGTGGCCGAGGTGCTGCCGGCGATCCGCGCCACGCCCAGGTGGCGCGAAGACGCGCGGGAGTACGCGGTTGTCCGTTGAGCCCGCGCCGCGCCGGCGCGGCGTCCGATGAAGAAACCCGGCAAGCTCCCCGAGCCGCCGCGTACGCTGGGCGAAGACGACAAGGCCGCCATCCGCGCGGCGCTCGAGGGCCTGCGCAAGAGCCCGGGCTTCAAGAGCCGCGGCGCGCAGAACGCGATGATCGCCATTGCCGCGCGCGCGCTGGGCGCGTCGGGCGGCGGCGCGGTGATCGAAGCGCCCACGGGCGTGGGCAAGAGCCTGGGCTACCTGGCGGCTGCGGTGCCCATCGCGCTGGCGCACAAGCGCCCGCTGGTGATCGCCACCGCCACCGTGAGCCTGCAGGAACAGCTGGTGCAGCGTGACATCCCGCGCTTCCTGGCCGACACCGGCCTGGCGGCCACGGTGGCGATTGCCAAAGGCCGGGCGCGCTACGCCTGCCTGCGCAACCTGGCCGAATCGGCCGGCGGCGACACCGGCGAGTCGCTGTTCGATTTCGACCCGGCCTACACGCGCGCGCCCAGCGTCGAAGAAGCCAAGGTGATCGAAGCGCTGTCCAAGGGCTTCGACGGCGGCCAGTGGAACGGCGACCTCGACATCGCGCCCGTGCCGATCCCCGACGGCCTGCGCAGCCGCATCACCACCTCGGCCGGCGCCTGCACGCGCGCACGCTGCGCCTTCGTCGAAGCCTGCCCCTATCTGAAAGCGCGCGCCGGCGTGAAGGCCGCCGACATCGTGGTGGCCAACCACGACCTGGTGCTGGCCGCGCTGGGCCTGCCCGACAGCGACGAGGGCGACAACCCGATCCTGCCGACGCCGTCCCGGGCGCTGTTCGTGTTCGACGAAGGCCACCACCTGCCGGCCAAGGCCATCGATGCCGACGCCGCGATGCTGCACCTGCCCACCTGCATCGAAGCGCTGGAGCGCGGGCGCGGGCCGCTGTCGGCGGCCTTCGTGCGCAGCGGCAAGGACGCCATCAGTGGCCTGGCGCCGCTGGAAGTGCAGGAGCTGGTGACCCAGGCGCGCGACGGCCTGCGCGACTTCCAGGACAAGCTGGCCTTGGCCTGGACGCCCGACCCGGCCGAAGCGCAGCCCACGTGGCGCGCGCCGATGGGCCAGCTGCCCGAAGACTGGCTGGCCGATGCGCAGGAGCTCGACCGCTTGTTCACCAGGCTCAGCCGCTTCGCCGACGCACTGCTGTCGGCCAATCCCAAGGAGGACGGCGGCAAGGCCGAGCCCGACGACAAGCTGGTGCGCAACCTCGGGCGCCTGGTGGAACGGCTGCAGGACGCGGCGGCGCTGTGGCAGCGCTGGGCCCGGCAGGACGCTCCCGGTTGGGCGCCGATGGCGCGCTGGCTCACCGTGGCCAAGGACCGCAGCCTGCTGTGCCACGCCGCGCCGGTGTCGGCCGCCGGTATCCTGCGCAACCTGGTGTGGAGCCGCGTGGATTGCGTGGTGATCACGTCCGCCACGCTCGCCACCGGCGGCGATTTCCGCCACTTCTGCGAAGAGGCCGCCATCCCCGACGAGTGGGAGCTGGCCAGCCTGCCGAGTCCCTTCAACCTGGCGGAGAGTGCGGTGCTGGCGGTGCCGGCGATGAAGACGCTGCCCGACGACGCCGCCCGGCACACCGACGAAGTCGCCGCCTGGATCGAAGACGAGCTCGATTGGGACGCCGGCAACCTGGTGCTGTTCACGTCGTGGAAGCAAATGGAGCGGGTGGTGGCCCTGCTGTCGCCGGCGCGCGCCATCCGCACGCTGGTGCAGGGCTCGCGCTCGCGCACCGAACTGCTGGACCTGCACGGGCGCGCGATCCGCAGCGGCAAGGGCAGCACGCTGTTCGGCCTGGCCTCGTTCGGCGAAGGCCTGGACCTGGCGGGCGACCTGGCCACCACGGTGGTGATCACCAAGCTGCCCTTCGCCATCCCTTCTGATCCGGTCGGCGCCACGAAGGCCGAATGGTACGAATCGCGCGGGCGCTCGCCGTTCTTCGAAGTGGCCCTGCCCGAAGCGCAGCGCACGCTCACGCAGTACATGGGCCGCCTGATCCGCACTGAAAACGACCGCGGCCGCATCGTGCTGCTCGACCGCCGCGTGGTGGTGAAGCGCTACGGCCGCGCGCTGCTCGACAGCCTGCCGCCCTATCGCCGGCTGATCGCCTGAAGCCCTGGCGCCCGGCGCACTGTGCGCCAAGCCACCTGCACCTTGCCCGCCCCTTGCATGCAAAGCGCGTGGACCGCAGCGCGCCTGCGACGCCTCGATGCCGGCATCGCGCGGCGCGGCGGGCCCGACGCCGGTGGCACGGCCCTTGCTCCGCTCCAAGGGTCCGCCCATTCCGGTCCGGGCACTTTTCTGGAGCATCACCATGAGCACTCTCAAGGACCAACCTGACTCGCACGACATGAATCGCGATCCGATCACCGGCACGCCCGGTGCCCACCCGGTCGGCACGGGCGTGGGCGCGGCGGCGGGCGGCACGGCGGGTGCGGCGATCGGCATGGTGGCCGGCCCGGTGGGCGCGCTGGCCGGCGCGGTGGTGGGCGCCGTGGTGGGCGGCCTGGCCGGCAAGGGCGTGGCCGAAGGCGTGAACCCGACGGCGGAAGATGCCTATTGGCGCGACAACTTCGTGCGCGAGCCGTACTACGCCATGGGCCGCAGCTACGAAGACTATTCGCCGGCCTACCGCGTGGGCTACGAAGGCCGTGGCCTGTATGACGGTCGCAGCTTCGAAGACGCCGAGCCCGAACTGCGCCGCAGCTACGAAGCCGCGCGCGGCAGTTCGCGTCTCGAGTGGGAAGAAGCCCGCGTCGCCAGCCGTGCCGCGTGGCACCGGGTGGAGCGTGCGCTGCCGGGTGATGCGGACGGCGACGGCCGCTGAGTCAGCGTCACGGTATCGCCACCGCCGGTGCCTTCGGGCGCCGGCGGTGGCGTGTTTAGTCCGCGGCGGCTTCGGCCGCGCCGGAAGGATCGTCGAAACCGAAATCAGGCTCGGGCATCGCGCCCTCGTCGTCTTCGTTGCGCGTGGTGGTCACCGGGCCGGCGGCCGGCATGCGCTTGTTCTTGGGCAGCGGCAGCTTGGCGACTTCTTCGCCCGCGGCCAGCACCAGTTCGCTGCGGCGCTCGTCCGGGATTTCCTGCCAGTGGCAGCCCAGGATGGCGCCCTCCAGCGCGTAAAGCAGGTTCAGGCTGGGCTTGAAGCCGGCGCGCTTGACCCGGACGAAGGCGGCCAGCGAGCCCACCGCCTCGAGGTCTTCCTGCGAGCGCACGCCGGTCTGGCGCAGCCAGGCGGCGGACTTGGGGCCGATGTTGCGAAGCTTGGTTCCGGTTGTCATCACCACTCCTGCAGGCCGACGTCAGGCGTTGCCCAACGACTCAATGAACGCGCTGGCCAAGGCTTCGAGGCCACGCTGGTCGTGCGCGTCGAAACGGTCGAGCACGGGGCTGTCGAGGTCGAACACGCCCAGCAGCTGGTCGCCCCGGTACAGCGGCACCACCAGTTCCGAACGCGAAGCCGAGTCACAGGGGATGTGGCCCGGGAACGCGTCCACGTCGGCGATGCGCTGGGTCTGGCGCGTCACGGCCGCGGTGCCGCAGACGCCGCGGCCCAGGGCGATGCGCACGCAGGCCGGGTGGCCCTGGAACGGGCCCACCACCAGTTCGGTGCCGTCGAAGAAATAGAAGCCCACCCAGTTCAGGTCGGGCAGGGCGTGGAAGACCAGCGCCGAAAGATTGGCGGCGTTCGCCGTGCCGTCGCGCTCGCCGTGCATCAGGCCGCGCGCCTGTTCAAGCAGCTGGGCGTACTGGTCGGCCTTGTCGCCGCTGAGGGTGTTGGCCTGGAACATGGTGGTCCTTCCGGTGAAGTCTGGAGTGTAGCGCGGCCGGCGTGGGCGGCTGGTAAAGTCCGGCCATGCCCCATGCCCCCGCCGCCCTTTCCGCCGACGGCTTCCGCGACCGCGGTGCCCAGGCCACTCGCCTCGAGGCGTTCGTGGACGCCGCCTTCGCCTTCGCGCTGACCCTGGTGGTGATCGCCGGCAACGACATCCCGGCCAGCGTGGACGAACTGGTGCTGGCCATGAAGTCGGTGCCGGCCTATGCGGGCTGCTTCCTGCTGATCATGCGCTGCTGGTCGGCGCACGCCGACTGGAGCCGGCGCTACGGCCTGGACGACATCCCCAGCCGGCGCCTGGGCGTGCTGCTGGTGTTCCTGGTGCTGATCTTCGTCTACCCGATGCGCATGGTGTTCTCGAGCCTGTTCAGCGCGCTCAGCGCCGGCTACCTGCCCACCGGGTTCAGCATCGACAGCGCGGCCGACGTGCCGGCGATGTTCATCATGTTCGCGGTGGCCTTCGGGCTGCTGGGCGGGGTGATGACCGCGCTGTATTGGCATGCCTGGCGGCTGCGCGACGCCCTGGACCTGTCGCTGCACGAGCGCACCCGCACCCGCTTCGAGATGATGAACTGGGCCGCGGTGCCGGCGGTGGCGGTGATGTCACTGGTGCTGGCGCTGACAATTCCCGCGGTGCCCGAGAGCGGCGTCTGGCTGGGCATGCCGGGCTTCGTATTCTTCCTGCTCAACCTGGCGCCGCTGCTGCTCGAGCGGATCGCCGAGCGCTGGCGCCGCGCGCAACCTGGAGCTTGATAGTGGCCTCGTACTTCATCACCGGCACCGACACCGGCATTGGCAAGACCTACACCAGCGTTGCGCTGCTGCACGCGCTGCGCGCCGGCGGCGCCCGCGCGGTGGGCATGAAGCCGGTGGCCAGCGGCTGCGAGGCCACGCCCGAGGGCCTGCGCAACGACGACGCGCTGGCGCTGCAGGCGGCCAGCGACCCGCGGCCGGACTATGCGCTGGTGAACCCCTGGGCCTTGCCCGAACCCACCGCCCCGCAGATCGCGGCCGAGCGGGCCGGGGTGCGGGTCACGCTCGGGCCGATGCTCGACGCCTACCGCGCCCTGCAGGCGCTGTCGGGCCGGGTGGTGGTGGAAGGCGTCGGCGGCTGGCTGGCCCCGCTGGCCGACGACCTCGAGCAGGCCGACCTGGTGAAGGCGCTCGACCTGCCGGTGATCCTGGTGGTGGGGCTGCGCCTGGGCTGCCTCAACCACGCCAGGCTCAGCGCCCGGGCGATCCAGGCCGACGGCTGCCGCCTGCACGGCTGGATCGGCAGCGGCGTGGAGGTGCTGGAACCGCGCTACATCGAGCTCGTGGCCCGGTCGCTGCCGGTGCCGTGCCTGGGCGTGCTGCCGCATGCCCCCGGGGCCGACCCCGCTAGCCTGGCCGGCAAACTGGCCGTGGGCTGAACGAAAACCCGCGTACGCCGCCGGAATCGGGTTTTTCTTACTTACTGGACTTGACAGTACAGTTTAAGAAAATAGAATGACCGTTCATTCATTTGTGCGCGCGGCCGCCGGTGTCCATCCGCCGGCCGGCACCGCTCCCGTTCGAGGTTTGCATGGCTTCCGCCCTTTCTGCTTCGCGCTTCCCGCGGCTGCTTGCCGTCGCTGGCGTCCTGGTCCTGTCCGCCTGCGGCGGTGAGCCCGCCCCGAAGGCCATGCCCACGCCCGAAGTGGCCGTGGTCACGCTGAAGGACCAGCCGGTGCGCCTGACCCGCGAACTGGCCGGCCGCACCACGCCCTTCCTGGTGGCCGAAGTGCGGCCGCAGGTGACCGGCATCGTCAAGCGCCGCCTGTTCGAAGAAGGGTCGCTGGTGAAGGCGGGCGATGCGCTGTATGAAATCGACGCCTCGGCCTATCGCGCCAGCCGCGACAGCGCCCGCGCCGGCCTGTCCCGCGCGCAGGCCGCGTTGACGTCGGCGCGCCTGGCGGCCAACCGCTCGAAGGAGCTGGTCGCCGCCAAGCTCGTCAGCGCCCAGGACAACGAGCGGGCCGCCGCCGCGTTCGAACAGGCCCAGGCCGACGTCGCCGCCGCGCGCGCCGACCTGCAGGCCACCGAAGTGACGCTGGGCTACGCCTCGATCACCGCGCCCATCAGCGGCCGCATCGGCAAGTCCTCTGTCACCCAGGGCGCGCTGGTCACCGCCAACCAGGAACAGGCGCTGGCCACCGTCCAGCAGCTCGACCCGATGTACGTGGACCTGGCGCAGTCGAGCACCGAACTGTTGGCGCTGCGAAAAGAAATGTCCGCGGGCACCCTGGAGCAGGGCGCCGGCGTGCCGGTGAAGATCCTGCTCGAGGACGGCAGTGCCTACGGCCAGGACGGCCGCATGGAGTTCGCCGACGTTACCGTCGACCCCACCACCGGCAGCTACTCGCTGCGCGTGCGGGTGCCCAACGCCGACAACGTCCTGCTGCCCGGCATGTACGTGCGCGCGGTGGTGGACATGGGCCAGCGCCCGCACGGCGTGCTGGCGCCGCAGCAGGGCATCACCCGCGACGCCAAGGGCAACGCGGTGGCCATGGTGGTCACGCCCGAAGGCAAGGTTGAACAGCGCCTGGTGCGGGCCAGCCGCACCGTCGGTGACCAGTGGCTGGTGGACGAAGGCCTGCGCGCCGGCGACCGCGTGATCGTCGAAGGCCTGCAGAAGGTGCAGCCGGGCGGTGACGCCACGGCCGTTGAAGCCGGTGCCGCCGCCACGGCCGCCGTTCCCGGCCCCGGCCCCGCCAAGCCCGCGACCGCCGCGGCCGCCAGCGAATAAGGACGGAGCATCGCCATGGCAAGGTTCTTCATCGATCGGCCCATCTTCGCGTGGGTCATCGCGATCATCATCATGCTTGCCGGCGTCCTGGCGCTGACCCAACTGCCGATCTCGCGCTACCCGACCATCGCGCCGCCGTCGGTCACCATCAACGCCAGCTACCCGGGCGCCTCGGCCCAGGCGGTCGAGAACTCGGTGACGCAAATCATCGAACAGTCCATGACGGGTTTGGACGGCCTGGACTACCTCTCGTCCACGTCCGACTCCAACGGCAGCGTCAGCGTCACGCTCACCTTCGAGACCGGCACCGACCCGGACATCGCCCAGGTGCAGGTGCAGAACAAGCTGCAGGGCGCCACCGCGCTGCTGCCGCAGGTCGTCCAGCAGCAGGGCATCGCCGTCACCAAGGCCAGCTCGGGCTTCCTGCAGGTGCTGGGCTTCGTGTCCGAAGACGGCAGCATGACCCGCGGCGACATCGCCGACTATGTGTCGTCCAATATCGTCGACCCGCTCAGCCGCGTGCCGGGCGTGGGCAGCGTGCAGGTGTTCGGCGGCAAGTACGCCATGCGCATCTGGCTGGACCCGGGCAAGCTCAACACCTACAGGATGGCGCCGGCCGACGTGATCGCCGCCATCCGCGCCCAGAACGCCCAGGTGGCCGTGGGCCAGCTCGGCGGTACGCCGGCCATCGACGGCCAGCAGATCAACGCCACCATCACCGCGCAGGACCGCCTGCAGACCCCGGAACAGTTCCGCGCCATCGTGCTGCGCAGCAATGTGGACGGTTCCGTGCTGCGCCTGGGCGACGTGGCCCGGGTGGAGCTGGGTTCGGAAAGCTATTCGGTGATCAGCCGCTACAACGGCGCGCCCGCCTCGGGCGTGGCGGTGTCGCTGGCCACCAATGCCAACGCGCTGTCCACCGCCGACGGCATGGCCGCGCTGATGGAACAGATGAAGCCCTCGTTCCCGCCGGGCCTCAAGGTGGTGATCCCGTTCGACACCACGCCGTTCGTGCGCGTGTCGATCAAGGAAGTGGTCAAGACGCTGATCGAAGCCGTGGTGCTGGTGTTCCTGGTGATCTTCCTGTTCCTGCAGAACTTCCGCGCCACGCTCATCCCCACCATCGCGGTGCCGGTGGTGCTGCTGGGCACGCTGGCGATCCTGCTGGCGCTGGGTTTCTCGATCAACATGCTGACCATGTTCGCCATGGTGCTGGCCATCGGCCTGCTGGTGGACGACGCCATCGTGGTGGTGGAGAACGTCGAGCGCCTGATGAGCGAAGAAGGGCTGTCGCCGCTCGAGGCCACGCGCAAGTCCATGGACCAGATCACCGGCGCGCTGGTGGGCATCGGCCTGGTGCTGGCCGCGGTGTTCATCCCGATGGCCTTCCTCACCGGCTCCACGGGCGTGATCTACCGCCAGTTCACCGCCACGATTGTCTCCGCGATGGGCCTGTCGGTGCTGGTCGCCATCGTGCTGACTCCGGCGCTGTGCGCCACCATGCTCAAGCCGCTCAAGAAGGGCGAGCACCACGGCGAGAAGGGCTTCTTCGGCTGGTTCAACAGGAAGTTCGACGCCGGCAACCGGAAGTACCAGGGCTTCGTGGCTACGATGCTCCGCCGCAGCGGCCGCTTCCTGTTCATCTACGGGCTGCTCGCGCTGGTGATGGTGTTCGTCTATTCGCGCGTGCCGTCGTCCTTCCTTCCCGACGAAGACCAGGGCGTGCTGTTCACCATCGTGCAGACGCCGGTGGGCGCCACGCAGGAGCGCACCCAGAAGGTGATGGAGCAGGTGGAGAAGCACTACCTGGAGAACGAGGCCGAGCACATCGTGTCCACCTTCTCGGTGCAGGGCTTCAGCTTCGCCGGCAGCGGCCAGAACAACGGCATCGTGTTCGTGAAGCTCAAGGACTGGGAAGAGCGAACCAGCGACGAGTCCGACATCGACGCCATCGTCGGCCGCGCCATGGGTGTCTTCAGCCAGATCAAGGACGCCAATGTGTTCGCGATCAAGCCGCCGCCGGTGACCGAGCTGGGCCAGTCGGGCGGCTTCAACCTCTACCTCAAGGACAACGCCGGCGCCGGCCATGAAGCGCTGGTCGCGGCGCGCAACCAGATGCTGGGCGCGGCGGGACAGAGCAAGCTGCTGATGGGCGTGCGCCCGAACGGCCAGGAAGACACACCGCAGTTCCGGCTCGACATCGACACCGAGAAAGCCGCCGCGCTGGGCGTCTCGATCGCCGAGATCAACAGCACGCTCACCGTTGCCTGGGGCGGGCAGTACATCGACGACTTCATCGACCGCGGCCGCGTCAAGCGCGTCTACCTGCAGGCCGACGCGCCGTTCCGCATGGTGCCCGAGGACTTCGGCAAGTGGTTCGTGCGCAACGGCGCCGGCGAGATGGTGCCGTTCGCTTCCTTCGCCAGCACGCGCTGGGAATACGGCTCACCGCGCCTGGAGCGCTTCAACGGCGCCTCGGCCATCAACATCACCGGCACGCCGGCCCCGGGCATCAGCTCGGGCGACGCGATGGCCGAAATGGAGCGCATCGCCGGCGAGCTGCCCGAGGGCTTCGGCATCGAGTGGAGCGGCCAGAGCTACCAGGAGCGCGCGGCCAGCGCGCAGACGCCGATGCTGTACGCGCTGTCGGTGCTGATCGTGTTCCTGTGCCTGGCGGCGCTGTATGAAAGCTGGTCCATCCCCACGTCCGTGCTGCTGGTGGTGCCGTTGGGCATCCTGGGCACGGTGCTGTTCACCTGGATGCGCGGGCTGGAGCGCGACGTGTACTTCCAGGTGGGCATGCTGACCACGGTGGGCCTGTCGTCCAAGAACGCGGTGCTGATCATCGAGTTCGCCAAGGCCAACGTCGAGAAGGGCATGGACCTGGTGGAAGGCACCCTGGCCGCCATCGGCGACCGCCTGCGGCCGATCCTGATGACGTCGATCGCCTTTGGCTTCGGCGTGCTGCCGCTGGCCCTGGCCACCGGCGCCGGCTCGGGCGCGCAGCGCGCCATCGGCACGGGCGTGGTCGGCGGCATGCTGGCCGGCACCTTCCTGGGCATCTTCTTCATCCCGCTGTTCTTCGTGGCGGTGCGCCGCCTCACCACCCGCAGCAAGGTGACCGCATGAACCTGGCCGTTTCCGCCCAGAGCAAGGCCGAGCAGCGCGCGCAGGTGCAGCGCACGCGCATCCTGGACGCCGCGCGCACCTGCTTCGCCGAACGCGGCTTCAACGGTGCCAGCATCGGCGCGATCGCCGAGGCGGCGGGCATGAGCCAGGGCTTGATCTACCGCTACTTCACCAACAAGGCGGCGATCGTGCATGCCATCGTCGACGAGCAGCGCCAGGGTCGAGGCGATGCGCTGGCGGGCATCGCGTCCTGCCATGCGCTGGTGGACCTGGTGATGGCCAAGCTCGAACGCTGGCGCGCGCGCAGCGGCGGCTTCGACCGCGAGTTCGACCCGATCCTGTTCCTGGAGATCACCGCCGAAGCCACTCGCGACCCGGAGGTGGCCGCGGTGCTGGCCGAGAACGAGCAGTCGGTGTGGTGCGACCTGTCGGACGTGATCCGCCGCGACGCCCGGGCCTCGGGCCGGGCCCTGGACGAAGCCCAGGTGCAGCAGCGCACCATCGTCCTGCGCTGCGTGGTGGACGGCGCGATCCTCAACTGGATCCGCGACCCGTCGATGGACGGCCAGCAGCTGCGCCGCAGCCTCGAAGCCGTCTGCGACTCCCTCCTCACCTGAGCCTGCTTTTTACTGGCCGGCGTAGCGGCATCCCGAAGTGCAGGTTTCGTGCACCACCACCAGCGACAGCGCCGGCAGCTGCGGCTTTATTTCATCCCAGATCCAGCGCGCGAGATTCTCGCTGGTGGGGTTCTCGAGGCCGGGGATGTCGTTGAGGTAGTTGTGGTCCAGCCGCTCGTAGGTGGGCTTGAAGATCGCCTTGATGTCGCCGAAGTCCATGATCCAGCCCGTGTGCGGGTCGGGCGTGCCGCCCACATGCAGCTCCACCGCGAACGAGTGGCCGTGCAGGCGCGCGCACTTGTGGCCCGGCGGAACGTTGGGCAGCCGGTGCGCGGCTTCGATGCGGAAAACTTTGTAGATATCCATGGCCGGCATTGTATCCCGCCGGCGTGGAGGGCGCCCCGGCGCAAGGACGCGACCGGTTTGTGATGCGCGGGGGCCGGGCTTATGCTGGTCGCCCGCCCCTGGAGTCCGACCATGCGCCGCCTTGTCTTTTTCTTGATGGCCGCCGCGACCCTGGCCTTCCTGCCTGCCGCCCACGCCCTGACCCCGCCGGCGCCGCTTTCCTACGCCGGCAAGACCGTGCTGGTCACCGGCTCCACCGACGGCCTGGGCCGCGAGCTGGCGCTGGCGCTCGCCGCCGACGGCGCGAACGTGATCGTGCACGGCCGCAACGCCGAGCGCGGCCAGGCGGTGGTGGACGAGATCACCAAGGCCGGCAAGGGCTCGGCCCGCTTCGTCGCCGCCGACTTCGCCTCGCTGCAGGCGGTGCGCGAGTTCGCCGACACCATCGCAAGCACCACGCCCAAGCTCCACCTGCTGGTGAACAACGCCGGCGTCGCCTTCAACGGCGACCAGCCGCGCCGCGAAAGCGCCGACGGCCACGAGCTGCAGTTCGCCGTGAACTATCTCGCGGGGTGGGTGCTGGTGAACAAGCTCCGCCCGAACCTGGCCGCCGCGGGTTCGTCGCGCATCGTCAACGTCGCCTCGCTCAGCGGCAGCGCCATTGATTTCGACGACGTGATGCTGGAAAAGCCCGGCGCCCACGGCCGCGGCTACGGCCAGAGCAAGCTCGCCCAGGTCACCATGACCGTCGCGCTGGCGCCCACGTTCCAGAAGCAGGGCATCACCATGATCGCCCTGCACCCGGCCACCATGATGGACACAACCATGGTGCGCGGGCTGGGCATGCCCCCGCGCACCACGGTGGCCGAAGGCCGCGACCACGTGATGAGCCTGATCAAGGCCCCGAGCCTGCAGCCCGGCGCCTTCTACCTGCAGGGCGCGCCCGGCGACACCCGCGACCCGCAGCCGCAGGACCCGCAGGCGCGCGCCAAGCTGGTGGCGCTGAGCGAGCAACTGACCGGCGTGGCCGCCAAGCCGTAACAGAACGGGGTCAGGTTCACTTATCGCGGCCGCAACGCGCCCGCGATAAGTGAACCTGACCCCGTTCTGCTGCCGCGGTCTTATTCGACGGTGATGCGTTTCACCTCGCCCAGGTTCAGTTCGCGGATGCCGGCTTCGATCACGTCCAGGTCGCCCACGATCACCCAGGTCAGCTCGCCCGGCTTGACCACGCCGGCCGCCGCGACATTCATCGCCGGTGCGTCCAGCGAGGACAGGTTCCTGGCGTAGTTGCCGTAGTAGGCCGGGTCGCGCCCGGTGTTGACGATGTCCAGCGCCGCGGTCACCAGCGAGTCCAGCGTTTCGAAGCGGCCCGGCAGGCGCGCCACCTGGCTGCGCAGGATGCTGGTGTACTCCTCGCCCGCCAACGGTCGCTCGCCGGCCACGCCCTGGATCTCGCGGATCACTTCAAGGATGGCTTCCTTGGTCTTGTCGGTCTGCACCGGCGCATTCACCACGAAGGTGCGCGGGCCGCGCGCCGCATTGACGCCGCCGTAGGCGCCGTACGACCAGTGCTTGTCCAGCCGCAGGTTGCGGTTGAGGCGCGCGGTGGCCATGCCGCCGAAGTTGCGCATCACCGTTTCCAGCGCCAGGTCGTCGGGCTGGCCGGAGGGCGAGGCCAGGTGCGCGGCCACGATGACGGTCTGCGGTGCGCCGGGCTTGTCGATCAGGTGCACCACGCCGCGGCCGGGCGAGGTGCTGGTGCCCACGGCCTTGGCCGGCGCGGGGCCGCCGCGCCAGCCGCCGAAGCTGCGCCCGAGTTCGGCCACCAGTTCGGCCAGCGTGATGTCGCCTGCCGCCACCACGGTGGCGTTGGTGGGCACGAACCAGCGCGCGTGCCAGTCGGCCAGCGAGACGCCCGTCAACGCCGACACGGTGGCTTCATCGCCCAGCCCGCCGCCCGGCGCCGCGTAGGGATGTCCCGGCGCATACAGCAGCGTCGGCAGCACGCGCTGCGCGACGGCGCCCGGATTGGCCTTCTGCTGGGCGATGGCGGCCAGCTGCTGCTTGCGCTGCAGGTCCACCATCTCGGCGGGGAACGCCGGGTTCAGCGCCACGTCCGCCATCAGGTCGAGCGAGCCGGCGAGCTTGCCGCGCAGCGCACCCAGGCGCACGAAGGACTGGTCCAGCGCATTGCCCACCGACAGCTGCGCGCCCAGCGCGTCGCGCTCGTCGGCGATGCGGAAGGCGTCGCGCGTCTTGGTGCCCTTGAGCAGCAGCTCCAGCGCGAAGTTGGCGGTGCCGCGCGCGTCGGCCGGGTCGGCGGCGATGCCGGCGTCCACGGCCAGCATCAGGTTCACCAGCGGCGCCGAGTGGCGTTCGAGCAGCACCACCTTCAGGCCGTTGGCCAGCGTGGCGCGCTGCACATCGGGGAAGCGCACGTCGGGCGACGGGCCCAGCGCCGGCAGCACCGAGCGGTCGAGGTCGCTGGCCGCGGCCTTGAGCGCCGGGAACGGATCCACCTGCAGCGTGTAGCTGTGGCGCGACAGCCAGGTGCGCGCGGTGTCGCGCAGTTCGGCCGGGGTGATGGCGCCGTAGTCGCGGAAGCGCTGCAGGTAGGCGTCGGGGTCGCCGAAGTAGGTCATCGATTCCACCAGCACGTCCGAGCGCCCGCCGAAGCCGCCCAGGCGCTCCTTGCCGCGCACGAACTGCGCCACTTCGCCGGTGCGCGCGCGCTCCACGGCGGCCGCGTCCGGCAGTTCGGAGATCGCCTTGGCCAGCAGGGCATCGAGTTCACGCTCCAACGCCGCCGGGTCCACCCCGGGCCGCACGCTGGCGACCACCAGGAACAGGCTGGCCAGCTCGCTGTCCTGCACGCCGGCCTGTACGCTGGTGGCCAGGCGCTTTTCGAACACCAGCTGGCGCTGCAGCGGCGAGCTTTCGCTGCCCGACAGCACGCTGCCGAACAGCTGCATGGCGTGGGTGGCGCGCTTGCCCATCGGCGGCAGGTGCCAGGCGCGGTAGATCCGCGTCTGCGGCACCTGGTCCTGCAGGCTGTCGCGGATGTCGGCGTCCAGCACCGGCACCCATTCGCGCTGGCGCGCCACCGGCTTGCCCGGCGCGATGCCGGCGAAGTACTTGGTCACCAGCGCCCTGGCCTGCGCCAGCGTGATGTCGCCAGCCAGCGCCAGCACGGCGTTGTTGGGGCCGTAGTAGTCGGCGTACCACTGGCGGATGTCGTCCATCTTCGCCGCGTCCAGGTCGGCCATGCTGCCGATGGTGGACCAGCTGTAGGAGTGCGAGTACGGGTACATCGTTTCCGAAAGGCGGGTCCAGACGCGGCCGTAGGGCTGGTTTTCACCCTGGCGCTTTTCGTTCTTCACCACGCCGCGCTCGCGCTCGAGCATTTCCTCGCTCAGGTTGCCGGCCAGGAAGCCCATGCGGTCGGCCTCCAGGTACAGCGTGCGCTCGAGCGCCGAAGTCGGC
This sequence comes from Lysobacteraceae bacterium, assembly GCA_031418815.1. Taxonomy (GTDB): domain Bacteria; phylum Pseudomonadota; class Gammaproteobacteria; order Xanthomonadales; family Xanthomonadaceae; genus Arenimonas. The sequence goes on from JANOJQ010000026.1 coordinate 41,426, forward strand.
ACGTCCTGGAAGAAATTGGTGCGGTCGGTGCTGGTGGTGCCGTTGCGGTTGTTGGCGCCCAGGTCGTCCATGGCTTCGCGGAAGCCGAAGGGGTGGTTCTCGCTGCCGTTGAAGAAGAAATGTTCGAACAGGTGCGCGAAGCCGGTGCGGCCGCGCACTTCGTTGCGCGAGCCGACGTGGTACCAGACGTTCACGCCCACCAGCGGCACGCTGGGGTCTTCGTGCACCAGCACCGTGAGGCCGTTGTCGAGCACGAACTGGTGGTGGGCGATGCGCAGCGGCGCCAGGTCGACGGCGCCGGCGGGTTCGGCGGTCGGCGTGGCCTCGGCCGTGGCGTGGGTAGACGGCAATGCGGTCGCCAGCAGCAGCGTGGCGATCAGCGTGAATGGGCGCATGGTGGGTCCTTCCCCGGAAACAGCCCCCGAATCTAAACGGCCGGCCGGCGCTTGCCCAGTGCGTGCGGCGTCGCGCCTGGTGAGACGGCCGGGCCGCAGGCTGGCCATCGTCATGGGCTAGGCTGTGCAGATGCCACGCGATTGGAAAGAGCGCGCCAGCGAGGGGATCACGGTGTTCCGGGCCAGTCGGCTCGAGGCGCTGCTGCAGCCGCTGGACCACCTGTTGAGCACCCAGGCGCCGGCCTCGCCGCTGGCGCCGCAGACCGTCGTGGCCGCGCATCCGGGCATGCGCCAGTGGCTGGCGGGCGCGCTGGCGCGCGAGCGCGGCGCCGGCAGCATCGTCGCCAACCTCGACATCGTGCTGCCCACCACGTTCCTCGACGGGCTGGCCCGCCAGGTGCTCGGTGAAAACGCCGTGTCACCCCGCGGCTGGCGCCGCGAATGGCTGCGCTGGCGCGTGCATGAGCTGCTCGATGCCCCCAGCGATCCGGCGCTGCTGGCCTACCTCACCGGACCCGACCGCGCCCTGCGCCGCTTCCAGCTGGCCGACCGCCTGGCGCGGATCTACATCCAGTACATGGCCTACCGGCCCGACTGGCTCGACGATTGGGGCTACACGCGGCCCACGTTCGCCGAGGCCGGATTCCATCCGGGGCTGTGGCGCCAGCTGCGCCAGGCGCTGAAGGAACCGCACCGCGGTGAACGCCTGGCAGAGTTGGGCGCGAAACTGCGGGCGGGCGGCGTGGACATCGGCGCCCGCGATCCGCTGCACGTGTTCGGCCTGAGCCACATGGCGCCGGCCGAGCTGGCGGTGTTCCAGGCGCTGGCCGTGCACCGGCCGGTGGTGTTCTACCTGCCCGACCCCTGCCGCGAATACTGGGCGGGCCTGCGCAGCGAACGCGCGCGGCTGCTCGAACTGGCCGCCGACCCGCACGGCGACGACGCCACCGCCTACTTCCTCGACCAGGGCCACCCGCTGCTGGCGGCGTGGGGCCGGCTGGGCCAGCACTTCATGCTGAGCATGCAGCCGCTGGAAGCCGCGCTCGACATCCGCCATTTCCGCGACGAGCGCGAGTCCGACCAGGCGCCGGTGCGCCTGCTCGACCGCACCCAGCAAAGCCTGCGCAGCCTCGAACCGGCGCTGATGGCCAACGACGGCCGCCCGCGCGGGCAGCGCCTGCACGACCGCAGCCTGCGCGTGCACGCCTGCCATTCGCGCCTGCGCGAACTCGAGGCCCTGCGCGACGCCCTGCTGAGAGAACGCGCCGAAGACTCCACGCTGGAACCCGCCGACATCGTGGTGATGGCCCCCGACATCGGCGCCTACCTGCCGCTGCTGCCGGCGGTATTCGGCGAAGCCGGCCGCGCCGAAGGCCCGCTGCCCTACCATCTGGCCGACGTGCCGATGGCGCGCGCGCAGCCGCTGTTCGCGGCGTTCCGCCAGCTGCTGGCGATGCCCAGTTCGCGCCTCACCGCGCCCGAGCTGGTGGACTTCCTCGGCCAGCCGCCGGTGCTGCGCCGGCTGGGGCTGGACGAAGGCGACCTCGACACGCTGACGCAGTGGCTGGCCCGCGCCCGCGCCGCCTGGGGCCTGGACGGCGACACCCGCTCCGCGATGGGCGTGCCGCCAACCCAGGCGCACACCCTGGCCTGGGCCATGGACCGCCTGGTCGCCGGCTTCATCCACGGCAACGAAGCCGACGACGACCTGCTGCGACTGCCCGATGGCGAGGCGCTGGTGCCCGTGCCCGGCGTGGCCGGCAGCGCCAGCCAGGCGCTGGGCGCACTCGATCATTTGCTGCAGCAGCTGGCCGGCCTGCGCGCCGACGTGGCCGCCGAGCGGCCGGCTTCGGAGTGGGCGCGCCGCCTGGAGGAACGCCTGGATGCGCTGTTCCTGCCCGACCTCGACGATCCGCGCGCCACGCAAGCCATGGACCAGCTGCGCGCGCTGCTGCGTGCGCTGGCCAGCGAACCGGGCGAACTTGGCCTGGATCCGCTGCTGGCCTTCCCGGTGGTGAAGCAGTGGATCGAGGAGCGGCTGTCGGCGGTACCCGAACGCCAGCGCTTCCTCGCCGGCGGCATCACCGTGTGCGGCATGGTGCCGCAGCGCGCCATCCCATTCCGCGTGGTGGCGGTGCTGGGCTTGAACGAAGGCGAGTATCCGCGCAACGACGTGGACGCCGGGCTCGATCCGATCGGCCGCGCCGGCCTGCGCCGCCTGGGCGACCGCGACGTGCGCAGCGACGACCGCTATCTGTTCCTGGAAACCCTGATGTCGGCGCGCGATGCGCTGCACCTGAGCTTCGTTGCCTTCGACGAAGTGGGCGGCAGCGCGCGCAACCCGGCGGCGCCGCTGGCCGAGCTGATGGCCGCGCTGCCGCCCGGCGATGCCGAGGCGCCTGTGCCCACCTGGCGCGTGGATCATCGGCTGCAGCCCTTCCATGCCGACTATTTCAACGGCAGCGACCCTCGGCTGTTTTCCTTCCGCGCCGAGTTCGCCGGCATGGTCGCTGGCGCGCCCGGCGCGACGACGCTGATGTCGGATGCAACGCCGCCGGCCGAGACCGAAGCGCGCGACGCCCCGCTCGCCGAGTTGCGGCGCTATTTCCGCGACCCCGCCCGCGTGCAGCTGGCCGACCGCCTGGGTGTGCGGCTGGACGCGCTCGACGACGGGGGCCTGGCTGAAGACGAACCGCTGGAAGCGCGCATGGAGCGCCTGGACTCGCCCGCGCGCAAGCTGTGCCTGAAGTTCCTGGCCGACCCGTCCGCGCCGCGCAACGAGCCCGCGCCTGAAGTATTGCGCTTGGCCGGGCTGCTGCCCGCGGGCCGGCTGGGCGAGCTCGCCTGGCAACAGGAGCTCGACGCCGCGCTTGACGTGGCTGCCACGGCGCGCGAACGCCCCGAGTTGGCGAGCCTGCTCGCCATCGGCCTACCGCCAGCGTCGCCGCTGCCCATGCGCCGCGACTTCGGCCGCTTCCACCTCACCGGCGACCTGGGCACTGGCTACGACGGTGGCGACGCGCTGTACGTGCTGGACGTGTTCCCGAACCGCGAAAAGGAAAACGACCTCGACCTGCGCGACCGCCTGCCGCTGTTCCTGGCCTGGGCGCTGGTGCGGCTGGCGCCGGAGAATGCGGCGCGCGCGGTGCACCTGTGCGCGCTGGTCCGCAAGCCGCCGGCGAAACCGCGTGCCGGCAGCCTGCCCGACGGGCTTTGGCAGGCCGGCATCGCGCAGTGGGACCACGGCTTCCTTGCCGCCGACGCCTCTGCGAAGCAGAGCTTCATCGAAGACCTCGAACCCCGCGTGCTCGAACTGCTCGAACTCTGGGCGCGCCCGGCCACGCACCCCGCCTGGTATTTCCCGCGCGCCGCGGCCGCCATCGGCATCCGGCATCGCGACGACGGTGCGGAAGGTGCGTGGCAGGCCGAGCGCGGCTATGCGCCGGGCTACGCGCGCCTGCTCGGCCGCGGCTTGGATTTCGAGGAGGACACGCCGCACTTCGAGCGCCTGAAGCGCGAGTCCGAGGCGCTGGTGCAGCGGATCACGCTGGGCGAGGAGGGCGCGGCATGACGGCCCCGGTCCTAGTGGCGCACTGGTCGCAGCTGCCGCTGGGCGCGCCGGGCCGTTCACTGGTGGAAGCCAGCGCCGGCACCGGCAAGACCTGGACCATCGCGGTGCTTTACCTGCGCCTGCTGCTGGAGCCGGCCTCGGCCTTCAAGGTCGACCAGCTGGTGGTCACCACCTTCACCGACGCCGCCGCGCAGGAATTGCGCGAACGCCTGCGCCATGCGCTGCGCGCCGCGCTGGCGCTCGCCGATGCGGCCACGGCCGGCCAGCCCGCGCCCGACGCGCCGGGCGAGCACGAAGCCTGGCTGCTCGCGCGCTGGGTGAATGTGGACACGCGCGCCGAAGACCGCCGCCGGCTGCGCCTGGCCCTCGCCGATTTCGACCGCGCGCCGGTCGGCACGCTGCACGGCCTGTGCCAGCGCATCCTGGTCGAGCACCCGTTCGAAAGCGGCAGCCGCTTCGAAGTGGGCGAGCCCACGTCCGGGCAGGCCCTGTCCGAAGAGCTGGCGCGCGACGCCTGGCGCGTGCTGCACCAGGGTGACGGCGAGGTGCCGGAAGGCTTCGACCTGGACGCGCTGAAACTGTCCACGTTCACCAAGCAGCTGCGGCAGCTGATGGCGCCGGGCATCCGCATCGACGCCGAGGGCGACGACCTCGCCACGGTGCTGGCCGGCCTGGACGAAGACCTTGCCTCCGGGCTGCAGGACGTCGTGGCGCGGACCGCCTGGTTCGCCCGCTCCAACGCCGCGCTGCGCACTGGGCTGGCCACGCTTGCGGATCTGTTCGCGGGCGCACCCGCATGGCCCAAGGACGACCACCTCGAGCTGGTGCGCGGGCAAACGATCGACAAACAGATCCGCCCGGAGCACCAGGCCGATTTCCTGGCGCATCCGGCCATCGCGACGCTGTTCCGGCACTGGCCGCGGATCGAAGCCACGCGCTTCGTGCCGGTCAACCGCTTCTGGCGGCAGCAGGTCGACCAGGCCCAGCGCTGGCGCGACGAGCGCCTCGCGGCCCGCGGCCAGGTCACCTTCGATGAAATGATCGGGCGCGCGCACGCGGCCATCGTTGCGAACCCGGCGCTGGCCGACGCGCTGTTCGCCGCCTGGCCGGTGGCGCTGGTGGACGAGTTCCAGGACACCGACGCCCAGCAGTACGGCATCCTCGACCGGCTGTATCGCGATGCGCACGGCCAGCAGCGCGGCCGCCTGGTGATGATCGGCGACCCCAAGCAGGCCATCTACGGCTTCCGCGGCGGCGACATCCACGCCTACCGGCGCGCGCGCGGCGACGCCCAGCACCTGCTCGAGCTGGGCACCAACCACCGCAGCTCGCGCGGCTACGTGCAGGGCGTCAACCAGTGGTACGCGGCCGGCGGCGTCACGCTTGGCCGCTCGGGCAGCGACGACGTGCAGTACCGCGCGGTGGCCGCCAGCGACCGCCGCGACGCGACGCCCTACACCGTGCGCGGTGAGGCGCTGGCGCGGCCGCTGCAGCTGCACTACCGCGCCGACGCGCCGGATGGCCAGGGCCGGCGACGGCGCGACGCGCTGGCCGCCTGCGCCAACCAGATTGCGGCGATGCTGGCCTCGGGCGAACACCTGATGGGCGGCAAGGCGCTCGCGCCCGGCGACCTCGCCGTGCTGCTGCCCACCAACCGCGACATCGCCAGCCTGCGCGCCCTGCTGCAGGCGCGCGGCGTGCCCTGCGTGGGCGGCGCGCGCGACAGCGTGTTCGCCGGCGACATGGCGTTCGAACTGCATCTGCTGTTGGCCGCCGTGCTGGACGCCGACAACGAACCCGCGCTGCGCGCCGCCCTGCTCACGCGCCTGTGGGGCGAGGACCTGGCGATGCTGGCCGGGCTTGATGCGCACTCGCCGCAGTGGCCCGGCATCTCGGCCCGGCTGGTCGCGCTGCGAGAGCGCTGGCGCCGCGAGGGTGTGCTCGGACTCAGCCGCCAGCTGGCGCGCGAAGCCGCACCGCGGCTGCTGGCCACGCCCGCCGGCGAACGCGACCTCACCGACCTGCGCCACCTGGGCGAGCTGCTGCAGCAGCGCGCCGAACGCGGCGGCGGACCGCGCGAACTGCTGGCCTGGCTGGGCGACCAGCGCCGCGAAGAAGGCGACGCCGACAGCGCCGACGAACGCCAGCCGCGGCTGGAGTCCGATGCCAGGCGCGTGCAGCTGATGACCCTGCACCGCAGCAAGGGCCTGGAGTTCCCGGTGGTGTTGCTGCCGCTGATGTGGGCCCAGGACGCCGGCCCGCAGCACCGTCCCTACCTGGTGCCCCTGCCGGAAGGCGGACGCCGCGCCGCTTTCGATGAAGTGGCGAAGCTCGCCGCGAAGTGGGAAGGCCAGGACGAACGCTTCCGCACCCTGTACGTCGCGCTCACCCGCGCCATCCACGCCTGCCATGTCTACGCGCTGCCGCCTGAGCGCACCTCGTCCAACAGCAAGAGTCCCAAGGCCGACCCGGACCGCGCACCGCTGGATGCAATGCTGGCGCGCATGATCGCCGACGGCGCCACCGGGGCCATGCCGAACGTGGCCTGGCACAGCGACGGCTGGCGCGCGGACTACGCCTCGCTGCCGCGCCAGCCCCCCGATGCGGCGCCCCGCAAGGTGCTCACCGAACCGCCCGCCGTGGCCCTGCGCCAGCGCCTGAGCTTCTCGACCCTGGTCAGCGGCCACCGTGTCGCCGCGACCGAGGAAGCCCCGGCCGACGACGAGTCGATGGTGGATGAATCGCCGGAGGTCGAGGCGCTGGACGAGGCGCCGCATCCGGACTTGCTGTCGCTGGGCAGCGTCCGCGGCCCCGCGTTCGGCAACGCGCTGCACGCTGCCTTCGAGCATCGCCGCCAGGGCCAGCCGCTGGCCGCGCAGCAGGCGCTGCTGCTGCGCGAGCTCGACGAGTTCGGCGTGCGCCCGGGCGACACGCCGTTCGACGTCGTGGTGCCCGCGCTGGCGCGCCGCATGGACGCCACGCTGGCCGCCGAACTGCTGCCCGGGCTGCGCCTGGGCGCCGTGCCGCCGCAGGACCAGCGCGCCGAAATGGCCTTCCACTTCCGGCTCGACGCCGCCCGCCTGTCGCGCCTGCGCGCCGCCTGCGTCGCACACGGCGACCCGCAGCTGGTGCCGCCGCTGCCCGCCGAACGCCTGCACGGCCTGATGACCGGCAAGATCGACCTGGTGTTCGCGCACGACGGCCGCTTCCACGTGCTCGACTACAAGGGCAACTGGTTGGGCGACCGCGTGGCCGACTACACCGGGCCGGCGCTGCGCGCGGCCATGGACCACAGCCAGTACCGGCTGCAGGCGCTGCTTTACACGGTGGCGCTGCACCGTTTGCTGGGCCAGCGGCTGCCCGACTACGCGCCGGCGCGGCACCTGGGCGAATACATTTACCTGTTCGTGCGCGCCGCCGGCCTCGGTGCCGGCGCCGGCGTGTTCGCCGAACGTTTCCCCGATGCCCTGGTCGCGGCCGTGGATGCCGCGCTGTCCGAACAGGAGGCCAACGCATGAGCGCGCCACGCTACGCAGCGCGTCCGCCGAACGTGGGCAGCGACGGCCCGCTGCACGAGCGCGCGCTGGCCCGCGCCATCGCGCGCTGGGTGCTGGGCCACGGCGGCGGCGAGCGGCTGGCGTTGCTGGCCGGCCGCGCCGCGGTGGCGGAACTGGCCGGCGACACCGCGCTGGCGCCGCTGGACGCGGACGTTTGCGACGCGCTGCGCCGCGAGCCCTTGGTCGGCGACGGCAGCGCGCCGTCGTCGTTCGTGCTGGATGCCGCCGGCCGTTTCTACCTGTGGCGCAACTTCCAGCACGAGGGCGACGTGGCGGCGGCGGTCAACGCCCGCCGTGCGGCAGGCGTGGCGCAGCCACTGGCCGACGACGCGCTGGCCGCGCTGTTCCCCGGCGGCGACCGCGCGCTCGACGGCGCCCAGCGTTCGGCGGTGAGCGCCGTGGGTGGCCGCAGGTTCTTCGTGCTCACCGGCGGCCCCGGCACCGGCAAGACCACCACCGTGCTGCGCATGCTGCTGCGCCTGCAGCGCGACGGCGCGGCGGGCGAGGGCATCGCCGTGGCGGCGCCCACCGGCAAGGCCGCGCAGCGCCTGGTGCAGTCCCTGCGCCAGGAATTGGCGCGCCTGCGCGAGCACCTGTCGCCCGACTGGCAGCCGGCACTGGACGCGCTGCCCACCAGCGAAGCGCTCACCGTGCACCGCCTGCTCGGCTGGTCGCCCGATTTGAACGCGTACCGTCGCGGCCCGGCATCGCCCATCGCCGCCGGCATCGTGGTGGTGGACGAAGCCTCGATGCTCGACCTGGCGCAGCTGCGCGCCTTGCTGCGCGCACTGCGCGAGGACGCCGTGCTGGTGCTGGTGGGCGACGCCGACCAGCTCAACCCGGTCGGCGCCGGATCGGTGTTGATGGACCTGGTGGCGGTGCTGGAGGCGCAGGACGCGCCCGACCTGGTGCGCCTGCGGCACAGCTTCCGCGCCCACGGCGCCCTGCTGCCGGTGAACGCCGCCGTGCGCGACGGCTACGGCGAGGCGTTCGCAGCGGCGCTCGCCGCCGCCGGCGAACGCGCCCAGCTGCGCCCGGTGGAAACGCCGGCCGCCGTCGTCCGCGAGGCCCGGCGCTGGGCCGACACGCTGGCCGACCGCGGCCCGCCGCCGATCGCCGCCACGCCGGAGGACGCCAGCCTTGCCCTGCAGCAACTGGCCGAGCGCCAGCTGCTGTGCGCGCTGCGCGACGGGCCCTACGGCGCCGACGACATCAATGCCGCCATCGAGCGCCATCTGCGGCTCCGCTGGCAGGTGCCCGCCGACCAGGCCTGGTACCCGGGTCGCGTGGTGATGGTCACCCGCAACCACTACGGCGCCGGCCTGTTCAACGGCGACCTCGGCCTGTGCCTGCGCGGCAGCGACGGCGCGCTGCGGGTCTGGTTCGAAAGCGAGGAGGGCGCGCGCGCCTTCGCTCCCGGCGCGCTGCCCGCGCACGACCCCGCCTGGGCCCTCACCATCCACAAAAGCCAGGGCAGCGAGTACGCGCACGCCGCCGTGCTGCTGCCGCCCGATCCCGAGCACCGCATCCTGTCGCGCCAGCTGCTGTACACCGCGCTGTCGCGGGCCAAGCAAAGCGTGGAGGTGTGGGGCCCGCGCGCCAGCATCGATGCCGCGCTGGCGCGGCGTATCGCCCGCGCCGGCGGCTTGGCGGCCAGACTGGCCGGACTCTAGTCCCTCAAAGGATCTCGCGGCCTGCGCGCTAGCCAAATCACTGCGCCGAACAGCCCGGGCAGCATCAGCAGCCAACGGCGCCCCACTGCCATCAAGTGTTTCGAACACAGGGCTGGATGTGCGGCAGCACGTTTTTCAGCGACTCCCGAGCCATCACTGCATCGTGTGCAAACTGCAGGTTCATCCAGAAAACATCGGACGTTCCAAAATACTTCGCCAATCGCAGCGCCGTGTCCGCACTCAGGCTGCGCCGTCCTGCGACGATTTCCCCTATGCGCGTCTGCGGAACACTCAGGTCCTTGGCCAGACGATACTGGCTGATGCCCAAGGGCCGCAGGAACTCTTCGAGAAGAATCACTCCGGGATGCGGGTACGGAACGGCGCGCATTTCGATCCTCAGTGGTAGTCGCAGATCTCGACCAGGGTGGGGCCGGCAGGTGTCCAGGTGAAGCACAGCCGGTACTGGCCATTGATGCGAATGCTGTGCTGGCCGTCTCGATCCCCGCGCAAGGCTTCAAGTCGATTCGCCGGCGGTATGAGGAGATCCGGCAGGCCGTGAGCAGCGTCCAGCATGGCCAACTTGCGCATCGCGACGTCCTCGAAGCGCTCGAAAATCTTGACGCGTTCGCCGGAGAAAAAACGCGCCGTGCGCGAACAGCGAAACGACTGGATTGCCATGGGAAACGCGTCCAACGAGATGCTAACGCATAACGATAGTATCGGCAAACGATACTAATCGAAGTGGGCCGCGCCAGGCAGCCGAGTGATCCAGGATGCTGGCCGCACCATGGCCCCGCGTCACCAGGATTTGCCGCCACAGAAGCGAGGAGCTTCGTCCGCTCCTGCGTGCGATTCGGATGACGGCTCGCCACCAGACGCCGATAATGGCGCATCCCCGCTATCGGTCATGCCATGAACTCCCGCTTCCGCCAGCCGCTGCCCGGCACGTCCCTGGATTACTTCGATGCCCGCGCCGCGGTCAACGCGCTGCAGCCCGGCGCCTGGGACGGCCTGCCCTACGTGTCGCGGGTGCTGGCGGAAAACCTGGTGCGCCGCTGCGAACCGGCCAACGTGGACGCCTCGCTGCGGCAGCTGATCGAACGCCGGCGCGACCTCGACTTCCCGTGGTTCCCGGCGCGCGTGGTCTGCCACGACATCCTGGGCCAGACCGCGCTGGTGGACCTGGCGGGCCTGCGCGACGCCATCGCCGACCAGGGCGGCGACCCGGCGCAGGTGAACCCGGTGGTGCCGGTGCAGCTGATCGTGGACCACTCGCTGGCGGTGGAGTGCGGCGGCTTCGACCCCGATGCGTTCACCAAGAACCGCGCCATCGAAGACCGCCGCAACGAAGACCGGTTCCACTTCATCGACTGGACCAAGCGCGCGTTCAAGAACGTGGACGTGATCCCGCCGGGCAACGGGATCATGCATCAGATCAACCTGGAGCGAATGAGCCCGGTGATCGGCGTGCTCGACGGCGTTGCTTATCCCGACACCTGCGTGGGCACCGACAGCCACACCCCGCACGTGGACTCGCTGGGCGTGATCGCGATCGGCGTGGGCGGCCTGGAAGCCGAGAACGTCATGCTGGGCCGCGCCTCGTGGATGCGCCTGCCCGACATCATCGGCGTCGAGCTCACCGGCCGGCCGCAGCCCGGCATCACCGCCACCGACATCGTGCTGGCGCTGACCGAATTCCTGCGCGCATCGAAAGTGGTGGGCGCCTGGCTGGAGTTCCGCGGCGAAGGCGCCGCGGCGCTGACCCTGGGCGACCGCGCCACCATTTCCAACATGGCGCCCGAGTACGGCGCCACGGCGGCGATGTTCTTCATCGACGGCAACACGATGGACTACCTGCGCCTGACCGGCCGCAGCGACGAGCAGGTGAAGCTGGTCGAGACGTATGCCAGGCACACCGGCCTGTGGGCCGACGCGCTGGCCACGGCGCAGTATGAGCGCACGCTGTCGTTTGACCTGGCGTCGGTGGGCCGCAACATGGCCGGCCCCTCGAACCCGCATGCGCGCGTGGCCACCGCCGACCTCGCGGCCAAGGGCATCGCCGGCAACCTGGCCGCCGCGCGCGCGCAGGAGGCCGAGGGCCTGATGCCCGACGGCGCCGTCATCATCGCCGCCATCACCAGCTGCACCAACACGTCCAACCCGCGCAACGTGATCGCCGCCGGCCTGCTGGCGCGCAACGCCAACCGCGCCGGGCTCACCCGCAAGCCGTGGGTGAAAAGCTCGCTGGCGCCCGGCTCCAAGACCGTGGCGCTGTACCTGGAGGCCGCGGGCCTCAAGGAAGAGCTCGAAACGCTGGGCTTCGGCATCGTCGCCTTCGCCTGCACCACCTGCAACGGCATGAGCGGCGCGCTGGACCCTTTGATCCAGCAGGAAATCGTCGACCGCGACCTGTACGCCACCGCGGTGCTGAGCGGCAACCGCAACTTCGACGGCCGCATCCATCCCTACGCCAAGCACGCTTTCCTGGCCTCGCCGCCGCTGGTGGTGGCCTACGCCATCGCCGGCACCATCCGCTTCGACATCGAGAAGGATGCGCTTGGCTTCGACGCCAGCGGCAATGCCATCACGCTCAAGGACCTGTGGCCGAGCGATGAAGAGATCGACGCCATCGTCAAGGCCAGCGTGAAGCCCGAGCAGTTCCGCAAAGTGTACGAGCCGATGTTCACCGTGGTGGTGGAAAGCGGCGAAAAGGTCAGCCCGCTGTACGACTGGCGCCCGCAGAGCACCTACATCCGCCGCCCGCCGTACTGGGAAGGCGCGCTGGCCGGCGAACGCACGCTGCGCGGCCTGCGGCCGCTGGCGCTGCTGGGCGACAACATCACCACCGACCATCTTTCGCCTTCCAACGCGATTTTGCTGGACAGTGCGGCCGGCGAATACCTCGCCAGGATGGGCCTGCCCGAAGAGGACTTCAATTCCTACGCCACCCACCGCGGCGACCATCTCACCGCGCTGCGTGCGACCTTTGCCAACCCCACGCTGAGCAACGAGATGGCGGTGGTGGACGGCGCGGTGAAGAAGGGCTCGCTGGCGCGCGTGGAGCCCGAGGGCGAGGTGATGCGCATGTGGGAGGCGATTGAAACCTACCTGCAGCGCGCGCAGCCGCTGATCATCGTCGCCGGCGCCGACTACGGCCAGGGCCGCTCGCGCGACTGGGCCGCCAAGGGCGTGCGCCTGGCCGGCGTGGAGGTGATCGCGGCCGAAGGCTTCGAGCGGATCCATCGCACCAACCTGATCGGCATGGGCGTGCTGCCGCTGGAGTTCCTGCCCGGCACCACGCGCAAGACGCTCGGCCTGGACGGCACCGAAACCTACGACGTGCTGGGCGAGCGCACCCCGCGCGCCACGCTCACCCTGGGCGTGACCCGCCGCAGCGGCGAGCGCCTCGAGGTGCCGATGACCTGCCGCCTGGACACGGCCGAAGAAGTGTCCATCTACGAGGCCGGCGGCGTGCTGCAGCGCTTCGCCCAGGATTTCCTGGCGGCCACGGCCACGGCCTGAGCTGAATCCCGACCCGGGGCGGGGCGGTCGGCCGATTGCCCTGGCCCCGGGCCAGCGCTAAGCTTCCTTGGCAATCTTTGCCAAGGAGCCCGCCATGGCCACCATGAACATCTCCCTGACCGACCCGCTGAAGGAATTCGTGGACGAGGAGGTTCGCGAGGGCGGCTATTCCAGCACCTCGGACTACGTGCGCGACCTGATCCGCCAGCGCCAGCGCCGCAAGGCGGAGGACACGCTGCGCGCCCTGCTGCTGGAGGGCCTCAACTCCGGCCCCGCCACCCCGATGGAGCCGGACTTCTTCGACAAGATGCGCGAGCGGGCCCAGGCCCGGGTCGCCAGTGAGTGAAGCCGGTCTTCTGGCATCCGCTGGCCCGGCTTGACGCCGACCAGGCAGCGGCCTGGTACGCCCAGGAGGGAGGACTGGCGCTCGAACTCGCGTTCACCGCCGCGCTGCAGGACGCCGTGCAGCGCCTGGTGCAGCATCCCGGCATCGGATCGCTGCGCTGTGGCGAAAGCCTTGGCATGCCTTGCTTGCGTCAATGGCCGGTGCGCACGTTTCCACATCTGATCTTCTACCTCGAGCGCGACAGCCAGCTGGACATCTGGCGCGTGCTCCATGCCAGCGCCGACATTCCCGCCTGGTTAGGCGAGCCCGACAACGACCCAGCGAGTCCTTCCGAATGAGCAGTTCCCCCCAGCTCCGCATCCCCGCCACCTACCTGCGCGGCGGCACCTCCAAGGGCGTGTTCTTCCGCCTTGAGGACCTGCCCGCGGCCGCGCGGGTGCCCGGCCCCGCGCGCGACGCGCTGCTGATGCGCGTCATCGGCAGCCCCGACCCCTACGGCAAGCACACCGACGGCATGGGCGGCGCCACGTCCAGCACCAGCAAGTGCGTGATCATTTCCAAGAGCGCGCAGCCCGGCCACGACGTGGACTACCTCTACGGCCAGGTGTCCATCGACACCGCCTTCGTGGACTGGAGCGGCAACTGCGGCAACCTCAGCACCGCGGTGGGTCCGTTCGCGATTGCCAATGGCTTCATCGACAGGGCGCGCTTGCCGGAGAACGGCACGTTCGCGGTGAAGGTGTGGCAGGCCAACATCGGCAAGACGATCGTCGTGCATGTGCCCATCACCCATGGCGAAGTGCAGGAAACCGGCGACTTCGAGCTCGACGGCGTCACCTTCCCGGCGGCGGAAATCGTGCTGGAATTCATCGACCCGGCCGACGAGGGCGAAGGCGAGGGCGGCGGCGCGATGTTCCCCACCGGAAACCTCACCGACACGCTGGACGTGCCCGGCGTGGGCGCGCTGACGGTGACGATGATCAACGCCGGCATCCCCACCGTGTTCGTCGACGCCGCGGCGCTGGGCTACACCGGCACCGAACTGCAGGACGCCATCAACGGCGATCCGAAGGCGCTGGCGATGTTCGAAACCATCCGCGCCCACGGCGCGGTGCGCATGGGCCTGATCACCGACGTGGCCGACGCCGCCAGGCGCCAGCACACGCCGAAGGTGGCCTTCATCGCCCCGCCGGCCGACTACACCACCAGCAGCGGCAAGCGCGTCGCCGCCGCCGACATCGACCTGCACGTGCGCGCGCTCTCCATGGGCAAGCTGCACCACGCCATGATGGGCACCGCGGCCGTGGCCATCGGCACCGCGGCGGCCATTCCCGGCACGCTGGTGAACACCGCGGCCGGCGGCGGCGAACGCACGTCGGTGCGCTTCGGCCACCCCAGCGGCACCCTGCGCGTGGGCGCGGAAGCCACCCAGGTGAACGGCCAGTGGGTGGTGCGCAAGGCCATCATGAGCCGCAGCGCGCGGGTGCTCATGGAAGGCTTCGTGCGGATTCCCGGCTGAGTCGGGCAGCACCTGCCGCTGGCCGGAGCCAGGCTCCGGCCAGTGCGGATTTCAACCCTGTACACGCCGGCTCAGCGTCAGGATCTGCCTGAACACATCGGCCACGCCTTCGGCCGGCAGGCCTTCGGTTTCTGCCCATTCACGGCGCTGCTGCAGCAGCGCGGCTTCGCGGCCCGGGTCCAGCACCGGGGCGCCGGTGGCGCGCTTGGCCAGGCCGGCGCGCGTGCTCAGCTCGGCGCGGCGGTGCAGCAGGGCGATCAGTTCCCGGTCGAGCTCATCAATGTGCTCGCGCGCTTCGAGCAGGGCCGGCGAGGTTTGCGCCAGCGCGGCGGGCGTGGGGTCGGGCAGCGCGGCCGCGCTGTCGGGCGCCTCGGCCAGGCGCCGGTCGATCAGCGTCAGCGCCTCGATGAACTGCTGGCGGGTGCCGGCCGCGTAGGGGTTCTGGTTCTGGATGGTGTTGAACAGATGCCCGGCGTCGGCGCGCACCGCGGCAATGGACGCCGCCAGCGCCGCGAAGCTGGGCGGCGCCCAGCGCAGGTCGCTGCCCACGCCCAGGTCCACCAGGCCGCGGGCGATGAAAAAGGCCATGGCGTGGGTGAGCGCCATCGAGCGGTCGTGGCTGGAAGCGTCCTGGTCCATCACTTCGCTGCCGATGGACGCGAACAGGTCACGCGCCAGCTGCGCGGTGCCCGGGTGGCGCGCGCTCGGACAAACCACGGTGCGCAGCGGCTCGGCGCGGGCGATGCTGAGCGGGCCGAACAGCGGGTGGCTGCCGGCGTGGCCCACGGCGTCGCCCAGCACCTCGTCCATCCAGCGGCAGGGCGCTTCCTTGACGCTGCACACGTCGATGACGTGGTGCCGCGCCTCAAGCCGCGGGCGCAGCTCGCGCAGTGCGGCTTCGAAGGCGTCCAGCGGCACGCCCACCACGATCAGGTCGGCGCGCGCGGCCAAGGCGTCGAGGTCCGCCGCGGCATGCGCTTGCGGGATGTCGGCGGCGGCGGGGTCCCAGGCGGCCCAGGGGTAGCCGTGCTGGTCCAGCAGCGAAGCGAACGCGGCGCCGAAGCGGCCGTGGCCCAGCAGGCCGATTCTCGGGAGGGTGGTCATCGCGGGGCGGCCTTCGGGTTGACGCAACGCCTCCATCCTAGAGCCAGCGCGCCGCCGCCGGTTTGACTACGATCAGCCAAGCGCGCCGGGCCGCTTGCCGCCATAGTGCAGGCCCCCGCAACGCCATCCTTCCACCGAGGAAACCGCCATGACCCGGATGATCTTCGTCAACCTGCCCGTGGCCGACCTGCGCACCTCCATGGCCTTCTACGCCGCGCTGGGCTTCACCAACAACCCGCACTTCAGCGATGACACCGCCGCCTGCATGGTCTGGAGCGAGGCGATCAACGTGATGCTGCTCACCCACGACAAATGGCGGACCTTCACCACGCGCCCGATCCCGCCGCCGACCTCCAGCGAAGTCCTGTTGGCGCTGGTGGTGGACAGCCCGGCCGACGTGGACGCGGCCAATGCCACGGCCGCGGCGAACGGCGGCACCGCCGACGTGAATCCGATGCAGGACCTGGGCTTCATGTACAGCCGGGCCCTCGCGGACCCGGACGGCCATGTCTGGGAAATATTCTGGATGGACCCGTCCGCCATCCCCGGCGAATGAGCCTGGGGCGCCGTCCTTCACTGGCGCTGGCGCGACGCTGCCCTATGCTCGGCGCACGCATCCACAGGAACCCCAGGGAATGAGTGTTGGCGAATCGGTCGCGGCGTTCGCGCTTCGGAACACGCTGCGGCTGCTGCTCAAGCCGGCCCTGTCACCGCGCCGGCCGCTGCCGCGGCAGCGCGCCTGGCTGGAGACATTGTCGGGCATCGGCCGGATGCCGCGCGGCGTGGTGCGGCACGAAGCCGCCGTGGCCGGCGTCCGCGCCGAGCGCTGGCAGGACGACCGCGCCAAGCCCTGCCGCGCCGGCACCGTGCTGTTCCTGCACGGCGGCGCCTACTGCGTGGGTTCGCCGCGCACCCACCGCGCGCTGGCCGCGTGGCTGGCGCGCGACAGCGGCCTGCCGGTGGTGGTGCCCGATTACCGACTCGCACCCGAGCACCCGTTCCCCGCGGCGCTGGACGACGCGCTGGCGGTGTACGACGCGTTGATCGCCCAAGGCCCGGTGCTGATTGCCGGCGATTCCGCCGGCGGCGGCCTCGCGCTGGCCCTGGCGGTGCAGGTGCGCGACAGCGGCCGGCCGGCGCCGGCGGGCCTGGCGCTGCTGTCGCCGTGGGTTGACCTGCGGCCCGCGCACCAGCCGCCGCCCGTGCCGGGCGAGGCCATGCTCAGCGCCGCCTGGATGCAGGCCTGCGCCGCGCACTACGCCGGCACCGCCACCGACGACCCGCGCGTGTCGCCGCTGCTGGCCGAGCACCGCGGCCTGCCGCCCGTGCTGATCCAGTGCGGCACCGACGAACTGCTGTGCGACCAGTCGCGCGCGCTGCACGCCGCGCTGCTCGCCGCCGGCGTGGACAGCACGCTGGAAGTCGAGCCGAACCGTTGGCACGTCTACCCGCTGCACGCGGGCCAGCTGCCCAGCGCCAACGCGGCGGTGTCGCGGCTGGCGCGCTTCGCGCTGAAGGCGCTCGACGCCAGCGCACCGCCGCACCACGCCGTGCACGACGTGGTGATCCTGGGCGCCGGCATGTCCGGCCTGTGCATGGCGATGCAGCTGCAAAAACAGGGCCGCCATGATTTCGTGATGCTTGAACAGCAGCCCGGCCTGGGCGGCACCTGGTGGGACAACCGCTACCCCGGTGCCCAGGTGGACGTGCCGGCGCCGGCGTACGCGTTTTCGTTCGCGGCCAATGCGCGCTGGAGCCAGCGATTCGCCAACGCGCCGGAAATCCAGGCCTACCAGCAGGCGCTGGCGCAAAAGCACGGCCTGTTCGCCCGCCTGCGCCTGGGCGCGCGGCTGAGCGAGGCGCGCTTCGACGAAGCCACGGGGCTGTGGCACTTCCGCACCGCGCGCGGCGACACCCTGGTGTCGCGTTACTTCGTTTGCAGCACCGGCCCGCTGAGCCAGCCGCGCTGGCCCGACATCCCGGGGCTGGACGATTTCCAGGGCTTGCGCCTGCACTCGGCGCGCTGGGACCACGACAAGAAACTCGCGGGCCTGCGCGTGGCGGTGATCGGCACGGGTTCGACGGCGGTGCAGCTGATCCCGCCCATTGCCCGCGAGGCCGCGCAGCTGCACGTGTTCCAGCGCACCGCCAACTGGGTGCTGCCGCGGCTGGAGCGGAAATACCGCTGGTTCGACCGGTTGCTGGCGAAGTTCCCGCCGTATGCCATCGCGGTGCGTGCGGGTTGGGTTGCTTTCCTCGAGCTGGGCCGGCGCGGCTTCGACGACGGCACGTTCATGCGCTGGCTGAACCTGAAGCTCGCCGCGCACCAGCGCCGCAAGGGCATCGCCGACCCCGCGCTGCGCGCCACGCTCACGCCCGACTACCCGCTGGGCTGCAAGCGCCTGATCTACTCCAACGAATACTATCCGGCGCTGTCGCAGGCGAACGTGTCGCTGGTGACCGCGCCCATCGAGTGGCTGGGCGCACGCAGCATCCGCACCGCCGACGGCGTGGAGCGCCCCATCGACGCGCTGGTCTGCGCCACCGGCTTCGACACCGTGCACCTGCTGCAGTCGCTGGCCATCCACGGCCGCGGCGGCCGCACGCTGGCCGAGGCCTGGCAGCACGGCCCCGAGGCCCATCACGGCATCAGCGTGGCCGGCTTCCCGAACCTGTTCCTGATGCTGGGGCCCAACACCGCCACCGGCCACACGTCCACGCTGCTGTTCATCGAGCCCGCGGTGCAGCACGCCATCGCCTGCATGCGCGAAGTGGAGCGCGGCGGCCACCGCGCCATCGAAGTGCGCGCCGACGTGCAGCAGGCCCACAACGCCGACCTGCAGCGGCGCCTGGGCGGCTCGGTGTGGGCGCAGTGCCGCAGCTGGTACCGCATGGACGGCGGCAAGGTGATCGCCATCTTCCCGGGCTTCGTGAATGAGTACGTGCGGGCCGTGCGCGAGCCCCGGTTCGCCGATTACGTGCTGGACCCAGGCGCGGCAACGCCGCCGGGCTGAAGCCGGAGCGTACGGCCGTCACACGCCGCACGTAGGGTGGGTCCATGAAAAACCCCTCCCTGCACCGGCTCCTGCTGATCGCCCTGGCCGGCGCACAGGCCTGCGCCCTGGCCGCCTGCGCGCCCGCGCCGCGCGCTACGCTGGCGCCCATGGCCCCCGCCAACCACACTCCCGACGACGCCGCAGACCAGGCCCCGCAGGCCTTGCCCCGCCCGTGGCTGATCGCCCACCGCGGCGCCAGCGCGCACCGGCCCGAGCACACTCTGGCCGCTTATGCGCTGGCGATCGAACAGGGCGCCGACGCCATCGAGCCCGACCTGGTGATGACCCGCGACGGCGTGCTGGTGGCCCGGCACGAGAACGAACTGTCCGACACCACCGACGTGGCGCAGCGGCCCGAATTCGCCGCGCGCCGCACCCGCCGGCAGATCGACGGGGCCTGGTCGGAAGGCTGGTTCAGCGAAGACTTCACCCTGGCCGAGCTCAAGACCCTGCGCGCGCGCGAGCGACTGCCGCAGCTGCGCTCGACGCAGTGGGACGGGCAGTTCCAGCTGGCCACGTTCGCGGAAATCGTTGACTTGGTGGCCGCGCGCTCGGCGGCCCTGGGCCGTCCGATTGGCCTGGTGCCCGAAATAAAGCACCCCAGCCATTTCGCCGCGCTGGGCCTGGCGATGGAACAGCCGCTGCTGGACGCGCTGGCCGCCCACGCCTACACGCGCAGCGCGCCGGTGGTGATCCAGTCGTTCGAAACGCAGAACCTGCGCGCCCTGCGCCAGCAGCTGCCGCGCGGCGGAAACATCCGCCTGCTGCAGCTGCTGGGTTCGCCCGACGAGCGGCCCTACGACACGGTGCTGGCGGGCGCGCCGATGACCTACACGCAGATGGCCGCGCCCGACGGCCTGCGCGCCATCGCCACCTACGCCGACGCCATCGGCCCGGCAAGCCGGATGCTGCAGCTGGAGCCGCGCGAAGGCGGCGGGCATCGCAGCGCGCTGGTGGAGGCGGCGCATGCGGCGGGCCTTCAGGTCATCACCTACACCTTCCGCCCGGAGAACGCCTTCCTCGGCGAAAGCTACCGCGATGCGAACGGCCCGGCGGCGCGCAACGACGAAGGCGCGGTGCGCGAGCTGAAGGCATACGCGTCGGCGGGCGTGGACGGCGTGTTCGCCGATGATCCGGCGCTGGCGCGGCGGGCGCTGGGCCACGACTGAGGCCTTGGCCGTCGCGGCCGCCCGTGCGTGGTGGTGCCGCCCCACATCCCGCCTACACGCCTTCCCGGGCACACTATTGCGACCTCGAAACCCCGGCCCGCCCATGCGCCTGAACGCCGATTTCACCCAACGCGTCGTCATCCGCCCCGGCGACTCGCCCTGGCAGGCCTCGCCGTCGCCCGGCGTGACCCGGCGCATGCTTGACCGCGTGGGCAACGAGGCCGCGCGCGCCACCAGCCTGGTGCGCTACGCGCCGGGCTCGGTGTTCGCCGAGCACGCCCATCCGGACGGCGAGGAAATCCTGGTGCTGGACGGTGTGTTCAGCGACGAGCGCGGCGACCACGGCCCCGGCACCTACCTGCGCAACCCCGACGGCAGCGCGCATGCGCCGCGCAGCGAAGGTGGCTGCACGCTGTTCGTGAAGCTGCGGCAGTTCCAGACCGGCGATACCGAGGCGGTGCGTATCGACACCCACGCCGGCGAATGGCGCCCGGGCCTGGTGCCCGGCCTGCGCGTGATGCCGCTGCATTCCTTTGGCACCCAGCACACCGCGCTGGTGGACTGGGCCCCGGGCACCGTGTTCCAGCCGCACACGCACTGGGGCGGCGAGGAAATACTGGTGCTCAGCGGCCAGTTCGAAGACGAACTCGGCGTGTACCCGGCCGGCAGCTGGCTGCGGAGCCCGCACCATTCGCAGCACGCGCCGCGGGCGCCGCTGGGCGCCCGCATCCTGGTCAAGACCGGGCACCTGGACGAAGACTTCCTGAAAAGGTGGGCGGCATGAAGAAGGCTATCGGTGCGGCGATTTTCTACGCGCGGTTTGCGCTGCCGTTCTCGCGTATCGGCTTCAAGCGCCGCGTCGGCGACGCCGGGCTGGACGCAGATTTCACGGGCCAGCGCTGGGTGGTGAGCGGCGCCACGGGCGGCATCGGCCGCGCCATTGCGCTGGGCGCGGCGGCGCGCGGGGCCACGGTGCTGGCGCTGGGGCGCGATGTCCGCAAGCTCGAAGCGTTGGCGTCCGAGGCGAACGGCGCAGGCCGCATCCAGCCGGTGCCGGTGGATCTTTCCCTGATGCGCGAGGTTGCCCGGGCGGCCAGTGACATCGCCGCGGCCGGAACGGTGGACGTGCTGGTGCACAACGTGGGGGTGATGTGCCACGAATTCGTTCGCACCAAGGAAGGCCTGGAGCTCGGCTTCGCCACCAACCTGCTGGGCCACTTCGTGCTGGACCAGGGCCTGCGCCGCGGCGGCGCGCTGCGCGAGGGCAGCGCCATCATCTCCATGAGCTCGGGCGGCATGTACGGCGCCGCGCTCGACCTCAACGCGCTGCAGGCCACCGACGCCGCCCACCACGACGGCTTCACCGCCTACGCCCAGCACAAGCGCGCGCAGGTGGAACTCACTCATTACTGGAACAGCCTCGGTCCCGGCCAGCCTCGCGCGTGGGTGATGCATCCGGGCTGGGTGGATACCGATGGGGTGCGCAGCGCGCTGCCGGGGTTCCGCAAACTGTTCAAGTCCGTGCTGCGCACGGCGCAGGACGGCGCCGACACCGCGCTGTGGCTGGCCGCCAGCCGGCCCGATACCGGCGAAGGCATCTGGCTGGATCGGCATCGCGATACCGAGCATGCGTTCGGGTTTACGCGTGAAGGTGCGTCAGCGACGCAACTCGTGGCGTGTCTGGAAAAAGCGTCGGGCCGCTGACGGCGTTCCCGTTCTCGGCCGGTGAGACCGCGGGCGGGCAAAATGACGCCATACCCGCCACCCCTCGAGGCCCGCCATGACCGTCCTGACCGAACGCTTCACCCGCGCCGTCGATTACGTCCGCGTGGCCCACGCCGCGCACTACCGCAAGGGCTCGGGCATTCCGTACATCTACCACCTGCTGGGCGTGTCGAGCCTGGTGATCGAGTTTGGCGGGAGCGAAGACCAGGCCATCGCCGGCCTGCTGCATGACGTCATCGAAGACTGCGGCGCCCACCACGGTCCGCTTATCCGCGATGAGTTCGGCGACAACGTGGCCCGCATCGTCCTGGCCTGCACCGACGGCACCGCCGAAGAAAAATCCGTGCACGCCGACGCCGAAGCCAAGCGCCTGGACTGGGCTCACCGCAAGAAAACCTATCTGAAGCACCTCACCGAAGCGGACGACGAGGTGCTGCTGGTGTCGGGCTGCGACAAGCTTCATAACGCGCGGGCGATCGTGCAGGACCTGCAGGACCCGTCGGTGGGCGAGGGCGTGTTTGCCCGGTTCACCGGCGGGCGCGACGGGACGCTTTGGTACTACGCCTCGCTGCAGGAGATTTTCACCGCGCGCCGAACACCCACGGCGCAAGCCATGCGTGGTGCCGTGGCTTCGCTGGGCAGCGGCGTGACCAGCCTTGAAGTCCTTGAACCTGCAGGCGGGCGCGGGAGACGCGAAGATCGAGTGGTGGCTATAGGTGGACTCGAACCACC
>JANOJQ010000027.1:0-1692 GCA_031418815.1 Lysobacteraceae bacterium
CATGTACAAGGGCAAGTTCACCAAGAATCCGTACGGCCCGCCGCTGCATTGAAGCGCAGATACACTGAATCTCAGATCAACCCCCTGCTTCGCAACGAGACGAGGTAGCTATGCTGCTCGTGGTGGATCTCCGAGCGCGCCCCGCGCTCGGACAGCTGCTTGAAGAAGGTCGGGCCGGCCCGGCGCTGCAACGACAGCAGCACGACGTGGCGCGATGGATCCTCGCTGAACTCGAAATTCCAGATCGAAGGAGCCTCCAGCATGCCCGGCACGTGGTCGCGCGGGATGCTGACTTCGGCCAGGCCATAGTCCACGCGGCCGCGCGCAACGCCGTAGCGCTCGTCAAGCGGCACGCTGCTGAAGTTGGCAGCCGCGGCGCGATCGGTAGCGTAGAACACGCGCATCAGCGCGTAGTTCTTGGTGGGATCGATCGCCGGGCGCGCGGCTTGGGTCGGCGGCTTGGCCGCAGGTGGCGGCGGCGGTGGCGGTGGCGGGGGCGGTGGCGGTGGCGGGGGCGGCGGCGGCGGCGGCGGCGGCGGCGGTGGCGGCAGCGGCAGGTACGCCGGGCTTGGCGGCGGCGACGTGGTGGGCATCGCCTGGCTGGCGCGGGCGGCCGCCGCTTGCCGGGCAAGCTGCTCGTCCTGCTGCTGCCGCATCTGTTGTTCGAGCTGCTCGCGGGCCCGTGCCTCGGCCATGGCCCGCGCCATGGCGGCCTCGGCGGTTTCGGACGCCGGCACCGAAGCCACTTCCGCCGGCGCTGCCGGCGCGGCCTCTTGGACCTTGCCGTCGTGCGCGCACGCTGCCAGGAGCAGCACGCACGGCAGCAGCCTTGCCCAAGCAGTGATTCGCATCGTGGTTCCCCTGTGGGTAAGGCAAAGCCCAACGTACCGCGCAAGGGGGCTGCCTTGCCCCGAATGTGGCGCGTTCTGTGCGCCGCATCAAGGTCCGAGACGCACCGCGCTTGACAAAGCGGCCAAACTCTTATGTGCTGAACGTAATGGTTTAGTGATTTTTCAGGGGAAAGACATGACGCTTGCTACCTCCTCCACCCCCCGCGCCCTGCGCTGGGGCATCGCCGTGGCCCTGGGTCTGGCCCTGGTGGCCTGTTCGAAGGACGAGCCCGCCACGCCTGCCCCCACCACTGCCGCGCCGGCGGAGCCCGCCGGCCCCAGCGCCGAAGATCTCGCCGTCCAGCAGGCCGCTGAAGCCGCCAAGGCCGCACTGGCCAACCTCAGCGTCGACGAGCTGCGCGCCCGCGGCAGCCAGGCCCTGCGGGAGCAGCGCCTGTACGCCCCGGCCGGCGACAGCGCCATGGAGTACTACCTGGCCCTGCGCGAGAAGAGCGAGAAGCCTGACGCTTCGGCCGAAAGCGCCCTGATCGACCTCATGCCCTACGCCATCATCGCTGCCGAACAGGCCATCGGCCGCGAGGACTTCCCCGAAGCCGAGCGCCTGCGCGCCCTGATCGCCAAGACCGACGCCCAGGCGCCCGCCCTGCCCCGCATCACCGACGCCATCGCCAAGGGCCAGGCCGGCGCCGCCGACCGCGTCGCCCAGGAAGCCGCACGCGAGGAACAGCGCCTGCGCGACGCCGAAACCGCCGCCCAGCGCGCCGCCGCCGAAGCGGCCGCCGCCGCCGCTGCACCCACGACACCGGCCCCGGCCGCCGCCCAGCCGGCTCCGACGACCCCG
>JANOJQ010000028.1:0-6385 GCA_031418815.1 Lysobacteraceae bacterium
TAGAAGCCGCACTTACCTACTACGACACAACCGGTGACTACGTGGACTTCCTGTACGACGGAAAAGCATCCGACCAGGTCGTCCTGAGCTTCAAGATCGGCGGCTGATCCCTTTCGAAGGCGGCAAGAAAAAGGGCGCCTCGGCGCCCTTTTTTTTGCATGCCGAATATTTCGTCACGTCCAGCTGCAAACGACCTTGCCGCAATTGCCCGCGTCCATCAGGTCGAATCCCTTCTGGAAGTCATCAATATGCACCTGGTGCGTCAGCACCTTCTGCAGCGGGAATCCGGTCAACACCATCTGCGTCATCTTGTACCAGGTCTCGTACATGCGCCGGCCATAGATGCCCTGCAGCGTGAGGCCCTTGAAGATGACCTTGTCCCAGTCGATGCCGGCGCCGCGCGGCAGGATGCCGAGCAGGGCGACCTTGCCGCCGTGGTACATACAGTCGAGCATGTCGTTGAACGCGACCTGGTTGCCGCTCATTTCCAGGCCTACGTCGAAGCCCTCGATGTGCAGGTCCTTCACGACTTCGCGCAGCGATTGCTTGGACACGTTGACCACGCGCGTGGCGCCCATGTCGGCGGCCAGCTTGAGGCGATAATCGTTGACGTCGGTGACCACCACGTTGCGCGCGCCGATGTGCTTGCAGATGCCCGCGGCGATGATGCCGATCGGGCCGGCGCCGGTGATCAGCACGTCCTCGCCGACCACGTCGAACTCCAGCGCGCAGTGCGCGGCGTTGCCATAGGGGTCGAAGAACGCGGCCAGTTCGGACGGGATGGAGTCCGGGATCGGCCACAGGTTGGACGAGGGCATGACGATGTATTCGGCGAACGCGCCGTTGCGCGTCACGCCGATGCCCACCGTGTTCGGGCACAGGTGCTGGCGGCCGGCGCGGCAGTTGCGGCAGTGGCCGCAGACCAGGTGGCCTTCGGCCGACACGCGGTCGCCGATCACGTAGCCGGTGACGCCCGGGCCCATCTCGACGATGCGGCCGACGAACTCATGGCCGATCACCAGGCCTGGCGTGATGGTGCGCTGGCTCCACTCGTCCCACTTGTAGATGTGCAGGTCGGTGCCGCAGATGGCGGTCTTCTCGAGCTTGATCAACACTTCGTTCGGGCCGGGCGTCGGCACCGGCACCTGTTCCATCCAGATGCCCTTTTCCGCGTGGCGCTTCACCAGCGCTTTCATCATCTGCTGAGCCATGTCTGCTTCCGCCGGGGCCGTTCGGGCCGTGAGGGCCGGAATTATACCCGCCGGGAGTGAACCGGTCGGTAAGGCCGGCTCAGGGCAGCTCCTTGCGCCAGCCCACCGACAGCAGCCTTTCCTGCAGGAAGTCATGGCCGAAGCGCTGGCGCAGCTCGATGAAGGCCGAATGCCCGCCCGTGAAAACGAACACTGCGCCCAGGCCGGCCTCGCCCCACGCGGTATCGGCGTCGTCGGTGTCGAAACGGATGGGCGTGGCGTTGCCGTCGTTCACGAAGGTCACGGCCAGCGGTCGCGCCGGGTTGGCAAACTCATGGCGCCAGCCCAGGCGCAGCAGCGGCTGCCAGACGCCCCAGCCGGCCGAAAAATTACGCGCCAGCGCGGCGTCCAGGCGCCCGCGCCGGCTGGTTATGCTGCGGCCCGGCACCACCAGGGCCAGGCCCTGCCCGCCGGTTTCCGCGTACCGGTCCAGGTCGGTGCGCTGCCAGTCGACGCCGCCGGCGAGCTGCCACTCCCAGGCGCCCGCCGGGATCGACCACGTCAGGCCCAGCCCGGCCAGGCTGCGCTCGGCGTCGATGGACGCATTGGCCACGGTGTCGATGGCCACCCCGCTGAGCAGGGTGAAGTTGATCGCGCGCCGCACCCGGTAGTCGCCCCGCAGCTGGCCGGCATAGCCGTCCAGCGCGATGCGGTCGGTGATGCTCCAGCTGCCCAGGGCGATCAGGCCGGTGAAAGACGTGCGCAGGCTGCCGTCCGAGCTCAGGAAATCCAGTTCGTCGCGCGTGTAGTTGGCCACCAGGCCCACTTGCCAGCTGGGCGCGGGCGCCCAGTCCACGCCGGCGCTGAGCGCGCCCGTGTCGCCGTCGAAGGGCGCTTCGTTGGTGCCGTCGCGGCGTTCGAGGCGGCCGGTGTCGGCGCTGGCGAACACCGACCAGCCGGCGCCCAGCTCGGTGCGAAGGGCGTCGTCGTCGGGCGCGCCGTCGCGCGTGGCGGCGCGGCCCTGGCCCGGGATCTCGCCGAGGAAGTTGCCGCCCGCCGCCCGCTCGCGGCTGTTGGGCCCGCCGGCGAAGATCTCGGCGCAGCGATTGGCCAGCGGCGAGCCGGGCGTGGCGCCCGTGCAGAGGGTGTTCCAGGCATTGGCCAGCGCCGTGTCGGGCGATTGCGCGCTTGCCGCGCCTGCCCACCCCGCCAGCACCAGCACGATCCAAGCCAGCACACGCATAGTCCGTTCCCCGTTGTCCCCTGCCGAAAGCTTATACCGCGGCCGCGCCCCGGCAAACGCCGGCGCTGCTACGCTTGCCAGTCCTGACCCATCGAGGTGCCGCAATGCGTATCGCTGTCCTGGCTGCCGCTCTTTCGCTGTCCTTCGCCGCCCAGGCCAAGGAAGGCATGTGGGTTCCGCAGCAGTTGCCTGAAATCGCCGGTCCGCTCAAGCAGGCGGGCCTGGAGCTCGACCCCACCCAGTTGGCCAACCTGACCGGCGACCCGATGGGCGCCGTGGTGGCGCTGGGCGGCTGCACCGCTTCGCTGGTTTCGCCCGATGGCCTGGTGGTCACCAACCACCATTGTGCCTATGGAGCCATCCAGCTCAATTCCACCGCCGACCGCAACCTGATGAAGGACGGCTTCAACGCCGCCACCCGCGACCAGGAAATCACCGCCGGCCCGAACGCCCGCGTGTTCGTGATGGACCAGATCACCGACGTCACCGACAAGATGCTGGCCGCCACCGCGCCCGGCCAGGACGGCCTGGCCCGCCAGAAGGCGCTGGAGGACGCGCAGAAGGTGCTGATCGCCGGCTGCGAATCCGAGCCCGGTTTCCGCTGCACGCTGTACAGCTTCTTCGGTGGCCAGACCTATCGCCTGTTCCGCCAGATCGAAATCAAGGACGTGCGCCTGGTGTACGCGCCCCCGGGCGCGATCGGCAACTACGGCGGCGAAGTGGACAACTGGATGTGGCCGCGCCACACCGGCGACTTCACCTTCTACCGCGCCTACGTCGGCAAGGACGGCAAGCCGGCGGCGTTCGCGCCCGACAACGTGCCCTTCAAGCCCAAGCAGCACCTGCGCATGGCCACCGACGCCCTGGAAGCGGGCGATTTCGTCATGGTGGCCGGTTACCCGGGCAGCACCAGCCGCTACGCGCTGTTCGATGAATTCCAGGGCGTGGCCGAGTGGCAGTACCCGGTGGGCGGCCAGCACCTGAAGAACCTGGTGGCCATGGTCGACGCGGCCGGCAAGGCCGACCCGGAGATCGAAGTGAAATACGCCAGCACCATCCGCGGCTGGCAGAACAACATGAAGAACTGGGACGGCCAGCTCGAGGGCTTCCGCCGCATCAACGCCGCCGCCACCAAGCGCGCCGAGGAAGACGCGGTGCTGGCCTGGCTGCGCAGCCGCGGCGACGCCGGCAAGCCTGCCCTGGACGCCCATGCGCGCCTGGTGCAGCTGGCGGCCGACGCGCGCGCCACCCGGGTGCGCGACACGGCCATCGGCCAGATGGCGGGCGTGGGCCTGCTGGGCAACGTGCGCGGCCTGTACCGCCTGGCCATCGAACGCGCCAAGCCCAACGTCGAGCGCGCCGGTGGTTACCAGGACCGCGACCTGCCGGCCATCGAGGGCAATACCCGCCAGCTCGACCGCCGCTATGACCCGAAGATGGAAAAGCAGCTCCTGGCCTACTGGCTGGCCGAGTACGTGAAGCTGCCGGCCGACCAGCGCATCGCCGCCGTCGATACCTGGCTGGGCGGCAACGACGCCGCCGCGATCGGCAAGGCGCTCGACGGCACCTACGCCGCGACCAAGCTCGGCACCGTGGACGCCCGCCTCGCGCTGTTCACGACCGACCGCGCCGGCTTCGAGGCCAGCACCGACCCGCTGCTCAAGCTGGCCGTGGCGCTGCAGCCCACGCTGATGGCGCTCGAGGACACCGGCCGCGCCCGCGCCGGCGAGAACAGCCGCCACCGCCCGGTCTACCTGGCCGCCGTGCAGGAGTACAAGCGCGGCCAGGGCCAGGGCGTGTACCCCGACGCCAACCTCAGCCTGCGCATCACCTACGGCAACGTCATGGGCTACAGCCCGAAGGACGGCGTGGCCTACACCCCGTTCACCTCGCTCGACGGCCTGGCGGCCAAGGCGACGGGCGTGGAGCCGTTCGACGCGCCCAAGGCGCAGCTCGATGCCATCGCCGCGATGAGCGCGGAAGCCAAGGCCAGGGTGCCGGTGAACTTCCTGTCCGACCTGGACATCACCGGCGGCAACTCCGGTTCGCCCGTGCTCAACGGCAAGGGTGAACTGGTGGGCCTGGCCTTCGACGGCAACTGGGAAAGCGTGAGCTCGAACTGGGTGTTCGACCCCACCATGACCCGCATGATCGCCGTGGACCACCGCTACATGCAGTGGATCATGCAGTCGGTTTACCCGGCGCCGAACCTGCTCAAGGAGTTGGAAGCCGCACGCAAGTAAGCGCCGCTTCGCGGGCACCACGCGACGGCCGGGCTTGCCCGGCCGTCGTCGTTTCTGCGCTACATTGGCCCAGGCCATTGCGAGGGAACAAGCCATGCGAGTCCGCTTCCACGGTGCCGCCGGTGAAGTCACCGGGTCCTGCCACGAAGTCGAGGCCGCCGGGCACCGGCTGCTGCTCGACTGCGGCATGATCCAGGGCAGCCTCGACGACGAACACCGCAACTTCGAACCCTTCCCGTTCGTGATCGACGGCATCGATGCGGTGGTGCTGAGCCACGCCCACATCGACCACTGCGGCCGGCTGCCGGTGCTGGTGGCGCGCGGCTACAGCGGCCCGATCTGGACCCAGTTGGCCACCGCCGACCTGCTGCGCATCATGCTCGAGGACGCCGCGTCGCTGGCCGAGATGGACGCGATGCAGGACAACAAGCACCGCCGCGACGGCCACGCCCAGCACAAGCCGCTGTTCACCCGCGCCGACGTTGGCAAGGTGCTCAAGCTGGTGCGGCCGATCGGCTACGGCAAGCCCACCGAAATCCTGCCGGGCATCACCCTCACGCTGCGCGACGCCGGCCACATCCTGGGCTCGGCCAGCGTCGAGCTGCGCGCGCGCGAAGGCGAGGGCGAGCGCGTGCTGGCGTTCTCGGGCGACCTGGGCCCCACGGGCACGCCGATCCTTCGCGACGCCGAACCGGTGCCGTACGCCGACCTGGTGCTGCTCGAATCCACCTACGGCGGCCGCGCCCACCGGGACCGGGAAGCCACGTTGGCCGAGATCGCGCAGGTGCTGGAAACGGCCTGGAACGGCGGCGGCAACGTGCTGATCCCGGCGTTCGCGGTGGGCCGCAGCCAGGAGCTGCTGTACTGGTTCGCGCGCCACTGGGACGAGTGGAACATGTCGCGCTGGAAGATATTCCTCGACAGCCCGATGGCCACCAAGGTCGTGGGCGTCTACGACCAGCACGAATCGCTGTTCGACGAGGCCGCGCAGGAAGTCTGGCGCGGCCGGCCGCATCCGTTCCGGCTGCCCAACCTCAACTTCAGCGTCGAGGTGGAGGAATCGCGCGCCATCAACGACCACCGCGGCGGCGCCATCATCATCGCCGGTTCGGGCATGTGCAACGGCGGCCGTATCCGCCATCACCTGCGGCAGAACCTGGGCCGCAAGGAAACGCACGTGATGTTCGTCGGCTACCAGGCCAACGGCACCTTGGGCCGCCGCCTGGTGGACGGCGCGCGCGAAGTGAAGCTGTTCGGCGAAAGCG
This sequence comes from Lysobacteraceae bacterium, assembly GCA_031418815.1. Taxonomy (GTDB): domain Bacteria; phylum Pseudomonadota; class Gammaproteobacteria; order Xanthomonadales; family Xanthomonadaceae; genus Arenimonas. Next base: position 5,942 of record JANOJQ010000028.1, read on the forward strand.
TGCACGTGAATGCCCAGCTGCACACGGTCGGCGGCCTGTCGGCGCACGCCGACCAGCCGGCCCTGGTGGACTGGTACGGGCAGGTCGGCAACCGCCCGCCGGTGGTGCTGGTGCACGGCGAAGACGACGCGCGCGAGGCGCTGGCCGGCGTCATCCGCCACCAGCATCACGCCCACGTGATGCTCGCCCGGCCGGGCATGGAAGTCGACGTCTAGCCGCCATGGCCGCGCCTGTCGAGCCGTCGCCGGCGCCGGAACCAGAGCGACCCTTCGCGGTGCCCTGCGCCACGCTCGACGCCGGCGCACCCTGGCGCTGGCTCCGGCTTGGCTGGGCCGACTTCCGTCGCGCGCCGGGGCTGAGCCTGCTGTTCGGTGCGGTGATCCTGGTGGTGAGCGTGGCGGTGTCGGCGCTGGCGTGGGCGCTGGGGCGGTTCGCGCTGCTGGC
>JANOJQ010000029.1:0-50007 GCA_031418815.1 Lysobacteraceae bacterium
TCGTTCAGTTCGTCCATGACCATGCTGTGGGAAGGCGCGCTGCTGGCGGTGCTGGTGGTGTGGTGGTTCCTGCGCGACTGGCGGGCGACATGGATCTCGGCGCTGGCGCTGCCGCTGTCGATCATCCCCACCTTCGGCGTCATCTGGCTGCTGGGCTTCAGCCTGAACATGATCACGCTGCTGGCGCTGGCGGTGGTGGTGGGCATCCTGGTGGACGACGCCATCGTCGAGGTGGAGAACATCGACCGCCACCTGGCCATGGGCAAGCCGCCCAAGCAGGCCGCCACCGAAGCGGCGGACGAGATTGGCCTTGCCGTGATCGCCACCTCGGCCACGCTGGCGGCGGTGTTCATCCCGGTGGCCTTCATGCCCGGCATCGCCGGCAAGTTCTTCCTGGAATTCGGCTGGACCGCGGCCACGGCGGTGCTGTTTTCGCTGATGGTGGCGCGCCTGCTGACGCCGATGATGGCGGCCTACCAACTCAAGCCCAAGCCGCACGTGGAAAAGGAATCGGCGCTGATGGGCCGGTATCTCGTGCTGGTGGAGTGGGCGCTGGCCAACCGCTTCAAGACCCTGGGCCTGGCGCTGCTGATGTTCATCGGCTCGCTGGCGCTGCTGCCCTTCATCCCGGCCACCTTCATCCCGGGCTCCGACCTGGGCCGCAGCAACCTGAGCCTGGAGCTGCCGCCCGGCGCGCGACTGGACCAGACCGCCGCGATGAGCGAGCGAGCGCGCGCGCTGATCAAGGACATGCCCGAACTGCGCCAGGCCTACGCCACCGTCGGCGGCGTGCTGGACCTGGGCGACCCGGCGGTGAACGGCATTGGTGAAGTGCGCAAGGTGACGATGGTGCTCGACTGGGGCCCGGAGGGCGACCGCAACCGCTCCCAGAAGGAGCTCGAGCGCGAAGTGCGCGAACGCCTGGAACAGCTGCCCGGCGTCCGCCAGCGCTTCCTGAGCAGTGAGCCTGGCGAACAGCTGATGCTGGTGCTGAGCGGCGACGACCCGACGCGCCTGTACCGGGCGGCCGGCGAATTCGAACGCGACCTGCGCTCGATCCAGGGCCTGGGCACGATCAGCTCCACCGCTTCGCTGTTGCGCCCCGAGCTGGTGATCGTGCCCGACCCGCGCCGCGCCGCCGACCTGGGCGTGTCCACGCTGGCCATCGCCGAAGCCGCGCGCATCGCCACCAGCGGCGACTTCCGCCAGCGCCTGGCCAAGCTCAACCTGCCCGACCGGCAGGTGCCGATCCGGGTGCGCGTGGCGCAGGACTCGCTGTCGGACGAAGCGCTGCTGTCGCTGCTGCGCGTGCCCAGCGCCAAGGGCGGCACGGTGCCGCTGTCGGCCGTGGCCGACGTTCGCGCCGGAACGGGCCCCTCGCAGGTGAACCGCTACGGCCGCAAGCGCAACATCACCTTCACCGCCGAACTCAACGGCCGCCCGCTGGGCGACGTGATGGCCGAAGTGGAAAAGCTGCCCTCGCTGCAGCGCCTGCCGCCCGGCGTGCAGGTGCAGAACACCGGCGATTCGGAAATATTCGTCGAACTCTTCGTCGGCTTCGCGCTGGCGATGGCCGCGGGATTGTTCTGCGTCTATGCCGTGCTGCTGTTGCTGTTCAACCACGCCAGCCATCCGCTGATCATCCTGATGGCGGTGCCGCTGTCGGCCGGCGGTGCGTTCGGGCTCATGCTCATCACCGGCACCCTGCTGTCGCTGCCGGCGCTGATCGGCCTGCTGATGCTGATCGGCATCGCCACCAAGAACTCCATCCTGCTGGTGGACTACGCGGTGATCGCCGAAGACCAGCACGGCATGAACATGCACGACGCCCTGGTGGACGCCTGCCGCAAGCGCGCGCGCCCGGTCATGATGACCACCATCGCCATGACCGCCGGCATGCTGCCGATTGCGCTGGGCTTCGGCGCCGACGCCTCGTTCCGCCAGCCGATGGCGGTGGCGGTGATCGGCGGCCTGATCACGTCCACCCTGCTGAGCCTGGTGGTCATTCCCGCGGCCTTCGCGGCGATGGAGGACTTCACGCGGCGGTTCACCCGCAAGCCCGCGCAGGCCTGAGCCCCACAGCCGATTCAGCGGCCGCGAGGCCCTGGCCGTGGCGACCACCGGGCTGCGTTGGGCCTGATATGTGCCCGGCAGCCGCCGGGCCCGGGAAGGCCGCCGGGGGCAGTGAATGGACAGTGGCAAGACTCGTGGCCCGATGACGCGCAGGCAGCTGCTGCGCATGGTTGGGCTTACCGCCGGCAGCGCGGCGATGTACCAGGCCATGGCCAGCCTCGGCCTGGCGGCGGAATCGACGTTCACCGGCACGCCGCAGCTGGGCGAAGCGCCGCCCGGCGCATCGGTGCTGGTGCTGGGCGCGGGCATCGCGGGCATGGTGGCCGCGTTCGAACTGCGAAAGGCCGGCTACCGCGTACAGGTGCTCGAGTACGCCGCGCGCGCCGGCGGCCGCAACCTGACCTTCCGCGGCGGCACGCAGTACACCGAGCTGGGCGGCGAGACCCAGCACTGCGGCTTCGACCCGGGCCTGTACATCAATCCCGGCCCGTGGCGCCTCCCGCACCACCACCACGGCATCCTCGGCTACTGCCGGCAGTTCGGCGTGCCGCTGGAAAACTTCGTGCAGGTGAATCACCAGGCCCTGCTGCACAGCACGCAGGCCTTCGACGGTAAGCCGCAGCGCTACCGCGCGGTGAAGGCCGACTACCAGGGCCACGTGGCCGAACTGCTGGCCAAGGCCACTCAGGGCGGCAAGCTCGACGCGCCGCTGGTGCGCGAGGACCAGGAGAAACTGCTGGAGTCGCTGCGCTGGTGGGGCGCGCTGGACCAGGACTTCAAATACGCGAAGAACATGGGCTCCAGCGAGCGCCGCGGCTTCGACCGCGATGCCGGCGGCGGGCTGACCGGACGTCCGTTGCCCTCCACGCCGATGGGCCTGAAACAGATGCTCGATTCGGAACTTTGGTTCTCGCTGCCCATCGGCGACCTCTACGAAATGCAGAGCACCCTGCTGCAGCCCGTGGGCGGCATGGACCGTATCGCCGAAGCCTTCGCCCACGAGCTCAAGGGCCTGATCCGCTTCAATGCCAAGGTGGTGGACATCCACCAGGACGCCAACGGCGTGCGCGCCACCTTCGAAGACACCACCGTACCGGGCAGCCGCGAAACCGCCAGCGCCGACTGGTGCGTGTGCACGCTGCCGCTGTCGATCCTGGGCCAGCTGCCGATGAACGTCGGCCGGCCCATGGCCGACGCCATCAGCGCCCTGCCCTACGCCGCGGCGGTGAAGGTGGGGCTGCAGTTCAAGCGCCGCTTCTGGGAACAGGACGACCACATCTACGGCGGCATCAGCTACACCAACCAGCCCATCGGCAACATCGGCTACCCCAGCACCGGCTACCACGCGCCGGGCAAGGGCGTGCTGCTGGGCGGCTACCTCTGGGGCAAGGACGCCACCCGTTTCACCTCGCTGTCGGCCGCCGACCGCGTGCGCGAAGCGGTGCGCCAGGGCCGCCAGCTGCACCCGCAGTACGACGAGGAGTTCGACAGCGGCGTGTCGCTGGCCTGGCACCGTGCACCCGGCGCGATGGGCTGCTTCGCGCTATGGACCGAAGAAACGCGCGAACAGCACTACGACAACCTGTGCGCCATCGACGGCCGCATCGTGCTGGCCGGCGAGCATGCCTCGTTCCTGCCGGCCTGGCAGGAAGGCGCGGTCACCTCGGCCATCGACGCCATCGGCCGCCTGCACCACAAGGCCCTGTCAGGAGCCGCCGCATGAGCCCGCGCGAACACCCCTCCCGCTGGGCCGCCGCCCTGTGCCTGCTGGCGCTGGCCATCGCCCCGGCGCTGGCCGACGACGCCGCGCCCGAGCCGCCGCCCGAGGGCAACCTGGGCACCACGAGCGGCGCCGAGATCTACGCCCAGGTCTGCCAGGGCTGCCACATGCCGGACGGCAAGGGCGCCGTGGGCGGCGGCAGCTATCCGGCCTTCGCCGGCAATGCCAACCTGGCCTCGTCGCGCTACATGGCGGTGGTGATCCTGGGCGGCCGCCGCAACATGCCGGCGTTCGCGCCCGAGCACACCATCGGCCCCTACTTCGAGCCCGCGTGGCTCACCGATGTCCAGGTCGCCAACGTCATCAACCATATCCGCACAAACTTCGGCAATGATTACCGCGACCCGATCACGGCCGCCGAAGTGCGCGCTTTGCATCCCGCCCAAGGAAAACCAGAATGATCAAGTCCGCCGCCGCCCTGCTGCTGGTCCTGGCACCGACGTTCGCCTCGGCGCACGAAGTGATTCGCCACAAGCTGCCCAACAACAGCACCTTCCCGATCGCCGCCGCGGTGGAGGTGCCCGCGGGCGCCACCACGGTTTACCTGAGCGGCATGGTGCCGCCGGTGGCCGACGCCGCCGCGCCCGCCAACACCGTCGCCGCCTACGGCACCACGCAGGCGCAGACGGTGAGCGTGCTCAAGGCCATCGAAGGCCAGCTCAAGGCCATCGGCCTGACGATGGGCGACGTGGTGAAGATGCAGGTCTTCCTGGTCGGCGATCCGGCAATGGAAGGCCGGATGGATTTCGGCGGCTTCATGAAGGGCTACAGCGAGTTCTTCGGCACCGAGTCGCAGCCGAAGCTGCCGGTGCGCTCGACCCTGCAGGTGGCCGCGCTGGCCAACCCGGGCTTCCTGGTGGAGATTGAAGTCACCGCCGTGCGCCCGAAGGCCGCCGCGTCCGGGCAGTGACCGTTCGCGTCATTCCATCCAGGGATTGCGCACGGGTTTGAGCCGCGTCACGTCCACCCCCGAATCAATCAGCGCCAGCTGCGCCTCCAGCTGGCCGCGCACCAGCGCCTCCAGCGGCGACTGCGTCTGGTCCAGCAGGCGCCGGTAGGCCATGCGCGCCTCGTCGCGCCTTCCAAGGCGCAGGTAGGCGTTGCCCAGCTCGATGCCGGCGCCGGCGTGGTGCGGCAGCACTTTCACCACCTCCTCCAGGCGCTGGGCCACCAGCGCATGGTCGGTGCCTTCCTGGCGGTACAGGTATTCCACGGTCCTGTAGTAAACGCTCTGCGCCCGGCCCATGGGGTTGGTCATGCGCCCCTGGCGCACCTGCAAGTAGCCCAGGCGCGCCACCTCGCGGGTGCCGGCGAACGCCTTCTCAGGATCCCAGCCCCAGTCGGGGTCGGGCAGGTTGGCCGACATGCCGACCAGGAAGTAGCCGTCGAAAATGCCGGCTACGTTTTCATCGTGCATGTCCTGCACGCGCTTGCGGTAGTTGAGGCGATCGGCGATCGCCTGCTTCTCGCCGAACCAGTAGTCCGCGTAGAAGTTTTCCGCCGAGGGTTTGATGACGCGATCGTGGAAGGCGCGGATCTCCGGGTAGCGCTGGCCGAGGTCGACGCCCTCATTGCGGAACTGGCGCCAGGCATTGGCGCTGCCGCCGGCCAGTTCGTTGTGGTACTCCCACAGCCGCGGCTCGCGGATCGTCATGCCCAGCGCCGTGGCGAACAGCAGCGCCACGGCCGCCATGCCGGCGCGCGACTTCCCTTGCCACGTCCAGGCCACGGCGGCGCCGGCCAGGACGGCCATCGTCATCACCAGCGGCAGTGCGTGCCGGATGCCACCGTAGGTGCCCTGCGAACCCATCAGCGCCAGCAGGTGCGCGGCGCTGCCGCCCAGAAGCGCGGCCAGCACCCAGCGTGCGCTGGGGGTGAGCTTCGAACGGGGCAGCAGGGCCAGGCCCAGCAGCGACAGCGCCATCAGCGCCAGTGGCACCTTCGCCACCACCGCGCTGGGCCAGGTGAACCACGGCGCCTTGCCGACGTGCTTCTTGCCCCAGAGCCAGTGCGAAGCCTGGCCGCGGCCCTCGACGCCGGCGCGCACCGTGTCGGCCAGGCCCCAGAGGTAGGCGCGCGGCAGCAGTTGATGGCGATCTGCGAAGGCGACGCCCTCGCGCCAGTGGGCGATGTTGAGGTCGGCGATCTTGTCGGGCATGGCGCGGTTGTAGGCGTCGCTGCCGTCCGGGCCGGCGTGGAAACGGAATCCGTACTGCGCCCACAGCACGGCGACGGCGAGCAGCGCCGCCAGGCCCAGCTTCGCCGCGCGCACCGCCACCACGCGCAGGCCGCCGTGCCGGAAGCCCCACAGTGCCGCCACCGCCAACACCGCGGCGATGCCCGCCACGCCCGCCAGCGCCGAATGCTTGCTGCCGAGCACCAAGCCAACGGCCACGCCGCAGGCCAGCGCCCAGCGCCAGCGCCACTGGCTGGCCAGCAGGCCGGCGCACACGGCGGCCAGCGCGAAGCTCAGCGCCAGCGGCAGGTCGGTCATCACCACCGGAAGGTGCGCGCCAATGGTCGGCTCGATCGCGAGGAAGGCCAGCGCCCCCGCGGCCCAGGCCAGTCCGAACGCCTGCCACAGCGCCAGGCCCAGCAGCACCAGCAGCACCGCGTGGAAGCTCCACATGCCCACGCGCGCGGCGGCCTGGGTGCCGGGGCTGTCGTTGTCGAAGTACATGGTTTCCTCGACCAGGTCGCGCTCCTGGGATTTCTCCACCAGCGGCGCCAGCGGCCGCAGCCTGAAGCCGTCGGGGATCGCCAGCGCCACGGCCAGCTTGGACAGCGGGGGATGCTCGGGGTTGAGGCGGAAGTCGCCGGTGCGCAGGTAGGACACGCCGGCGACGATGTGCCAGGGCTCGTCCACCGTGTAGCCGTCGAGCCGGGTGCCGGCGTGTGAACGCAGCACCGCCAGCGCGACCAGCAGCAGGATCAGGCCCAGGCCCGCGAGGCGGCCCCGGAAGGTCGATGGAGTGGGCGGCATCGCAGAGTCCCCGTGGCTTCGTCCCGTTCTTCCAACGGGCGAAGCGCGGGGCGTCGGCCAGCCCTCAGGGGGCCGCGGGGCGGATCAGTGCTTGATGCGGCAGGTGTTGATGCCCAGCAGCGAATACAGCCCACACATGCCGAACACGCCGGTGAGCAGCGGGACCACGCCCAGGTAGGCCAGGGCCGGGCCGTCGAAGGCTGCGGCCCAGGCGATGAGGCTGGCGCCCAGGGCGATGCGAAGACCACGATCGATGCCGCCAACGTTGGTTTTCATGCGGGTACTCCTTAGGTGGGTGGGGCCAGTCTGCCCCCGAAGCGGCAGGCCGGCCTGACGTGGATCAAATCGGCCGCCTACTTGGCCGGCGGGTTGTACTGGTCCAGCCAGCGCCTGATCTCGGCATACCAGAACACCGAATTCTGCGGCTTGAGCACCCAGTGGTTCTCGTCGGGGAAATACACCAGCCGCGTGGGCACGCCCTTCACCAGCAGGGTCTGGAACAGTTCGATGCCGTGGTTCACAGGCACGCGCAGGTCGCGCTGGCCGTGGATGACCAAGGTGGGCGTCTTGAAGTTGGCGGCCGAGAGGTGCGGCGAGTTGCGGTCGGTGATTTCACGGTTGCCCTCTTCCCAGAAGCCGCCGAAGCGCGGCACGGTGCTGGCGAAGTCGGCCGCGTACTGGGTGTAGAGGTTGTAGACCTTGGCGTGCGCCACCAACGCCTTGAACGGATGCTCGCGGCCCAGGATCACCGAAGTCAGGTACCCGCCGTAGCTGCCGCCGCCGGCCACCATGCGGTCGGCGTCGGCCCACGGCTGCGCCGCGGCCCACTCGGCCGACTTGATCACGTCCTCGTAGGGCATCTGCGCCCATTCGGGGTTGATCGAATCGGTGAACTTTTCGCCGAAGCCCGAGCTGCCGTGGAAGTTGGGCTGGATCACCACGTAGCCCCAGCTGGCGAACACCTGGGCGTTCCAGCGGAACTGCATGGCATTGATGACGCCGTTGTGCGGGCCGCCGTGGATCACCACGTACACCGGGTACTTCTTCGCGCGGTCGAAGCCCGCCGGGTAGTTCACCCACATCTGGACGTCGTCGCCCTTCGCGCCGGCGTAGGTCACCGATTCGAACGTGCCCAACGCGGTGTCGGCCAGCAGTGCATCGTTGATCGTGGACAGCTTGCGCGCGGCGCCGCGGCGCGGGTCCAGGCTGACCAGGGTCGGCGGCTCGGTGAAGCTCTGGCGCACGGCCGCGATGGCGCCGGGTGCCACCGACAGGCCGCTGAAGGACGATTCGCCGGTGATGGCGCGCGGCTTGCCGCTCAAGGGCAATTCGTAGACGCGCGTGGTGCCGGCGTCATCAATGGCGCCGTACAGCGTGCGGCTGTCGCGCGACCAGGCCAGGCCCGAGGCGCTGCGGTCCCAGTCGGCGTGCAGCTCGCGGGTGTCGCCGCTGCGGAGGTCGTGCAGCATCGGCCGCGCCTTGGCGGCGTAGAAGCCAGGGATGCGCTGCTGCAGGAACACCAGGTGGCGGCCGTCCGGGCTGTACAACGGGTTGCCGTCGGTGCCGGGGTTGCCCTGGCTGAGGTTGCGCGCTTCGCCGCCGGCCAGCGGCAGCCGGTACACGTCGATGTCGTCGATGTTCGCGGCCGCATTGCTGTCGGCGGTGAGCGCCAGTTCGCGGCCATCCGGGGACACGTCGAACGTGCCTTCGAAGCCCTGCGAGAAGCGCGGCAGCTGCAGGCCGCGGCCCAGCGTCAGCGAAGCCACGGTGCCCGTCGCCACGTCCACCGAGAACACGTGGCCCTGGCGGTCGTCCACCAGCGTGTCGAACACGCTGAAGGGGCCGGCGTCCCACACCTGCGCCTTCATCTTCGACTCTTCGCGCTCCTTGAGGCGCTTGGCCTGCTGGTCCAGCGGCAGGTCGGCCCAGACGCGCGAGGCGAACACCAGCTTGCCGTTGCCCACCCAGCGCGGCACCGACACGCCGGTGGCGAAGGTGGTGAGCCGGCGCGCTTCGCCGCCGGCGATCGGCAGCAGGTACAGCTGGGGCACCTTGTCGTCGTCGCGCTGGGCTACGAAGGCCAGGGTCTGGCCGTCGGGGCTGAAGCGCGGCGTGGCTTCGGCGGCCGGGTCCCCGGTGAGCGGGCGCTGGACGCTGCCGTCGCTGCTCCACAGCCACAGGTCGACCAGCAGTTTGTCCTCCGCCATCACGGTGCGCGAAACGGGCGCCACGATGTATCGCCCGTCGGGCGACACCTCCGGATTGCCGATACGCTGGATTTCCCAGCTGCGCTCGGCGGTGAAGGGCTGCGCGGCATCGGCCGCCGGCGCCAAGGCCAGCAGCAACGTCAAGGCGTAAGGCTTCATCGGTTCCCTAGGGTGGACGGGGCGTGCGTCGCCCCCGGGCAGAGCATAGTCCAAGCCCGGCGGGGTTTACTTCACGGCGGCGGCCGGCGCGGGCGCCGCGCTGGCGCCGTCCAGATGCTGGCGCAGGAAACCCGCCACGCCCTCCCAGGTCTTTCGAAGGTTCGCAGGATCGTCGATGCCGTGCCCCTCGGCTGCGAAATACAGGGTGACCGGAGGCCGGCCGGCCAGCCCCAGCAGTCGGACCAGGCGGCGCGTGTGCTCGTAGTCCACCCGAATGTCCTGGCCACCGTGCACCAGCATCACCGGCAGCGTGAGCTCCCGGTAGCGGAACAGCGGCGAGGTTTCGCGCATCAGTTCGGGCTGCGTTCGCGGGTCGCCGATAATCTTCTCCAGCGCGGCCCGGCCCTCTTCGAAGCGCCCGGTGTCGCTGGCGGTGAATACGAGGGCGCGATCGCTGACGCCGGACAGGGACACCACGCACCGGAACCGCTCCGGTGATCGCACCGCCATCATCAGTCCCGAATAGCCACCATAGCTGGCGCCCACAGCGCACATGCGCGCCGGGTCGATCGGGAACCCGGCCAGGGCGGCTTCGATCGCGGCGTCAATGTCGTCCTCGATCAAGGTGCCCAGCTCCTTGAACCCAGCCTCGCGAAACGCCTTGCCATAGCCTTCCGAGCCGCGGAAGTTCACCTGCAGCACCGCGTAGCCCAACGAGGCGATGAACTGCACTTCGGGGTCGAAATGACGGCGGTCGGCCACGCCGATCGGGCCGCCGTGCGGCATCACCACCAGCGGCAGCTTGCCGGGCCGCTTGGGCAGGGTGAGGAAGGCCTCGATGGCCAGGCCGTCGCTGCTGCGCACCGTCAGCGCCTGCGTCGGGGCGAACACTTTCTTCGCCAGCCACGGCGCCGACTCTTCCAGCAGGCTGGCACGCCCGGCGCCAAGGTCGAGGTGGTAGACCAACGCGGGCTGGTCGCTGCTGTCCACCAGCAGAAGGCTCTGCTGCCCCGACGCGCTGCGCCCGAGGCTGGCGACGGTCTTCCCGGGGAAAGCGCGCGCCAGCGTGCCGGCCAGCTTCTGCCGCTCGGCATCGAAGTATTCGCTCACCAGCTGCCCCGATTCGTAGTAACGCGCACCCACTGGATCGCCCTGGCGGTTGAAGATCGCATTCACCACGTCCACGCCGGGCTTCGAGAAAAGCGTTCGGGTGATGCGCTTGCTGGCTGGGTCGAACTCCACCAGCTCACGCTGCTGCCGCCCTTTCTCGCTCAGGCCGATGAATGTACGGCCATCGCCCGACACGGCGATCGGGTCGAAGCCGCCGGCCTCGTCCAGCACCAGCACCTCCCCGTACTTGCCGCCCTCGCCGTGCACCAGCACGACGGCTTCGTCGCGAACCACCTTCGCGCCGCGGATCTTGCCGCTGGCATCGGTGTACCAGCGGAAGTCGAGCTCCAGGCCAACGTTGACGCGCTCGCGCAGCGGGAACCGGTAAGCATCCATGGCCTCGTCGCTGCGGATGTCCAGGCGGTGCACGTGCGTTTCGCGCAGCCCGGCGCTGGCGAACAGGATATGCCCCGGGTCGCCGGGCAGCGTATCCACCAACGCGCCCGCGCGCGGAACCACGATGGGCTGCGCCGCTTTTCCGTCAGCGCCCACGTGGAAAACCCACACCCGGGGCGGGCCAAATTCCACGGTGATGTTCGCCAGCAGCGTCCGGTCGTCCTTCCACACCAACGACTCCACCGGCGTGCGGCTTTCGACCAGGCGCGCCACGGTGCCGCCCTCCAGGTCGTACAGGTCGATCGCCCGGCGCCCCTCCCCTTCATGGATGGCGCCGGCGACCAGCCGGCCGCTGTCGTCCATCGCCACCGACTGCAGCCGCGACGGTCGCCACAGCTCTTCCACGGAGAGCGGGAGTTCGCCCGGCGCCGGCGGGGCTCTCTGGTCGTCGCGCTTCACAGGCCCGCGGCTGCCCGCCGCCTGCAGTTGCTTGCGATAGAAATCCGGGAACGCGTCCGGATAGTGGCCCACGTATTGGAAGCCATGCTGTTCGAGCAGCCGCGGATGCTCGGCCTCCAGCCAGTCCATCGCGCGCAGGCCGCGGTTGGCGACATGGAAGCGGTCGCCGCCCCGGAAAACCAGGTCGCCCGCATAGGAAATCTGACCCGGCTTCACTTCGAAGACGAACTCGGGGTTGTCGCGCAGGCTCCAGCGGATCCACGCCAGGTTCAAGCGATCCCAGCGGTACTTGCCCGTGGGCATCACGTAAAGCGCGGCGGTGTGGCCCTGGGCGATGTCCTGCAGCTTGCCGCCGGTGAAGGCCTGGTCTTCGCTGCTGATGGTCAGGGATGTGACGGCAAGGTCGCTGTCCACGGCAACCAGCACCAGCCCTTCGCCGGGCCTGAGCTCGGGCACCTCACCGGGCTTGACCTTGAAATCGCGCGCCGAAAGGGGAAGCGCCAGCAGCAGCAGGCCCAGCAGGCAGACGACGCGTAGACGGGACATAGTGGATTCCGCACGGGGATGCGCCATCATCGTGCAGTGGCCGCCATAAAAAAACCCCGCCTCGCGGCGGGGTTTCTTGCAACAGGTATGCGGGGCGTGATGGGCGAGCCCCCGTTCCCGTGGCGACCAAGCGGTTCAATCCGCCCCAAGCGGCGCGTGCAGGGCGTACTCGCCGGCGATGCCACGCAGGGGAATGCGCGCGATCTCGCGCGTGGCTACGCCGCACTGGCGCGCGAACTCCGCGCTCATCAACAGGCGTTCTCCCTGGAGCTTGCATTGCGCCTCGATGCGCGCGGCGACGTTGACCTCGTTGCCGATGGCGGTGAAGTCCATGCGCTGCAGGCTGCCGATGTTGCCGAACTGGAAGCGGCCCACGTGCAGGCCTACCCCGTGCGTGAAAGCCACCCCTTGCGCAGCCAGGTCCCGCGTCGCCGCCTCCGCCGCGGCCAGTGCGCGCGAGCAGGCATCGGCCGTGCCGTCGGCATGCAGGCCGCTGTCGCGCTGGGGGAAGATCGCCAGGATGGCGTCGCCGATGAACTTGAGCACCTCGCCGCCCTGTGCGTAGATCGCCTTCACCACGCACTCGTAATAGGCGTTGAGATTCTCGACGAAGACTTCGCTCGGCTGGGCCTGTGAATGCATCGAATAGCCGCGGATGTCGGAGAACCAGATCGCGCCGGCCAGGTCCAGCATCGCCCCCGGGCGGATCCGGCCACTCCGGATTTCCCGCGCCGGCGAACGCCCCACGTAGCATTCAAGCACCGTCTGCAGCACCAACTCCTTCAGCGGGCCCTCCAGCAACAGCGCCAGTACCGGCACCGAGGCCGCCACGGCCTCGTGCTGCGTCTGGTCGAAGCCACCCGGCTCCCGTGACACCAGGCTCACCTGGGCTTCGAGGCCGGGGAGGCTGAAGGCGAGGTAGTGCGTGTATCCCTGCGCCGCGAGGTCGTCGAGGATGGGGAACGGATACCCGCCACCCGGCACAAGCGGGAAGTCCTGGTATTCCAACTCGCCCTGCATCAAGGCCCAGAACGGGCTGCGCCGCAGCGGCTCGGTGGCCCTGGCGCCCCAGGACATCAGCGCCTCGTCGAGTGTGCACCCGTCCAGCGAATGGATACGCCGCAGCACCAGGGCCGGCGACGGGAACGGACCAGGATCGCGAATGTCGTCGTACCAGACGTAGCGCAGCGCCTGGATCTGCGGGTGCAGCGTGTTCAGCGCCAGGGTCATGCGGCATACCGGCGCGCCAGCCTCGCCGAGGTACCGGCACCAGGCATGCAAGAGTCGCGGCAAGTCATTGCCGTGCGCGAGGCGAACGCTCCCTTGCCATTGCAGCAGGCGCGCATGCATTCCGGACTCCATGGGACCCCCGCGCGGCGCAATTGCCGATCCAGTCCACCCTAGTCGTACCGGCGTCGTCACGGCGCGAGCAAGAGGCCACGGGCGCAAGTCGGCATGCCGACAATCGCCCGGTCCCGGAAGTCGGGGGAGCCGGCGAGGTGCCTATCCCTTCTTGTAGCCCGATCGCAGAGGCATACTCGCCCGGGGACGCGGCTCTGCCGCAGGGAGGAATCATGGCATCGAGCCAACCAACACCCGCCATTGGCGAAGACCGGCTGCGCGTGGTTGACGCGCTGCGCGGCTTCGCACTGTTCGGCATCCTGTTGGCGAATGTCCTGTACTGGTCAGGTTGGAGCATGGTTACGGACGCGCAGCGCCTGGCCTGGGCGGGTGCGACGGGCGACTTGTGGCAGTACCGATTCCATCATCTGTTCGTCGACGGCAAGTTCTACACGCTGTTCTCCTTCCTGTTCGGCGCGGGATTCGCCCTGCAGCTCGAACGCCTGTTGCGGCGCGGGCAGGACGGGCTGCGCATCTACCGCCGACGCGTGCTGGTGCTGCTCGGGATCGGCCTGGTGCATTCGTGCCTGGTATGGGACGGTGACATCCTCACCCTGTATGCATTGCTCGGCCTGCTGTTGCCGCTGTTCCACAGATTGCGCACGCGTGCGCTGGTGGCGACCGGGCTGGTGTTGGTGTTCGTCGTGCCGCCGGCCGGCATCGTTCTGTTCGACGCGCTTGGTTGGGCACCGCACGAGGCCTTGTTTGGCCTGAGCTTCCGGATCGCCGAGGCGATGGGCGCCAATACCGCCCCCGACCAGACCCTGGCCTGGATGCAGCGCGAAGACCTGCGCGGCTGGGCGGCCTGGCTGGCGAGCGGCCCTACCTATAGTTGGGGCGCGCGCCTGGAGTCCTGGCGAATCTTCAAGGTGCTCGGAGTCATGATGCTCGGCATGGCCGCCGGCCGCGGGCTAGCCGACGGCAGCCTGCTCGCGAACCGGGCGCTGTTGAAACGGGTCCTGGTCATCGGCCTGGTCCTTGGCGTGCCGTCTTCGCTGGCGTACGCGCTGTGGCGCGAACAGGGCCAGGGCGACTGGCCATCCTTGATCGGCACGCTGCCGCTTGCGATGGCGTATGCCTCGGCGTTCGCACTGGCCTGGCCGCAGGCATCCCGTTGGTTGGGCGTGTTCGTTGCGCCTGGTCGCATGGCGCTGACCAACTACCTGACCCACTCCGTGCTCGGCGTGCTGCTGTTCTATGGCATTGGACTGGGATGGGTCGGCCGCCTGCCTCTGTGGGCCATCTATGCCTACGCGGTGGTGCTGTACGCGCTGCAGGCGCTGTTCTCGCAGTGGTGGCTGGCGCGGCATCCGCAGGGGCCGATGGAAGCGCTATGGCGGCGATGGACTTACGGAAAGTGAAGCAAGCCGCCCGGCGATGTCCGCAGGCACCCGCCACCCACGTTGTGGTGTGGAGAATCCGGCAACCAAAGGTGACGTCATGAAGTGGAATTTCATCCTGATCATGGTCCTGGGCCTTGGCGGCATTGTCCCCCCGGCGGCGGCGGACGACGAGCCGGTGGTGGCGGAAGACAAGCCGGTGGTGGCGATGATCGGCACCGGAACGCTAGCCGGCACGTTCGGACCGGCGGTCGGGCGCGCCGGGTATCCGGTGGTGTACGGCAGCCGTGACCCGGCGCGGGCCACGGTGGCGGAGCTGGTGATGAACACGGGTTCGAAGGCCTCGGCCGCCAGTCCGCGCGAGGCCGCCGCGAAAGCTCAGATCGTGATCCTGGCGGTCCCGCGCAACGTGCTGGATGAAGTCGTCGCCAGCCTGGGCAACCTGGACGGCAAGATCGTGGTGGATGTCAGTGGCGGCACCAAACGCGTGGCGGCGGACGGGTACCTGGAACTCGTCCCCGGCGAGTCCAACAGCGAGCGGATCCAGTCCCGGCACCCGGGCACGCGCGTGGTCAAGATCAACCTGCCCCTGATGGCGTACTTCGTGGACCCCTTGCTGGTCGGCACGCCGCCGACCGTCATGCTCGCCGGCAACGATCCGCTGGCGCGGGAGAGCGTGGCCAGGCTGATCTTCGACCTGGGGCTGGATCCGTGGGACGCGGGCCCGCTGCGCTTCGCCCAGGTGTTCGATGCGATGAACACGATGGCGCTGGTGCCGCAGCAGCAGGGCCGGGTCGAAGGCTACGAGTGGAGGCTGATGCCGAGTGCTCCGCTGGGCTGCTTTACGGACGTGTCCAAGCTGTTCGGTTTCGGTCGCCCAAACGAGCTGGACAGCGTCCGCCTGTTCCCGAAGCGTGACCCGCTGGTCGGCTGCGAAGAATGGCGACGGCGCCTCGGGTGGTGAGAAGAACAGCGTGCTCGCTCCTCATCACGGATCAGCCTCGACGCTTCTTGAAAACAACAGCGCCTCATCCAAAGTGTCCATGAACACATCCACTTTGATTGGCTTTGTGAGGTACCTGAAGAATCCAGCCTCCAGACCTTTTTCAATATCGCACGGCATGGCGTTGGCGCTTAGTGCGATCACCGGTATGTTTGCCGTGTCGGCATCTTGAGCCAGAATCTTCATCGCGGTGATACCGCTGATTCCCGGCAGGTTGATGTCCATCAGAATAACGTCCGGCAGGGTTTTGCGGGCAAGTTCAATGCCTTGACGACCATCGCGTGCCGTGAGTAATTTGATGTTGAGCCGGCGTGAGATGAGCTCCTCGATCAACATCAAATTAGCCGGATTGTCCTCTACACAAAGCAAGGTATATGGCGTTAACTCACCTTGAACAGGCAAAGATTCCGTTGCCTTTAATTGGGCAGTATTGCCATCAAGTTGCGGTTCCGTCGTAAGGTTCAGCTCGATCCAGAAAACACAGCCCTCTCCCACCACGCTCTCGACGCCGATAGTGCCGCCCATAAGCTCGACCAATTGCTTGCACACCACCAAACCGATGCCTGTGCCTTCTTCGTCTTTCGACTCTTGCCCCAGACGATTGAACGGTTGAAACAGTTGCACCAACTTCTCGGGCGACAGGCCATGTCCGCTGTCCTTGACGCAGATACGAATGCGCTCAGGCGTGATCAAGTCATAGCTGACTTCGACCGTTCCGTTCGCCCGGTTATATTTCATGGCATTGGAGAGCAGATTGATCAGAGCCTGCTTCAAACGGGTTCGATCAGCCTGAACAAAGTACCTGGCTTCAAACTGCGGAAAGATGACGCCTATCCCTCGTTTTTGCGCCTGGTTGGCTATCATGTCCTGGCATTCGTGAACAAGCTTGGCCAAAGATACCGGCTCGAGTGAAAGCGACAACTTGCCAGACTCGATCAATGCGAGATCCAGAATTTCGTTGATCAGATCCAACAAGTACCAACCTGCCTGAAGAATTTGCAGGATGCCGCGTTTTTGCACCGGCGTCGGGACAGGGGTGCCGGAATCTATCAGTTGGGCGAAGCCCAGAATGGCGTTGAGCGGCGTACGCAATTCGTGACTCATGTTGGAAAGAAACTCGGATTTCGCGAGATTGGCTTTTTCAGCCGCTGACTTGGCGGCAACGAGCGCAATGTTGGTTTCTTCCAGCGAGTGATCAAGCATCTTTCGCTCTGTTATGTCGCGTGCGGCGGCAAAGACGCCCTGCAAGGTCCTTTCGCGATCGTAGAACGTACTCGCGTTGAAGGACACCACGGTTTCCTTGCCGTCCCAGGCGCGTGCAGTGAGCTCGTAGTTGGTGATCTTGTTTTCACTCAGCACACGCCTGATACCGACCTGTGCTCGCTCTGCATTGGTGAAGAAATTCTTGAATGGCGCACCAATCAACTCGTCGCGTGTGCGGCCAGTGAGTATTTCCATCTGCTTGTTGACGTCGGTAATGATGCCTGCAGGATTCGTGGTGGTAAGAGCGTCGATATTGGATTCGATCAGCGAACGCGTATAGAACTGTTGGTCACGCAGACGTTGATCCAGCTTTTTCTGTTCGGCTTCAATATGCTTGCGCGCGGTGTTGTCGGTGCCAATCAACAAATATCCGATAATCTTTTCCTGTTCATCGCGAAGTGCAGTGACCGACACCACGGCGGGGAAACGGCTGCCATCCTTACGAATATAGGTCAGCTCGTAAATGTCTTCGATGCCGCGCGAAGCCTTGAAAACCAATGCCTCAAACCCCGGCGTAATCGGCGTACCCAGTTCGCGACTTAAAACATCGGCACGGGCGATCACTTCATCCGGATCAGAAATGTCGGCTGGCGTGATCTTGTTCATCACATCGGCCGCCGCATAGCCAAGCATGTGCTCGGCACCAACGTTGAATATTTGGATGACACCCTTGGCGTCGGTGGCAATGCTGGAAAAATTGGCGCTGTTGAAAATTGCGCTCTGCAAGGCGTCTGCTTTCTGCAGAGCCGCTTCGGCCTGCTTTCGCGCAGTGTTGTCGGTGCCAATCAAAAGATACCCGATAATGCTGTCTTGCTCATCGCGCAGGGCGGTGACGGAGACCACGGCCGGAAAACGGCTGCCGTCCTTACGGATATAAGTCAGCTCGTAAATGTCTTCGATACCGCGGGATGCCTTGAATACCAGCGCATCAAAACCCGGCGCAATCGACGTGGAAAGCTCCAGGCTCAAAGCCTCCGCACGCGCGATAACTTCCTGCGGATCGGATATGTCGGCGGGCGTGATCTTGTTGGTCACATCCGCCGCGGCGTAGCCGAGCATGCGCTCAGCACCGACATTGAAGATCTGTATGACGCCTTTGGCGTCGGTGGCAATGCTCGAAAAATTGGCACTGTTGAAAATGGCGCTCTGCAAGGCGCCAGCTTTGAGCATTTCCATTTCAGCCTTCTTGCGAAGGCTGACGTCCCGCAAAATACCGGTGAAGTAGCGCTCGCCCCGCAGCATCATTTCGCCGACCGCAATCTCCAACTGGAAACCGCTGCCATCCTTGCGTCTGCCATTCACTTCGCGCGTGGAACCACCTGCACGTGCTTCATCGCTGGCTCTGTAGTGTTTGAGTAAACCATCAAGCTGAACCTGGTCAAACTCCGGTATCAGTGCACTGACCCTTATCCCGGAAAATTCCGCTGCCGTATAACCAAACATTTGTTCCGCCGCCGGATTCGCTTTCTCAACAATGCCACCCCGCGCACGCAGGGTGATAATACCGTCTGCCACGGTGTTGAGAACCGCTTGAACCAATGCGGAACTGTCGTGCAAGGCCGCCTGTACTGCATAACTGTCTGTCACATCCCGGAACACCAATACTGCGCCAACTACCTGGCCATCACGATCACGTATGGGGGCGCAACTATCGGCTATATCTCGTTCGGTGCCATCCTGGCTTATCAATACCGTGTGATTGGCCAAACCAACGATGTTGCCTTTCTCCAGCGTTTCCTTGACCGGAATAGCGGCAGCTTGGCGGGTTTCTTTATTGATGATATTGAAGACCTCATCGATTCGACGACCGCTGGCTTGTGCCTGGGTCCACCCGGTGAGCTGCTCTGCAATAGGATTGAGCAATGTCACGCAGGCATGGGCATCGGTGGCTACAACAGCATCACCAATCGAGCTGAGCGTCACCGCCAGTTTTTCCTCGCTTTCAAGCAAGGTGATATTCGCCTGCAGTAACTGGCTGTTGGTCTGTTCCTGGGTCTCAAGTAGTTTCGCTGTTTCGAGATGAACCAGATTCTTCAGACGTTGCTGACTACGTTGAAGGTTTAAATAGATGAAAGCTATCGCAAACAGCACGCATAAAGCAGCCGTAGCTATGACCAGAGCGAACAGATAACGCATTTTTCTTTTAAGCGTTGCGTCGCGCTCTGCGATGGTTGCTTGCTGTACCGAGACGAAAGCACGCATCTCGGAGCGAATTGAATTCATCAAGCGCCTGCCCTGGCCACTACTTACGTAGGCTTGTGCGCCGGCTATGTCCTGACTGCGTCGCAACTCAATGCTGCGCTCTGCATGTACCAATTTGGCTTCTATCAGCGGCTCCAAACTAGCCAGATGTTTCTTGGCGGAGGGAATCGCGGTAATTTGCTGCAATTGTTTCAGACGAACAGGAATGCTGTTGCGGGCAGTCAGATAGGGCTCTAAGAAGCGATTATCGCCAGTTAACAGATAGCCACGCTGGCCCGTTTCAGCGTCTTTCAATGCTGACAGCAAACCCTCGGCATCGTCTGACACTTCAACCGCATGCCGGTGCGCTTCAGTGGCTTGCTCAATCTGGCTGAAGGATAAAGTTGCCACGGCCACGCCTGCGATCACCATAAGAGCCAACAGGACGAGCGAGACAAGGGCTGTATGCTTGGCGTTCATGGACGGTTTGCCCCCTGGCAGAAGGAAATCCCGCACCCCCCGGTTTCACCCCAGACTGAGTGCAGTCGCAATTCGGAAATGACATTTGCCCTGTGAGCATTGTCGCCAAGGGTGAAACCGTTACCAATGATGGGCGCGGTTGGTTTCCAAGGAAGAGTCATGCAATCCACAAGCTGTGCCCCACCGAGCGTGGCGTCAGCACAAGCGCAACACATTGCTTGCAATGTAACTCAGGAAAAAAGCTAACGCGATTTTTTATGAACTTTGCATCATCGCGATACTTGAACCAGCCGTCTGTGTGGCAAGACACATAGACCACCGTCAAGCAGACCAATCGCAGGCGGGAATTGCCCAGCATTGGCGTTGGGCCAAAGATGCAGCGCTTCCCCCGGTTTTTAGTAGCAGTCTAATAAAGCTCCCGCGCCGGCATAGGAAAAGGCCCCGCCGAAGCGGGGCCTTCCGTCGTGCGCGGTCCGGGCCTGGAAGTCAGCACGGGTAAAGACACCAGAACGGCGAACTCCGAAACCAAACCACTACACCGAAAAACTCACCGGCAATTCTTGCGCGCCGACAGCAGCCCGACCGGAAGATTTTCGCTCCACGTACCGGACAATGGCGGTGCGAGCGTTGCATTGAGCGACATGTTGGTCAGCCCGGGCAAATTGTCGGGAGCTGCCGCCGGACCGAGCGTACGCACCAGCGTACCCACCTGGATGTTGGTGGGCGATACCGCCGTGCAAAGCGGACAGAAGCCGCTGAGTTGAAGCATGTTCAACGTATTCACGGCCGGGTTGTAACTTTTCTGTCCATACAGCCAACGCGGCTGGCCTTTGGCGTCATACATGTACGCAACATGGACTTCAGTACCCGGTTCAAACTGTGCGCTGTAGCCAAACCCGGACTTGCTCGGTGAGAACCAGTGGCCAGTCGCATCGAGGCTGTTCCCGTTGTACTGGACGCAGCCGGGACCGCCAAGGCGCACCATTTTCTCCGAACCCGCCTCGCCATCAAGGATGTACGAGAACTGGAAGCTGTCATCGCCCAGCACGGTAATGGTTCCAAGACCCACGCTATAGGCAAAGGTTTGGTTTCCATCCCACACGACGCGATACAAGGTCGGTTGCCAGATGGTTTTTCCAACCTCGGCCGTCGGCGCGGCGCCGGCGGCGTAGTACCAGGTGGGGGTGCCGTCCTGGCGATAGGTGTACCAGACCATGACCCATTGGTCACCGGCAAAATCCACGAACGCCCCATGACCGCTGCGTGATGGATTGAAATAGTGACCGGACTGGAAATCAGGCGGCGGGCCGAAGGTGTTGAAAGTCGCGGCGGCACTCATGTTCATCGACTCGCCGGTTTTGGAAACAGGTACGACGTACCAGCGCCCGGGAGTCAGGCTTGAGCCCGTGACAGTGATGGATTCAGAGGCGGTGGGCGAACTGCTGAAAGTCGTGGCTTGAAATGCCGCCGCGGCAGTTGAAACCTTGATGATTCGCGACTGCGATGGATCTGGTGCCGGATTGAAAGCGGGCACAAGATAGAGATCGATATCGCGCGTTGAAACCTGAGGCGATGGATCATCCAAGAACGTAGGCCGGCGTGCACTGAAAGTTACCGAGGTTGCATTCACGGGGATATCAATGAACGCGCCGCCATGGATACTGCGCTCTGAAAAACTAGCCGAAAACCTGTTGCCCCAGGTTTGCGTGACGGAATCATAAAAGCCCAGCAAAGGCATCGCCGAATAATCGGTGCCGTCCCATCGGTATCGCACCGGAATTTCCCTGACGAATTGCCCGGTTGCAGAATATATCCGCATGAAAGTAGCCACGTAAAAGTTGCGCGGAACAACGCGCAAATTATGCGTCGTCCTCACGCGAAACGTTTCATTGGCAGCAATCCTGCCGGGGCCACTGAATACGCCTGGACCGTCTGTTGCATTCAGCACATACGACTCAAGCTCGAACTGGCTCGATCCGCTGCCGGTATTGGTTGCCCTGACGCCAAAGCTGGACTGGGCAGTTGAAGACGACGGGTTTTCCGGAAGTGTTATTTCGAAATCGCAGGTAGCTGTTTGAGTCGCAGTAGCCGATGCCGAACACAGTGGAACGCCGTTGGCATCAAGCACCTCAAGTAAAGATGGCTGCGCAGCAGCACTTTTCAGGTTTGCGACGAAACGGCGCTTCAATGCAGCTCCTGTTTCGTTGGGGAGTGCGCTTACGATTCGGGTTTGCGAAAAAGTTCCGGCAGGAGACAACAAAGCGCCGGACTGCATGACCACTGCCGGGGTGTAACTCAAGAATCTTGCACTGGGCAACGCAGGCAAGCCCGACAGTTCGATGTCAAACCAGCCACGATCAAAACTCGCGGTGTAACTGACACCCGTTGCGCCGGGCTGCACAACCGTGCCGATTTGATTTTGGATCCCGGCATCTGCGTCAGTTGGCTTTGAACTGGTTCCCGACGCCGCACTGGATTGTTCAAGACGCGAATACGCTGTTGTGGCAGCGTTCGATTTGACCGCTTGCCCGCCGGAATCAAGCTTGCCTGCATGAGCTGTCGCGCAAACGACACAGGCCAACACCAGCGCCGTTGAACCAAGCATGCGGTGTTGCTTCGCTCGTGAAGCGCGCGGTGTCGCTGGCATGCTCATGGGTATCCTTGGCGTCTATGTTTATTTGAGGGCGAGCGCAGGACAGGCTCTTGATGCCCAAAAAAGGTTAGCACAGCAAATCCTGCGGATCGCATCGGCGCGACGCAGGCAGGAATTTTTCCCGCCGGGGCGCCCCAAACAACGAAGCCCGGCACAAGGCCGGGCTTCGAGGTCACTCTTGCGGGAAACGGGGACTTAGAAGTCCATGCCGCCCATGCCACCCATGCCGCCGCCACCGTGGCCGCCGGCGCCGCCGTCGTCCTTCTTCGGGGCTTCGGCCACCATCGCTTCGGTGGTGATCATCAGGCCGGCGATGGACGCCGCGTTCTGCAGCGCGGTGCGGGTCACCTTGGTCGGGTCCAGGATGCCCATCGCAACCATGTCGCCGTACTCGCCGGTCGCCGCGTTGTAGCCGTAGTTGCCTTCGCCTTTCTTCACGTTGTTCAGCACCACCGACGGCTCTTCGCCGCAGTTGGTGACGATCTCGCGCAGCGGGGCTTCCATGGCGCGCAGGGCGATCACGATGCCGTGGTTTTGGTCTTCGTTGATGCCGCGCAGGCCACCCAGGGTGGACAGCGCGCGGATCAGCGCGACGCCGCCGCCCGGGACCACGCCTTCTTCAACGGCGGCACGCGTGGCGTGCAGCGCGTCTTCGACGCGGGCCTTCTTTTCCTTCATCTCGATCTCGGTGGAGGCACCGACCTTGATCACGGCCACGCCGCCGGCGAGCTTGGCAACGCGCTCCTGCAGCTTCTCGCGGTCGTAGTCCGAAGAGGTGTCTTCGATCTGCGCCTTGATCTGGGCGATGCGGGACTGGATCAGCTCCGCGGAACCCGCACCATCAATAATCGTCGTGTTTTCCTTGGTGACCTGGATCTTCTTGGCGCGGCCGAGATCCTTGATGGTGGCCTTCTCGAGCTGCAGGCCCACTTCTTCGGAAATCACTGTGCCGCCGGTCAGGATGGCCATGTCTTCCAGCATCGCCTTGCGGCGGTCGCCGAAGCCCGGGGCCTTGACGGCGCACACCTTGACGATGCCGCGGATGGTGTTCACCACCAGCGTGGCCAGGGCCTCGCCTTCCACTTCCTCGGCCACGATCAGCAGCGGCTTGCCGGCCTTGGCGACGCCTTCCAGCACCGGCAGCAGCTCGCGCACGTTGGCGATCTTCTTGTCGTACAGCAGGATGAACGGGTCTTCCAGCTCGGCCGACATCGACTGCTGGTTGTTGATGAAGTACGGGCTGAGGTAGCCGCGGTCGAACTGCATGCCCTCGACCACGTCGAGTTCGTTGTCCAGGCCCGAGCCTTCTTCAACGGTGATCACGCCTTCCTTGCCGACCTTGTCCATGGCCTTGGCGATCAGCTCGCCGATGTTGGCGTCGGAGTTGGCCGAGATCGAACCGACCTGGGCGATTTCCTTCGAGGTCGAGCACGGCTTGGAGATCTTCTTGAGCTCGGAGACGGCCTCGACCACGGCCTTGTCGATGCCGCGCTTGAGGTCCATCGGGTTCATGCCGGCCGCGACGGCCTTCATGCCTTCACGGATCAGGGCCTGGGCCAGCACGGTGGCGGTGGTGGTGCCGTCGCCGGCGATGTCGGAGGTCTTGGAGGCGACTTCCTTCACCATCTGGGCGCCCATGTTCTCGAACTTGTCGGCCAGCTCGATTTCCTTGGCGACGCTGACGCCGTCCTTGGTGATCGTGGGGGCGCCGAAGCTCTTGTCGAGCACGACGTTGCGGCCCTTCGGGCCCAGCGTGGCCTTGACGGCGTTGGCGAGGATGTTCACACCCTTCACCATGCGGGCGCGGGCGTCTTCACCGAAACGAATTTCCTTGGCAGCCATTTCTTTAACTCCAGAATTCTTGGGGGGATTTCAATGCCGGTCGCGCAAGCGCGGACCGGCGGCGGATCAGCCGAGGATGGCCAGGATGTCGTCTTCCTTGACCACCAGGATTTCCTGGCCGTCGACCTTCACTTCGGTGCCGGCGTACTTGCCGAACAGCACCTTGTCGCCCACTTTCACGGTCGGGGCGCGGGTGGTGCCGTTGTCCAGGGCCTTGCCGGCGCCGACAGCGATCACTTCGCCCTTGATCGGCTTCTCGGTGGCCGAGTCCGGAATCACGATGCCGCCAGCGGACATCTTTTCTTCTTCCATACGCTTGATGACCACGCGGTCGTAGAGCGGCTTGATGTTCATGGGTTTTCCTCGTTATTCCAATAAATTCAACAACATGGCCGAATGTGTTAGCACTCGGCCCCGGTGAGTGCCAATGATACGCGCACGGCAAGGGGACAGGAAGCCGGGCGACCCGGAATGAATGGGGCCGGGAGCTGGAGGGTTCAAGTCATGCGCGGGGATGGGGGGGCAGCCGGCTCGAGCCGCGGGGAAGATCACTTCGAACTCAAGTCGTCGGTTGGTCTGCCTCCCAGACTCCGTCGCATCATCCGCGATAGGGACGTCTGCACCCGGCCCCTCTGTCGCCAAGATGCTCCCTTCTGACACACCTTGCTCGATCATCCGCCGTTTGCCGGATTCCCTTCCTTGAATAGTATTACTGGAATGTCGAACGACAATGGAACGGGTCGCTTCGCGCACTGCTCGTCAGCACTGGCAGTTTCGGCACGCGCACGATCGCTACCCCGCTCGGCGCTTGCACAGGAAGTCGTGCATGCCGCGGCTGACAGAACAACGATGGCAGCAATGAGACGTCTGCTTGAACTAGCATTCGACTTAGTCACTGCAGGGACCCATCTTACCGACCCAGTCTCGCGCGCCGTGCCAGACGTGCAGGATCTCAAGCGTTTTCGGCGTGGCCCGGTAGACCAGCACGTACGGTGTCCGCGCAACGACCCACTCCCGCGTTCCCTCGCGCAGACCCGCTCGCCCCAACTGCGGGTTTTGTCGCAAGAGTTGCGCGGCCTCGAAAATCCGGCTGGCCAGCATCCGTGCCGCGGTCGGGTTCAGCTCGTGATAGTGGCTCTGTGCGGCTTCGAGTTCATCGGCCGCAGGCGTCGTCCACTCAAGCCTCAGCATCCACGCCCCATTTCGCGAACATCGCATTGATGCGCTCGGGCGTGGCGAACTCCCCGCGGTCAGCCGCCTCGATGCCGCGCTCGACCGCAGCCAGGAACCGGGCCTTCTCGGCCAGGTCGTCCCAGGTCGCCGTCTCCGGCAGGGCATCGATCAGTTCGTGCGCTGCTTGCTTGAATACGATGGCCAAGACCAGCTCCAGAGCGGGGTTCAGGCCATTCTAGTCCGCAATCGCGAGGGTCCGTACTGAGCCCCCCACGGCTTCGCCGCCAGTCAGGGTAGGAAACCAACCTGCCCAGGCTGCCCGCCCCCAAGAAGTGAACCTGACCCCGTTCCGGGGGCTTTGTGACGGCTGTCACAAAGGGCTGGCACAATCGGGCGCCCGGCATGGGCACCGCGTTCCCCCTCCAAACCTTGCACTGGAGCTTCAGGATGTCGATGACCCACCGCGGCCTGGCCGCCCTGGCGCTATGCGCTGCCCTTTCCCCGCTTGGCGCCCGCGCCGAAGTGTTCATCAACGAAATCCACTACGACGACAGCACCGCCTCGGGCGACACCGGCGAGCGCGTCGAAGTGATGGCCACCGCGGGCGAATCGCTCAGCGGCTACCGCATTTATCTCTACAACGGCACCAGCTCGACCACGGCCGCCACGTTCTACGACAACGACCTGGTGCCTGCGGGCAGCCTGGTGGCCTGCGGCGCGACGGTGCGCGTGGCCACGGTCACCTACCCGGTGAACGGCATCCAGAACGGCGCCAACGACGGCTTTGCCCTGGTGAACGCCAGCGGCCAGGTGGTGCAGTTCCTGAGCTACGAAGGCGCCATCACCGCCTCCAACGGCCCGGCCGCGGGGCGCACCAGCGTCAACCTGCCGGTGTCGGAAACCAACAGCACCGCCGCGGGCACGTCGCTGCAGCTGGGCGGCACGGCCACGGGCTACGCCGGCTTCACCTGGCGCGCCTCGGCCACGCAGAAGTTCAACGCCTGCAACAACAGCCAGGTGGTGAGCGCGCCCAACCCGCCGCCCACCGTCACCGGCACCACGCCGGCCAACGGCGCCACCGGCTTCCCGGCCGCCGGCGACCTGGCCGTGAACTTCAGCGAAACCGTCACCCTGGGCACCGGCGCGTTCACCCTGCAGTGCTCGCTGTCGGGCAACGTGGCGCTGACGCGCGGCACCAGCGGCAGCAGTTTCCTGATCAGCACGAACACGGCGCTGCGCGGCGGCGAAACCTGCACCCTGACGGTGGTGGCCAGCCAGGTCACCGACGCCGGCGGCGCCAAGCTGGCGCAGAACACGACGGTGGGCTTCACGGTGGCCGCGGCCGCGCAAACCGGCTACTACAGCCGCGTGAACACCTCCAGCAGCCCGCAGCTGCGCTGCTCGCTGAACGCCATCATCCGCGGCCACACCGCGTACCCGTACAGCGGCACCGGCACCAGCGCCTGGTCGATCCTCGAAATCGCCGACGAGGATCCCAACAACGCCGGCCGCATCCTGGACGCCTACCGCAACCGCAGCTTCGCCAAGGGCAGCGAGCGCGCGGGCACCGGCACCGGCATCACCTACAACCGTGAGCACACCTGGCCCAACTCGCTGGGCTTCGGCAGCGCCACCGGCAACCTGGGCTTGCCCAACGCGCCGTACACCGACACGCACATGCTTTATCTCACCGACACCGGCTACAACTCAGACCGCGGCAACAAGCCCTATGCCGACTGCGCGCTCAGCGCCCAGTGCGGTGAGCGCGTGACCGAGGTGAACAACGGCCGCGGCGGCGGCAGCGGCGTGTACCCGGGCAATTCGAACTGGTTCAAGGGCCCGGACGGCAACAGCGGCTCCTTCGAGGTTTGGGGCAAGCGCAAGGGCGACATGGCGCGCGCGATCCTCTACATGGCCATCCGCTACGAAGGCGGCCTGCACCCGACCACCGGGCAGACCGAGCCGGACCTGGAGCTGACCGACAACCGCGCGCAGATCGTCATCACCTCGGCGTCCCCGGCCTACATGGGCCTGATGTCCACCCTGCTGGCCTGGCACCAGGCCGACCCGGTGGACGCCGCCGAGCGCGGGCGCAACGAGGTGATCTTCAGCTTCCAGGGCAACCGCAACCCGTTCATCGACCACCCCGAGTGGGCCACGGCGTCGCTGTTCACCTCGGCCAAGCCGGCCACCTGCAGCCTCAACTGAGGCACCGTACCGCCCGGCCTCCCCGGCCCGGGTTGCACGAACACCGGACCCTGCCCCTACAATCGGGGCAGGGTTCGGGTAACCGCCCCCGGCCACGCCGCCTGCGCAACGACAGGCCCGGCCGGGAACTCGGCGGCACCCGTTCAGGACCCTGCCCCGGCGCGACCGGCGGCAGCGGCCCTGCAGGCCTGACGCGAATACGCGCAGGCCGACCTGGTTGGGCATCGGATGCCGCACGGTCCTCAGGGGAGGCCGCCTGCGGGCTCGCTCCGGCGCCCGGCGATCACGCCGACGTCGATGCAAAGCGACGCGGCGATGCGTGATGGCAGTAGTTCCGGGGAAACACCGATGACGATCTTGTTCAACCGCATCAGGCAGGCGCGCCGAGGCGCCGAGATGTCGCAGGCCGAACTGGCCATCGCCGTGGGCGTGGCCCGCAGCGCCGTGGCGCAGTGGGAGCGCAAGGACGGCGCCAAGCCCACCACCGACAACATGGCCAAGATCGCCCTGGCCACGGCCGTGAGCTTCGAATGGCTGGCCACGGGCCGCGGCGGGCGATGGATCGGCGGCGACGAGGAAACGCCGGCGATGATGCTCAACTTCTACGCCCAGTGCGGGCTGGAGGAGCGGCTGCTGGTGGCCTTCCGGTCCTTGCGCAGTCCCGAGCAGCAGCCGCTGGTGGACTTCGTGGAGGCCATGACCGACCGTTCGTGAGGCCGGGCGCCGGGGCGTTCTCGCCTTGGCGACGAACTTCCGGGGATACTGGCGGTCGTAGCAATCGGTCGGGAACGCCTGGCCGCATCCGTCCCCACCGAGACTCCCGCATGACCCGTTGGCTGTTGGCCCTGGCGGCCGCGATGCTGTTTTCCCCGGCGGCCCAGGCCGTGGACGAGGACGACCTGCTGCCCATCGACGAGGCCTTCGCGCTCACCGCGCAGGCCAGCGACCGCGGCCGCCTGGAGTTCACCTGGCAGATCGCCGACGGCTACTACCTCTACAAGCACCGCATGGGCGCCGAGCCGCAGGCCGGCTTCACGGCCGCCGGGCCGCTGGCGCTGCCGGCCGGCGACGCCTACACGGACGAATTCTTCGGTGCCGTGGAAACCTACCGCGGCACGGTCACCGGCACGCTCGTGGGCACGACCAGCGCCGACACCGTGCAGGTGAAGGTGAAGTACCAGGGCTGCGCCGACGTCGGCATCTGCTACCCGCCGCATGCCAAGGTGCTGACCATCGCCCTGCCGGCGGGCGCCGCGGCTCCGGCGGGCGGCCTGATTTCCCTGGACGCGCCGCGCGGCGGCGACCTGTTCGGCGGCACGCCGGGCCAGGGCGCCAGCGAGGGCCTGCCCTTGCCCGAGGCGCAGGCCTTCGGCTTCGAAGCCATCGTGGACACGCCCGACCGCCTGCTGCTGCGCTTCACGCCCGCGCCGGGCTATTACCTCTACCGCGACAAGACCACCGTCGCCCTGGACGCGCCCGGCGCGCGCGCGGACACCCCCGCCTGGCCGCCGTCAAAGCCGCACTTCGACGAACACTTCGGCGACGTGCAGGTGTATTTCGACGCAGTGGACGTGCCGCTGCCCGTGCTGCGCACCGACGCCGGCGCAATGCCGGCCACGCTCACCGTCACCTTCCAGGGTTGCCAGGAAGAAGGCATCTGCTACCCGCCGATGACCCGCACCGTGGCCCTGCAGCTGCCCGCCGGCGGCACGCTGGCCAGCGACGCGGCCAGCGACGGCGCCCGCGAAACGCCGCCCGTGCGCGAGGCCACGCCGCTGTGGCTGGCCCTGCTGCTGGCGCTGGGCGGCGGCCTGATCCTGAACCTGATGCCCTGCGTGCTGCCCGTGCTGTCGCTCAAGGCCGTGTCGCTGGCGCAGGGCGGCGGCCAGGCCAAGCGCCAGGCGCTGTGGTACACGGCCGGCGTGCTGACCAGCTTCGCCGCGGTGGGCGCCATCGCCCTGGCGCTGCGGCAGGCCGGGCTGGCGCTGGGCTGGGGCTTCCAGCTGCAGCAGCCTGGCGTGATAGCGGCGCTGGCGCTGGTGATGGTGGCCATCGGCCTGTCCATGTCGGGCGTGGTGACGTTCGGCGCCTCGCTGGCGGGCACCGGCCAGTCGCTCACCGAAAAGTCGGGCCCGGCCGGTGATTTCTTCACCGGCGTGCTGGCGGTGGTGGTGGCCAGCCCGTGCACGGCGCCGTTCATGGGCACCGCCCTGGCGTTCGCGTTCGCGGCCTCGCCGGCGGTGGCGATCCTGGTGTTCGTGTTCCTGGGCCTGGGCCTGGCCCTGCCCTTCCTGCTGATCGGCTTCGTGCCGGCGCTGGCCAACCGCCTGCCGCGCCCGGGCGCGTGGATGGACACCTTCAAGCAGGTGCTGGCCTTCCCGATGTACCTCACCGCGGTGTGGCTGCTGTGGGTGCTGGCCAAACAGCGCGGTGCCGACGCCATCGGCCTGGTGCTGGTGGGCGCGGTGGTGCTGGCCCTGGGCCTGTGGTGGTGGGAAAAGGCCAGCTGGCGCGAGCGCGTGCTGCCGCGTTTCCTGGCCGCCGGCCTGGTGCTGGCCTCGCTGTGGACGGTGGTGCTGGTGCAGCGCATGCCCACCCCCGAGCGCGCCGCGGCGGCCGAAACAGGCGTGGTGGCCTACTCCGCCGACGCACTGGCGCAGCTGCGCCGCGACGGCCGCGTGGTGTTCGTGAACATGACCGCCGACTGGTGCGTCACCTGCAAGGCCAACGAAAAGGCCGTGCTGGGCCGCGAGGGTTTCCGCAACGCGCTCGAGGCCGCCGGTGCCGTCTACATGAAGGGCGACTGGACCGACGTGGACCCGGAGATCACCGCCTTCCTCGAATCCCACGGCGCCGTCGGCGTGCCGCTGTACGTGGTCTACCCGCGCCAGGGCGAACCGGTGGTGCTGCCGGCCGTGCTCACCCAGGCCACGGTGGAAAAGGCCCTGGCCGAGGCCGCGCGCTGACATGAAGCGCGAAGCCGCGCTGACCTGGGTGGCCATCGTGCTGCTGGCCGGCCTCAGCGCCGGGCTGGGCTGGTGGCTGGGCCACCGCGTGCTGATCCCCGCCGAAAAGGCGCCGTCGCCGGGCGTCACGGTGGTGAAGGAAGGCGAGCGGCTGCCGTCGCTGGTGCTGCCCGAGCTCGAGAGCGGCGAGCCCTTCACCGTGTCGGGCCCGGGCCGGCCGCGCCTGATCAACTATTGGGCCAGCTGGTGCGGCCCCTGCCGCGAGGAAATGCCGGCGCTGGACGCCTTCGCCGCGCAACAGGGCGGCGACGGCGTGCTGGTGATCGGCATTGCCCTTGACACCCGCGACGACGCCCTGGCCTTCCAGCGCCAGGTGCCGGTGGCCTTCCCGCTGCTGCTCGAGCCCGCCGGCCCGGCCGACAGCTCGGTGCGGCTGGGCAATGCCCGTGGCATCCTGCCCTACACGGTGCTGCTGGACACGCAGGGCCGGGTGGTGAAGACCCACTACGGCGCCTTCCCGAACGCCGGATCGGTGCGCCGCTGGGCGGCGGACTAGCGCCAACGGGAATTCAAACGCCCGTTAAAATCCGCGAAGTCGCGGGTATCGTCTGGACACACCCCCGGCTTGCCGGCAGACTGTGCCTCCCCTGGGGAGGTCGGCGTGGCGAAAATCCTGGTACTGCATGGTCCCAACCTGAACCTGCTCGGCGAACGCGAGCCGGGCATCTATGGCCACGCCACGCTCGCCGACATTGACCTTGCCCTGGCCACCCGGGCCCGGGCTGCGGGCCACCAGATCGAAAGTTTCCAGTCCAACGCCGAACACGTGCTGGTGGACCGGGTGCAGGCCGCCCGCCGCGACGGCACCGCCTTCATCGTGATCAACCCGGCGGCCTTCACGCACACCTCGGTGGCCCTGCGCGACGCGCTGGCCGCGGTGGCGCTGCCCTTCATCGAAGTCCACCTGTCCAACCCCCACGCCCGCGAACCCTTCCGCCAGCACAGCTACTTCTCCAGCCTGGCGCTGGGCGTGGTGAGCGGCTTCGGGGCCGACAGCTATGCCTACGCGCTGGAGGCGGCGATCAAGCGCCTGGCCGCCAGCGGCACCCCGGCCGGCGCGTAACCCGCGCCGCCACTCCCTTTCACAACCCCCTGACGAGGCCGGCATGGACCTTCGCAAGATCAAGAAACTCATCGACCTGCTCGAGGAATCCAACCTCGCCGAGATCGAAATCAAGGAAGGCGAAGAGTCCGTGCGCCTGGCCCGGGTGCCGCGTGGCACCGTGATGGCCGCCCCGGCCCCCGTGCACCACGCCGAACCGGCCCGCCCGGCGGCCCCCGCCGCGCCCGCGCCGGCGATGTCGGCCGAAGCGGTCGGCAAGTCCACCAAGGACGTGCCCGATGGCCACACGGTGCGCTCGCCGATGGTCGGCACGTACTACGAGTCGCAGAGCCCCGACAAGCCGGCGTTCGTGAAGGTGGGCCAGTCGGTGAAAGCCGGCGAGACCCTGGGCATCATCGAAGCGATGAAAATGTTCAACCCGATCGAAGCCGATGTCTCGGGCACCGTTCGCGCTGTCCTGGTCAAGAACGGCCAGCCGATCGAGTTCGACGAGCCCATGTTCGTCATCAGCTGAAGGCCACCCCCATGCTCGACAAGATCGTCATCGCCAACCGCGGCGAGATTGCGCTGCGCATCCTGCGCGCCTGCCATTCGCTCGGCATCAAGACCGTGGCCGTGCACTCCACGATCGACCGCAACCTCAAGCACGTGGCCATGGCCGACGAATCGGTGTGCATCGGCCCGGCGCCGTCGGCCGACAGCTACCTCAACATCCCGGCGATCATTGCCGCGGCCGAAGTCACCGACGCCAAGGGCATCCACCCGGGCTACGGCTTCCTGAGCGAAAACGCCGACTTCGCCGAGCGCGTGGAAAAGTCCGGCTTCGTCTTCATCGGCCCCACCCCGAAGGTGATCCGCATGATGGGCGACAAGGTCGAGGCCATCCGCGCCATGAAGGAGGCCGGCGTGCCCTGCGTGCCCGGCTCCGGCGGCCCGCTGCCCGACGACGACGACACCTGCCTGCGCCACGGCCGCGAGATCGGCTACCCGGTGATCATCAAGGCCGCCGGCGGCGGCGGCGGCCGCGGCATGCGCGTGGTGCACACCGAGGCCGCGCTGCTCAACGCCATCGCGGCCACCAAGCAGGAGGCCAAGGCGGCCTTCAGCAACGACATGGTGTACATGGAGAAGTTCCTGGAGAACCCGCGCCACGTCGAGATCCAGGTGCTGAGCGACGGCCAGGGCAACGCCATCCACCTGGGCGAGCGCGACTGCTCCATGCAGCGCCGGCACCAGAAAGTGGTCGAGGAAGCGCCGGCGCCGGGCATCACCGAAGCCCAGCGCGCCGAAATCGGCCGCATCTGCACCGAGGCCTGCGTGCGCATCGGCTACCGCGGCGCCGGCACCTTCGAGTTCCTGTTCGAGGACGGCCGCTTCTACTTCATCGAAATGAACACCCGCATCCAGGTCGAACACCCCGTCACCGAACTGGTGACCGGCGTGGACCTGGTGCGCGAGCAGCTGCTGATCGCCAGCGGCCAGAAGCTGAGCCTTTCCCAGGGCGACGTCGTGATCCGCGGCCACGCCATCGAGTGCCGCATCAACGCCGAGGACCCGGAAACCTTCGTGCCCAGCCCCGGCCTGATCAAGCATTTCCACGCGCCGGGCGGCCCGGGCGTGCGGGTGGATTCGCACATCTACGAAGGCTACAAGGTGCCGCCGAACTACGACTCGATGATCGGCAAGCTGATCGTGCACGGGGCAACGCGCGCCCAGGCCATCGCCCGCATGCGCGTGGCGCTGAGCGAGATGATCGTGGACGGCATCAAGACCAACGTCCCGCTGCAGAGCCGCATCATGGCCGACATCGGCTTCCAGCAGGGCGGCACCAACATCCACTACCTCGAGAAGCGGCTGGCGGAGCGCAAGGAAAAGGCGATCGGGCTGGGTTGAGGCGATGCGCATCGACGGGGTGGCCTCGACGCTGGCACGCGCTGTCGTGCTGATGCTGGGCGGGATCGCGGCGACAGCCGCGCCCGCGCAAACCCCGGCCCCTGCCGCCGACGAGCCCGCCGCGCTGCCGGGCTGGCTGTCAGTCGGCCCGCCGCGGCCAGCGTCCGAGCTGGCGGCGGCATGGGACGGTGTCCTGCGATCCGGCGTGCCCGGCATGACCGAGCCGGTGTCGGTGTCCACCATGGCGGTGCGGCAGTCGGAGAACCCTGCGACGCCTCTCCCCTACGCCGAACTCAGCGCCACGGAGGGCGAATACGCCGGCCAATGGCGGTTCCACGCGCGCGAGGGTTCGGATCTGCCGCACACGGCCTGGCGGCTGGCGCTTTCCGAAACGCCTCCGTACGTGGTGACCGTGCAGCTCTACTGCGACGCCGCCGCGGGCGACTGCCTGCCGCTGCGGCGCGAACTGGCCGAACTGCGGCCGCCGCGCCCCACGCAGGAAGCCAACATGGCGCAGTGGCTTCACATCCTCACCGACGGACCCTGCGAGCCGGGCCCAGTGCACATGCCTGCTCCGCATTTCCCGGGCGTGGCCCTGGCGGGCGGCAGCGAAGGCGTCGTCCGGGTAGCGCTGGCCTTCAACGCCTGTGGTGAAGTCCGCGATGCGTGGGTGTACCAGCGTTCGCGAAGCTTCGCCCTGGATGGTGCCGCCGTGAAGGCAGTGCGCAACTGGCGCGTGGCGCCGCCCGCAGATGACCCGGGCCCGGGGCAAGCGGTGGTGAGCATACGCTTCAGCATCGAGGGCGACAGCCCACGCGCCGAGTAGGCGCGGTTCTTCACTCGACCGTGAGTCAACATTAACGCCATCCGAACATGCGGCTAAGGGTGGCTTAACGCACGCCGTCTAGAATGCCGCATCGCCCGCACCGGGTCGTCGGATGTGGGAGGGTGGCGGATGATTTTCCGCAGCAAAGCCACGAAATCGATGCCGCGCCAGCGCATTACGCTGTCGGCCAACCAGCTGACCGTGATCGCTTCGCTGCTGTTCGCGCTGCTCTACAGCGCCGGGTTCTGGAAGCAGCTGATGCTGGCGGAGCTTCCGCCCGGTGCGCGCGGCGCGCTGTTCGTGGTGGCGGCGGGCGCGCTGATGGTGGGCTTCAACCTGCTGCTGCTGTCGCTGGTGGCGTGGCGCTTCGTGCACAAGCCGGCCCTGACGCTGGTGCTTTTGCTGTCGGCCGCCGTGGCCTATTTCATCGACAGCTATGGCGTGGTGGTGGACCGCCATGCCCTGCAGAGCGTGCTGGAAACCACCCCGCGCGAAGGCGCCCAGTGGCTGTCCTGGAAGATGCTGGTCTACCTGGGGGCGCTGGGCGTCGCGCCGGCCGTGGCGCTGTGGTGGGTGCGCATCGAGTACCGCGCCTGGCCGCGTGAGCTGCTGTCGCGCGCCCTGCTTATGCTGGGCGCCCTGGCGCTGATTGGCCTGGCGGTGCTGCCGTTCTCGCGCGAGATGGCGTCCACCGCACGCAACCATGCCGAACTGCGCCACCTGGCCACGCCGGGCAACCTGTTCAACGCCGTGCGCGGATACATCAAGCACAGCTCGCCGGCCGCGCCCATCGTGGTGAGCCCGCTCGGCGTCGACTCCCACACCGGCACGCGGGCCCATGACGGCAAGCCTCGCCTGATGGTGATCGTAATCGGTGAGTCGGCGCGCGCCGCCAGCTTCAGCCTGGGCGGCTATGCGCGCGACACCAACCGCGAGCTGGCAGGACTGGGCGTGACCTACTTCACCGACGTCACCAGCTGCGGCACCAATACCGCCACGTCGCTGCCGTGCATGTTCTCCAACCTGGGGCGCAAGCACTACGACGAGGTGGACGCCAAGTCGTCCGAGAACCTGCTGGACGTGGTCGCCCACGCCGGGTTCGAGGTCGAGTGGGAAGACAACAACACCGGCAGCAAGCGCATCGCCATCCGCAACAGGGAAGAGGACATGGGCGCCCTGGATGCGAGCGACCTGTGCGACGAGGAAGGCTGCCTGGACGAGCTCTTGGTGCGCCACCTCACGCAGGAACTGCTGCCCACCGACGTGGATGCCAAACGCGACAAGGTGTACGTGCTGCACATGATCGGCAGCCACGGCCCGGCCTATTACAAGCGCTACCCGAAGTCGTCCGAGCGCTTCACGCCCACCTGCGACAGCGTCGCCCTGCAGGCCTGCACGCAGCAGCAGATCCGCAACAGCTACGACAACACGATTGCCTACACCGACCACATCCTGGCCCGCCTGGTCCGGCTGCTTCGCGACCAGGGCGACCAGCGCCCGTCGGCCCTGCTTTTTGTCTCCGACCATGGCGAATCCACCGGCGAGAACGGCGTCTACCTGCACGGCGCGCCGTACATGCTGGCTCCCGGGGAGCAGACGAAGGTGCCGATGCTGCTTTGGACCTCGCCGGCCTTCCTTGAATGGCGCGGCCTGGACCTGGCCTGCGCCGACGCCAAGCGCCGGCAGGCCATCAGCCACGACCACTTCTTCCACACCGTGCTGGGCCTGCTGGACCTGCAGACCACCGTCTACCGCCCCGAACTCGACGCCCTGGCCGGCTGCGCCCCGGCCTGAAGCCCGCCGCCTCGCGGGATGCGACAATGGCGGCTCCCACCCGCCGCTGCCCGCCATGCCCTTCATCGAACTTTCCCTGCGCTGCCGCGCCGACGACGAACACCGCGTCGAGAACGCCCTCAACGACCTGGGCGCCCTGTCCGTCACGCTGATGGACGCCGACGCCGCCACGCCCAACGAACAGGCCGTGCTGGAGCCCGGCGTGGGCGAGACGCCGCTGTGGCCCGAGATCACGATGATCGCGCTGTTCCCCGGCGACACCCTGCCCGACCTGGTGCTGCACGCGCTGGAATCGTTCGACGACGGCATCGACCTGTCGCAGGCCGATTTCCGCGAAGTGGCCGACCAGGACTGGGAGCGCGCCTGGATGGACCAGTACGTGCCGCTGAGTTTCGGCCGCCGCACCTGGATCGTGCCCTGGAACATGGAAGCCCCGCCCGAGGCCAAGGACGCCGTGATCGTGCGG
Organism: Lysobacteraceae bacterium; assembly: GCA_031418815.1. GTDB lineage: Bacteria > Pseudomonadota > Gammaproteobacteria > Xanthomonadales > Xanthomonadaceae > Arenimonas. Next base: position 36,326 of record JANOJQ010000029.1, read on the forward strand.
CTCGATCCGGGCCTGGCCTTCGGCTCGGGCACCCACCCCACCACCGCGCTGTGCCTGCGCTGGCTCGATTCGCTGGTGCTGCGCGGCAAGGCGGTGCTCGATTTCGGCTGCGGCAGCGGCATCCTCGCGCTGGCCGCGCTCAAGCTCGGCGCCGAGCGCGCGGTGGGCGTGGACAACGACCCGCAGGCGCTGGCCGCCAGCGCCGACAACGCCGAACGCAATGGCGTCGGCGACCTGCTGAGCGTCTACTCACCGGAGAGCGAACCGGCCGCGACCTATCCCGTGGTGGTGGCCAACATCCTGGCTTCGGCCCTGGATGCGTTGGCGGAAACACTCGCGGCGCGCGTGGCGCCGGGCGGCGTCATTGCGCTGTCGGGGATCCTGCATGGCCAGGAACCGGCGCTGTTGCAGCGCTATGCCGAATGGTTCGACGCGCTCGAGGCGGTGCAGGACGGCGACTGGATGCGCATCACCGGCGTACGCCGCGCCTGAACTGGCTATCCTTGCCGCATGCCCCCCCGTACTCCCCGTTTCGCCGTCACCAGCGCCGACACGCCCGCACCCGCCCGGCCCCTGCCCTGGGGCTGGTGGCTCGCGGCGCTGGGCCTGGCTGCGGCGCTGATGCTGCAGCTGGTGCTGGCCGACCGCGCGCGGCTGGCCCGCGACCCGGACTGGCGGCCGCGTCTGGAGGCCGTCTGCAGGCTGCTGCAATGCTCGCTGCCGCCCTGGAACGAGCCCGACGCGTTCCGCGTCACCAACCGCGAAGTGCGGCCACATCCGAATGCGCCCGGCGCCCTGCTGGTGACCACCAGTTTCCGCAACGATGCGCGCTGGCCGCAGGCTTGGCCGCTGATGGAAGTGGCGCTGCAGGACCTCGACGGCCAGGCCCTGGGCGTGCGCCGCTTCGAGCCGGCCGAATACCTGGGCAGCCCGCCGGCCTCGGCCCTGATCGCCCCGGGGCAGTCGGCCATCGCCACCCTGGAAATCCTGGATCCAGGCAAGCGCGCGGTCGCATTCAACTTCGACTTCCACTAGAACCCCGTCCCTGACGAATCGTTCGCGCGCAGGAATGGTTTGACGTAGACTGCCTTCCCCCTCAGGCATGGGCCCGGGGCCCGCAAGGAAGCGGACACAACCTTTCCGGAGCTTCCCCGAAGTGAATGCCCAACACGTTGTGCGTGCGGAATCCCCGAGCCACGCCACCGCACACACCCCGCTGCGCGACCACGTTGCCCGCTCCGTGCGGCGCTACCTGCAGGACATCAACGGCTGCGAGCTCGACGACCTGTACGAGGTCGTCCTGCGCGAGATAGAAGCGCCGCTGTTCGCCGAAGTGATGCGCTACTGCGAAGGCAACCAGAGCCGCGCCGCCGCCTGCTTGGGCATCAACCGCGCCACCCTGCGCAAAAAGCTCAAGTCCTACGACCTGGCCTGACGCCCCCACCCGCTATAATCGTGCCCTCCCCTCGAGGTGCCCGATGACCGCGCAACGCCAACCCGTCCGCCGTGCCCTGCTTTCCGTTTCCGACAAGACCGGCGTGGTCGACCTGGCCCGCGGCCTGGCCGCCCTGGGCGTCGACCTGCTGTCCACCGGCGGCACCGCCAAGGCCCTGCGCGAGGCCGGCATCGCGGTCACCGACGTCAGCGACGTCACCGGCTTCCCCGAGATCATGGACGGCCGGGTAAAGACCCTGCACCCGAAGATCCACGGCGGCCTGCTGGGCCGCACCGGCGTGGACGACGCGGTGATGGCCCAGCACGGCATCGCCCCGATCGACCTGCTGGTGGTGAACCTCTACCCCTTCGAAGCCACCGTGGCGCAGCCCGGCTGCAGCTACGACGAGGCCATCGAGAACATCGACATCGGCGGCCCCGCCATGCTGCGCGCCGCCGCCAAGAACCATGCCCGCACCAGCGTGCTGGTGGATCCGGCCGACTACGCCGCCCTGCTCGAATCCCTGCAGGCCGGCGGCACCTCGCTCGCGCAGCGCCGCGCCTTCGCGGCCAAGGCCTACGCCCACACCAGCGCCTACGACGGCCAGATCACCCAGTGGCTGTCGCCGCGCGCCGGGCAGGATGCCCAAGTGCCGCGTGAAGCACGGATGCGGGGAGCGGCGGCGGCGGACCCGGAAACGCCGGAAGCCTGGCCGCACACCTTCAACCTGTCGCTGGGCCTGGCCTCGTCGCTGCGCTACGGCGAAAACCCGCACCAGCGCGGCGCGCTGTACGTCGAGAGGAACGCGCCGCAGGGCATCGTCGCCACCGCGCGCTTCCTGCAGGGCAAGGAGCTCTCCTACAACAACCTGGCCGACGCCGACGCCGCGCTGGAATGCGTGAAGGCCTTCGACGCCCCGGCCTGCGTCATCGTCAAGCACGCCAACCCCTGCGGCGTGGCCGTGGCGGCCGACCTGATGACGGCCTACGACCGCGCCTTCGCGGTGGACCCCACCTCGGCTTTCGGCGGCATCATTGCCTTCAATCGCGAGCTCGACGCCGCCACCGCCGCCGAAATCCTCAAGCGCCAGTTCGTCGAAGTGGTGATCGCGCCGTCCATCGCTGCCGACGCGCTGCCGCACTTCGCCAAGAAGGCGAACGTGCGCGTGCTGGCCTGCGGCGATCTGCGCGCCAGCAGCGGCCTGGAATACAAGCGCATCGCCGGCGGCCTGCTGGTGCAGGACGCCGACACCGACGCGCTCGGCGCCGCCGACCTGAAGGTCGTCTCGAAGGTCGCGCCCAGCGAGGCGCAGCTGCGCGACCTGCTGTTCGCCTGGAAGGTGGCGATGTACGTCAAGTCCAACGCCATCGTCTACGCCCGCGACCTGCAGACCATCGGCATCGGCGCCGGCCAGATGAGCCGCGTGGTCAGCGCCAAGATCGCCGGCATCAAGGCCGCCGAAGCCGGGCTGGCGGTGCCGGGCTCGGTGATGGCGTCGGATGCCTTCTTCCCGTTCCGCGACGGCATCGACGCCGCCGCGCAGGCCGGCATCGCCGCGGTGATCCAGCCGGGCGGCTCGATGCGCGACGCCGAAACCATCGCCGCGGCCGACGAAGCCGGCATGGCGATGGTGTTCACCGGCCGCCGCCACTTCCGCCACTGAGCCAACGCCGATGCCACGCCAGCCCGCCAGCACCAAGTCCACCCCTTCGAAGCGCCGCGGCCTGCCGTGGCTCGCCTGGCTGGTGCTGGCGCTGGGAGGCGCCGTGATCGCCGCCGCCGTTTGGATTTACCTGCGCGTGCCCCCGGTCGGTCCGGTCGAACTGGCCAGCCGCGCCGTGGTGGCGGAGTTCCAGCGCGGCCTGCCGCGCGACTACGGCAATGGCCTGGTGCTGGAGTCGGCGGCGCTGGAAGGCACGCAGATCGTCATGGTCATCCGCAGCACCAGGATCGGCCTGGACGCGGCAGCGCGCGACAAGCTCCGCTTCGAACAGGCCCGCCGCGACGAGAAGGCGCTGATGCTGCCCTTCTGCGCCAACCGCGACGTGCGCGCACTCATCGACCAAGGCGTCACCCTTCGCCGCCGCTACCTCGATACGCAGGGTCGGCTTTTCTTCGACATCACGCTCGCCGCAAGCGATTGCCAGGCGGGCGTGCCGGGCGCCTAGGCGTGCCGGCGACCACACAGGGCGCCACCTCATGAAAGTCCTCGTCATCGGATCCGGCGGCCGCGAACACGCGCTGGCCTGGAAGCTGTCGCAATCCCCGCGCGTGAGCGAAGTGCTGGTGGCACCGGGCAATGCCGGCACCGCCACCGAAGCGCGCTGCCGCAACGTGGCGGTCAACGCCACCAACATCGAAGGCCTGCTGCAGCTGGCCGCCGACGAAGGCATCGCGGTCACCGTGGTCGGCCCCGAGGCGCCCCTGGTGCAGGGCGTGGTGGACGCCTTCCGCGCCGCCGGCCGGCGCATCTTCGGGCCCAGCGCCGCCGCCGCGCAGCTCGAGGGCAGCAAGGCCTACGCCAAGGACTTCCTGGCCCGCCACAACATCCCGACCGCCTACTACGCGGTGTTCGAGGACGTGGCGCTGGCGCTGCAGCACGTGCGCGACCACGGCGCGCCGATCGTCATCAAGGCCGACGGCCTGGCCTCGGGCAAGGGCGTGGTGGTGGCGATGACGGTGGAGGAAGCCGAGGCCGCCATCGTCCACATGCTCGAAGGCGACGCCTTTGGCGAGGCCGGCGCACGCGTGGTGATCGAAGAATTCCTGCAGGGCGAAGAGGCCAGCTTCATCTCCATGGTGGACGGCCGCACCGCCCTGCCCATGGCCACCTCGCAGGACCACAAGCGCGTGGGCGACGGCGACACCGGCCCCAACACCGGCGGCATGGGCGCCTATTCACCCGCCCCGGTGGTGACCCCGGAGGTGCACGAGCGGGTGATGCGCGAAGTGGTGGAGCCCACCGTGCGCGGCATGATCGCCGACGGCATCCCGTTCACCGGCTTCCTCTACGCGGGCCTGATGATCTCGGCCGACGGCGCGCCCAAGGTGATCGAATACAACGTGCGCTTCGGCGACCCGGAAACCCAGCCGGTGATGCTGCGCCTGCGCAGCGACCTGATGGACCTGGTGGACGCGGCCATCGACGGCCGCCTGCACGAAGTGCAGGCCGACTGGGACGCGCGCCCGAGCCTGGGCGTGGTGATGGCCGCCGACAACTACCCGGGCACCCCGCGCATGGGCGACGCCATCAGCGGCCTGGGCGCCAACCCCGGCTACGGCGCCAAGATATTCCACGGCGGCACGGCGCTCAGGGACGGCAAGGTGGTCACCGCCGGCGGCCGCGTGCTGTGCGCCTGCGCCCTGGGCGAAACCGTGGCCGAAGCACAGCAGCGCGCCTACCTGGCCGTGGCCAACATAGACTGGGACGGCGAGTTCCATCGCCACGACATCGGCTGGCGCGCGATTGCGCGCGAGCGCGGCGACTGACGCCACCAAACCACGGGGAAACCACGCCATGACGTCGCCCAACCACACCCCCCGGTCAACGCGACTGTCCGCCGGGGTCCTGCTGCCCGCCCTGCTGTGGACGTCGTCGTCGCTCGCCGTTGGCCAGCCCTCGACTTATCCCGGCTGCGCCACGCGCACCGCCACGGTGGCCTGGGGCGGCAGCGTCAAGATCGACCTCAGCGGCTGCCATTCCTTTGGGCTGGGCGTGGTGTCGCGCCCGCCGGCGCACGGCACCACGGCGCCCGGCGATTCCGCCCCGGTGGACAGCTACGTCTACACCCACGGCGGCGCCGGCCCGGCCGAGGGCGGCACCGACACGTTCGTGGTGCTGGACGACAACAGCGACAGCATCACCGTGCGGGTCAGCGTCCCGGCGCGCACGTCGGCGATCCGCATGTCGCCGTCCGCGCTGCCGGCGATGCGCGCCGGCGGGGCCTACCGGCAGGCGCTGGAAGCCAGCGGCGGCCGTGCGCCCTACACCTACGCCCTGGCCGCCGGCACGCTGCCGCCGGGCCTGTCGCTGGCGGCCGACGGCGTGCTGTCCGGCACGCCGACCCAGCGCTCGGAGTTCGGCTTCAGCGTGCGCGCGAAGGACGCGGCCGGTGCCGCGGCGACCCAGGCCTACGGCGGCAGCGTGCAGCCGGCGCCGATGGCCCTGGTGCCGACGCGGGCGATGGTGACCCGGGGCGTTGCGCTCACGCTGCCGTTGGCGGTGCAGGGCGGCGTGGCGCCGCATCGTTTCCAACTCGAGGCCGGCCCCGGCCTGCCCGACGGCCTACGCCTGTCCAACACCGGCGTGCTCAGCGGCACCACCGCCGTTTCGCCCGGCCGCCACGCCGTCACGCTGCGCATCACCGACGCAAGCGCCGGCACGGGCTCCCACTTCGAGCTCGAACCGCTGATCCTGGACGTGTCGGACGGCACCGCGCCGCTGGTCTGGATCGCGGTCGCGCCGGCGGCCGTGGCCGAGGACGATCCGACCCGACTGCGGTTCACCGTCACCCGCAGCGCCGCCCTGGGCACGGCCACGGCGGTGGACCTGGCCGCCTCGGGCACGGCGCGGCTGCGCGGCGTGCCGCGAGCCACCATTCCGGCCGGCGCCACCTCGGCAACCGTCGTGGTGCGCACGCTGCCGGACGAGGTCGCCGAACCGGACGAAACGCTCGTGCTGACCATCGCGCCTGGCGCCGGATACAGCGTGGGCGAGCCTGCCGCCGCCAGCGCCATCCTGGTCAACGACGACCTTCCCTAGCCGCGCGCCGGGCCGGCCGCACAGGCCGTGCGGACAGACCTTGCGGACTTGCGGAAGCCAGCCGTCGCGCACCCGCGTTCGACTTGTGGGGGCCCGGTGAAAGCGCTATATGTAGCGGCAATAAACAGGGGATGGAGCGTCTATGAGCCGCAGTGGAATGATGGCCCGCCTGCTGCGCCTGGCGCGCCTGGCCGAGCGTTGCGAGCAGACCGGCGAAAACCCGCACGAGGCCATCGGCCACGATGGGGTCGACAAGCCCAGCCGGCGCAATTTCGCCAAGGGCGCCGTCGCGGCCACCGCGACTGCCGCGGCCTGGGCGGTGACGCCCGGTGCGATGGCGGCCATGGGCAAGTCCAGGATCACGCCGATCGGCCGGCGCTACTCCGGCAACGTCGCCGTGGTGGGTGCCGGCCTGGCCGGGCTGGGCTGCGCCAACGAACTGGCGCGGCTGGGCATCCATGCCCGAGTCTACGAAGGCTCCGAGCGCGTCGGCGGCCGCGTGGCCAGCCTGCGCGACGTCTTCCCGGGCCAGGTGGTCGAGCGCGGCGGCGAATTCATCAGCTCCGCGCACAACACCATGGTTGGCTACGCGCGTGAACTGGGCCTGGAACTCGAGGACTACAGCACTTTCCCGGGCAAGGCTTTCTACCACTTCGGTGGCCAGATGCATTCCGAGGCGCAGGTGGTGGCGGAATACCGCGAGTTCGCAGCGTCCATCCGCGAAGACCTCGGCACGCTGAGCTACCCCACGGCCGATCGCTTCAACGAAAGCGACCAGCTGTTCGATTTCATGAGCCTGGACGAGTACCTGACGCTGCACGGCGCCGGCCCACTGCTCAAGCAGGTCATCGCCAGTGCCTACCTGGCCGAGTACGGCGCCAGCATCGACCAGCTCAGCTCGATCAGCTTCCTGCGCTTCATCTACGGCGACAAGCGCAGCAAGCAGGCGCCGTTCGGCGTCGGCAGCGGTGAGCTGCTGCGGGTGGCGGACGGCAACGACCGCATCACCAGCGGCCTGGCCTCGCGCCTGCCCACGCCGGCCATCCTGGGCCATCGCCTGGTGGCGATGCGCAAGCTCGCCAGCGGCATCCTGCGCCTCACCTTCGACGTTGGCGGCCGCACGGTCGACACCGAGCACCATGCGGTGGTGATGACGCTGCCCTTCAGCGTGCTGCGCGACGTCGAACTGCACGCAAGCCTGCAGCTTCCGGCGTGGAAGACCCTGGCCATCAAGGGCACCGACATGGGCGACCACAGCAAGGTGCTGGTGGGCTTCAACGAGCCGGTCTGGAAGTCGCGCCACGGCCTCAACGGCACCGGCTTCAGCGACCGCAGCCTGATGCAGGCCACCTGGGAAGCCAACCCCAGCCGCGCCACCGGCGGCCACGCCGTGCTGGCCAGCCATGTCGGCGGCGTGCAGGCGCGCGCCATCGGTCCGGCCACGGTGCAGGCCGACGCTGCCGGTTTCCTCGGCCACCTCGACCAGGCCCTGCCCGGTGCACTGGCGGCCGCGTCGCGCGACGGTGCCGGCAACGTGCTGGCCTACGCCGAGAACTGGACCAGCAATCCCTTCAGCAAGGGCTCCCAGAGCTGCAACCGCCCGGGCTACTTCACCACGATGGCGCACAACGAAGCCAAGCCGGTCGGCAACCTGCTGTTCGCCGGCGAGCACACCAGCAGCTTCTACGAGTGGCAGGGCTTCATGGAAGGCGCGGCGCTGTCAGGCCTGCGCGCGGCGGCCGAAGTGCTGGCGCTGGCGAAAGCCTGACACCCCGGCCCGCGCACGCCACGACGTTGCGCGGGTTGGCGCCGGTACTGGTCACCTCGCCGACGGTGCGCTCGGGCACCACGCTGCTGCAGCGGCTGCTGTGTTCGTCGCCCGACGCGCTGATCTACGGCGAGGAAATCGGCAAGGATCTCGACCTGCAGCTGCAGATCTCCTCGTCGCGCCGGCTGGTGTACGGGCATTCGCGGCAGCGCTTCACCGACAGCCTGGACCGGGTCGTGGCCGGCGACGGCGACGACTGGATCCCCGACCTGATGCCGGGAATCGACGGCTACCTCGAGGCTTTGCACGAGGGCGCCTTCGCCGGCCTGGCGTACTGCCGGCGGCACGCCGAGTCCATCGGACGCCCGGTCTGGGGCTTCAAGTACCCGGGCTGGCCGCCGCACCTGGTGCGCCAGCTGTTCGACCACCTGCCCGGCACGCGCGTGGTGTTCCTGGTGCGCAACCTGGCCGACACCGCACGCTCGGCCAAGGCCTGGGGCGCCATCGCCGACGCACAGGACCTGCAGGCGTTCTGCAGCCAGTGGGCCCAGGGCGTGGCCTTCATGCAGCAGTGGCAGCAAGCGCATCCGGTGCTGGTGCTGTCGTTCGACGCACTGGTGGCCGAACCCGCGCCGGCCCTGGCCCGCCTGCAGGACTTCCTGGGCATACGCGCCATCGACCCGCGCGTCCTCGACCGGCGCATCAACAACCTCACCCAGGGCCTGGACACCCGGCACGGCCACACCGGCTACATCGAGCCCGCCAGCCTCACGGCCCAGGAGCAGGCGATGGTGGAGGCCGCCACGCGGGCGGCGCCATTGAATAAACTATCGTTCGCCCCGGGGAGTTGATGCATGGAACTGATGACGCTGGACCACTTCGCCGGCTGCGTGAGCGAAACCTTCCATGCCGCACTCAACGACGGCGACATCGAGTTCGTGCTGGTCGAGGCGCGGCCGCTCGGCGCCGCCGCGCCGGGCCAGGCCCGGGCGCCGTTCTCGCTGCTGTTCCGCAATGGCGCCGCGCTGCTGTTCCCGCAGCAGACCTACCAGATGCGCCACCCCCGGGTGGGAACCATCGGCATCTTCCTGGTGCCCATCGCGCGCGAGCGCGAAGGTTTCCTCTACCAGGCGGTGTTCAACTAGCCGGCCAGCGCATCCGCTGGTGGGTGTCCGTGCCGCCGTCGCACGGGACGAAGCCCAGCCGGTCGTACAGCCGTCGCGCACGCAGGTTCGACTTGACCACGTGCAGGGCCATGCCCCGCCCCTGCGCACTGGCTTGCGCCTGCGAGGCTTCGATCAAGGCACGGCCCAGGCCGTGGCCGCGGTGGGCCGCCGCCAGGCTGATGTCGACGATCAGATGGTCCGGCGCGGTCCTGAGCAGGTAGTAGCGCCCCTGCACCAGGCCCTGGTGTTCGATCACCAGGAAATCGGCCTCGGCGAACTGCGCGATGAAGTGCTGGTGCTGCAGTGCGAACTGCTGGTCCAGGAAACTGCGCTTGGCTTCGTCCGGCCAGGGCACGCCCGCCATTTCCTGGTCGCGGCTGTCGGCGTAGACCTGCTGCAAGCGCGGGAAATCGGCCTGCACGGCACGCCGCCACGAGAAGCCGCGCGCAGCGAGCAGGGCGGGAAACTCCGGGCCCGCGCCTGACGCCGCGGGGAACGGGGGAAGCCCGCCCATGCGCTCAGGGGAACGAGGGGTAGATGCCCTGCAGCGCGATGCAGAAGTTCACGCCCAGGTAGGGCTGCTGGTTCTCGTGCGGCTGGCCGCCGCCCGCGCTGGGCTGGATCATCTGCGGCGCGAACGTGGTGTTGGGCGCCCCGGCCGGCAGGAACGAGGTGGCGGTAGCCAGCGACGACACCGACAGCGCGTTGTTGGGCGAAGGCGAGCCAGCGCGGAACGCGACGTTGTTCTGCGCGTAAAGCCTGAACTGGTGGGTGTGCGCGGGAATCTGGGTGCTCAAGAGCGTGACCGCGTTGACGCCGAAGGCCTCGCCCATGGTGCGCGGCGAGAGCAACGGCCCCGAGCCCTGCTGGTTGCCGGCGCGCCCGGCGAAGTTGGGCAACTGGAAGGTGCTCTGGCCGTTGCCGCCGTAGGTGGTGCCCAGCAGCGAGAACAGCGCGGTGTTCTGCGCGATCGGCAGCGTGGCGCCGTTGCAGAACGCCCACCCGCGCGGGTTGAAGTTGAATCCAAACATCTGGATTTCGCCGATGAAGGGCTGGGTCATGGTGTGGCGCTCCAGTGTTGGCGTCAGGCCTGCGACGGGAAGATGCCGAACACGGCGATGCAGTACTGCACCGTCAGCGTGGGCATGCAGTTTTCGTGCGGCTGCGAGCCGCCGGCGATGCTGGTGGACTGCGCCGACAGCGCGAAGGGCGTGGCGCCGGTGGTGTCGGTGACGTACATCGTCTGGCTTGAGACCGCGCCGGGGATGACGGTGTTGCCCGGCATGCCCGTGGTCGCCGCCGCGGTGGTGGCCACCGCCGTGTGCGTGTGCGCCGGCATCTGCGTCGGCAGCACGGTCACGGTTTCGGTACCCGCCCGCTGGCCAATGACGTAGGTGCTCAGCCCGGGCCCGGTGCCCTGGTGCACCGGCACGCGCCCGCGCAGGTCGGGCACGGCGAAGGTGGTCTGGCCGTCGCCGCCGTAAGTGGTGCCGATCAGCGCGAACAGCGTGTCGAACTCCGAAATCGCCAGCAGGCTTCCATCGCAGGCCTGCCAGCCGTTGGGCGCGCCGCGGAATCCGAAGGAGAACATGCGGATTTCACCGACGAAAGGTGTGCTCATGGGGCTGGGCTCCGATGGTGCATGGCTTGGTTGCGCGCCTGGCCGGCGCAGCGGGTACGTGGGACGGGTTCAATTCCGCGACGGGAAGATCCCGCTCAGCGCGATGCAGAAGTTGATCGTCAGGTAAGGCTGCACGTTGGGGTGCGGCTGGTTGCCGCCGGCGGAAAGCACGGTGTTGGCGTTGAGCGGCACCGGCGCGCCCGTGGCCGGCCCGTGCAGCGCCGCGCTGGTGTTGGCATAGATGGCGTTGTTGGGGTTGCGCGTGGTGCCGTTGGCCGTGGTGGCGTTGGCGGTGTGCGCGTGTCCGGGCAGGTTGGTGGCCAGCAGCGGGACGGTCTCGACCCCGGCCGCCTGGCCAATCTGCACCGGGGGCGGCTGCCAGCCCGGGTCCACCGAAGAGGCATAGCCGATAGCCGTGCGGCTTTGCAGGTTCGGCAGCGCAAAGTTGGTGGTGCCGTTGCCGCCGTACTGCGTGCCCAGCAGCGAGAACAGCGCCTGGTTCTGGTTGATCGGCAGCAGCTGGCCGTTGCACTGCGCGAAGAACCTCGGTGCGAAATTGAAGCCGGCCATCATTACCTGGCCGATGAAGAACTCACTCATTGGTCCTCTCCCCTGCCTGTGCACTGGCCGCGGCCGCGCATCCACTGGCGCCGCCCTGCCGTCCCCGGAAGCCACTGTGACGCCACGACGGAGCCAATACAAGCCCGCCCCCCCCCATCTCGTGAAGCCTTGCTCTGGCGCCCGGGCGGGCCGCGGATTAATGTGGCCGCTTGGCAGGGGCGTCTGCGTTGACCCCCAAGCTGGCCGTGACCTCGTCACTGGCATTTCGGGGCATCCAAAGGGGAGCTAGGCAATGCGTCAGACACCGAAGGGTTCAACGGGCGCATCCGCCCGCCGGCCAGCCAACCGGCTGCGGGCGCTGGCGTGGCTAACGCTGCTGATGGGGCTGTTCTGGGCCTCGATGGCCGCGGCGGTCGGGTTGCCCTCGACCTATCCGGGCTGCGACACGCGCAACGTCGCCGTCCCCTTCGGCGGCTCGGTCAATGTGGACCTGTCGGCCTGCCATTTCTTCGGCCTGGGCGTCGTTTCCACCCCTCCGGTGCACGGCACGGCCACCGAGGGTGATGTCCCGCCGGTAGACAGCTACAACTACAACCACAACAACAGCACGCCCGCCGGGGGCGGCACCGACCAGTTCGTGGTCCTTGACGACAACAGCGACTTCATCACGGTGAACGTGACGATATCGGCGCCGACGTCGAGCATCGTGGTGAGCCCCGCCTCGTTGCCCACCTTGACGGCCGGCACACCCTTCACCCAGACCCTGACCTCAACAGGCGGCACGGCACCCTACACCTACAGCCTGAGCGCCGGCACCCTTCCGGTGGGCACCTCCCTCAACTCTGGCGGCGTGGTGTCCGGCACGCCGACCCAGCGCGGTGGCTACAGCTTCAGCGTGCGCTCGCAGGACTCGCTCGCCGCGTTCGCGATCAAGAGCTACAGCGGCACCGTGCAGAACCCCACGCTCACACTCGTGCCGGCCAGCGCCACCGCCATCCAGGGCGTGGCCTTCTCGCAGGCGCTGTCCACCACCGGTGGCGTTGCCCCGCACACCTACCTGCTTGAAACCGGCACCTTCCCGGCGGGCATCAGCATCTCCAGTGCCGGCGTGGTCAGCGGCACCACGGCTGCGGCGTCGGGCAACTACCCGGTCACGCTGCGCGTCACCGACTTCAGCACCGGCCCGGGCAGCTACTTCGAGCTTGAGCCCTTCACCCTGACCGTCAGCCCGCCGCCGTCGGTGTCCATCGCGGTGGCCCCGGCGTCGGTGTCCGAGGACGGCGCGACCAACCTGACCTACACCGTCACCCGCAGCCTCAACCTCTCCTCGCCCACGACGGTCAACATCACCACCACCGGTACCGCGACCGCCGGCACGGATTACACCGGCGGCGTCGCCACGCTGGTCATCCCGGGCGGTGCCACCACGGCCACGATCACCATCAACCCGAGCGTCGACGGCACCGTCGAAGCCGATGAAACCGTCACGCTCACGGCCGCCGCCGGCGCCGGCTACACGGTCGGAGCGCCGGCCAGCGCCACCGGCACCCTCCTCAATGACGACGTGCCGTCTGCCAGCATCGCCGTCGCACCCGCCGCCGTGGCCGAGGACGGCGCCACCAACCTGGTCTACACCGTCACGCTCGACCAGGCCTCGGTCAGCGCCACGTCGGTGAACTTCACCGTGGGCGGTACCGCGACCAACGGCACCGACTACGCGACGATCACTTCGCCGCTGGTCATCCCGGCCGGCAACACCACCGGCACGATCACGGTCAATCCAACCGCCGACGCCGCCAACGAAGCCGACGAAACCGCCACCCTGACGCTGTCGGCCGGCGCGGGCTACACGGTCGGTGTCCCGGCCAGCGCCACCGGCACGATCCTCAACGACGACCTGCCCAACCTGACGATCAACGATGTCACCGCATCGGAAGGCAACGCGGGCATCACCAACTTCACCTTCACGGTGAGCCTCAGTGCGCCCGCGGGTCCGGGCGGCGTCGGCTTCGACATCGCCACCGCCAACGGCACCGCCACGGCGGGCGTCGATTACGTCGCCAGCACGATCACCGGCCAGACCATCCCGGCCGGCAGCAGCACCTACACCTTCACCGTGCAGGTCAACGGCGACGTGCTCAACGAGCCGTCCGAAACCTACTTCGTCAACGTCACCAACGTGACCGGTGCCGTCGTCGTCGACGGCCAGGGCGTGGGCACCATCGTCAACGACGACCCGCTGCCCAGCCTGTCCATCAACGACGTGACCGTGCTTGAAGGCAACGCCGGCACGGTGAATGCGGTGTTCACCGTGACCCTGAGCGCCGCCAGCGCCCAGACCGTGGGCACCAACTTCGCCACCTCGGACG
>JANOJQ010000030.1:0-31429 GCA_031418815.1 Lysobacteraceae bacterium
CCGTGGCGCCATTCCAGCGGGGCGCGTGACGTCGAACGCGGGCGCGCAGGAACACAAGCCTGCCACCTCCACGATCAACTGCACCGTGTCCGGCACCATCCGTGACTCGATGGACGACATCCTTGGCAAGGTCCATGAGGCTGGGCTCACGCTGAAGGCCGGCTGCGGCATCGGCTACGAGTTCTCGACGCTGCGCCCGCGCGGCGCCTACGTGTCCGGCGCCGGCGCCTACACGTCGGGCCCGCTGTCGTTCATGGATATCTACGACAAGATGTGCTTCACCGTCAGCTCGGCCGGCGGCCGCCGCGGCGCCCAGATGGGCACCTTCGACGTCAGCCACCCGGACGTGAAGGAATTCATCGGCGCCAAGCGCGAGGACGGGCGCCTGCGCCAGTTCAACCTCTCGCTGCTGGTCACCGACGAGTTCATGCAGGCGGTCGAGCAGGACACCGACTGGCCGCTGGTGTTCCCGGTGAACATCAAGGAACGCAACGAGGTCGACCTCGACGACCCCACCCAGGTGATCTGGCGCGACTGGCCGCACAGCAACAACTACGTCACCCGCGACGACGGCATGGTGGCCTGCAAGATCTACGGCCACATCCGCGCCCAGATGCTGTGGAACCGCATCATGGCCTCCACGTATGACTTCGCCGAGCCGGGCTTCATCCTCATTGACCGCGTCAACGAGATGAACAACAACTGGTGGTGCGAGAACATCCGCGCCACCAACCCCTGCGGCGAGCAGCCGCTGCCGCCCTACGGCGCCTGCCTGCTGGGCTCGATCAACCTCACCAACTTCGTGCGCGACCCGTTCACCGACCAGGCGCGCTTCGACTGGGAGGAATACAAGGAAGTGGTGCGTGTGTTCACCCGCATGCTCGACAACGTGGTGGAGATCAACGGCCTGCCGCTGGAACAGCAGCGCAACGAGATCATGCGCAAGCGCCGCCACGGCATGGGCTTCCTGGGCCTGGGCAGCACGGTCACCATGCTGCGCATGAAGTACGGCGAGGCCGAATCGGTGGCGTTCACCGAGCAGGTGAGCCGCGACATGGCCGTGGCCGGCTGGGAAGTGGCGCTGGCCCTGGGCAAGGAAAAGGGCCCGGCCCCGATCATGGACGAGGACTTCACCGTCACCGCCGAGATGCTGCGCAAGCGCCCGGAAATGAAGACCGACGGCTGGCAGGTCGGCCAGGTGATCAAGGGCCGCCAGCTGCACGCCAAGTACTCGCGCTACATGCAGCGCGTGGCCGAAGTGGCGCCCGAGCTGGTGGCCGAGCTGGCCGAGGCCGGCGCCCGCTTCACCCACCACAGCTCCATCGCGCCCACCGGCACCATCTCGCTGAGCCTGGCCAACAACGCCAGCAACGGCATCGAGCCGTCGTTTGCCCACCACTACAGCCGCAACGTGATCCGCGAAGGCAAGAAGTCCAAGGAAAAGGTCGAGGTCTTCAGCTACGAGCTGCTGGCCTACCGCACCCTGGTGAACGCCGACGCCATGCCCTACAGCACCGACGAAGCCACCCGCCTGCCGGACTACTTCATCGCGGCCGACGACATTACGCCCAAGGCGCACGTGGACATCCAGGCGGCCAGCCAGAAGTGGATCGATTCGTCCATTTCCAAGACCGCCAACGTCCCCACGGATTACCCGTACGAGGACTTCAAGGACATCTACACCTACGCCCACAAGATGGGCCTCAAGGGCTGCACCACCTTCCGCTTCAACCCGGCCGCCTTCCAGGGCGTGCTGGTGAAGGAGTCGGACCTGGAGAACACCACCTACCGCTTCGAACTCGAGGACGGCACGATGGTGGAAGCCAAGGGCAACGACGAAATCGAGTACGACGGCGAACTGCACAGCGCCGCCAACCTGTTCGACGCGCTCAAGGAAGGCTACTACGGCAAGTTCTGAAGCCTGAACGCGCGCGCCGCGGTGCGCGCACTTGGGCCCGGTTCGCGGTAAGTTGGCAAGGCCCGCGGCAAACGCCGCGGTTTCATCGACGAGGAGAGCGGTATGAGTAACGGCAACGGTGTCACGGCGGCCATTTCCAGTGCCGCTGGAAGCGTCAGCGACAAGGCCTCTGAAATCGGCGGCGCCATCGCCGACCAGGCCAACAAAGTGATGAAGGCCGCCAAGAAGAAGGCGGCCCCGGCGATCAAGCGCGCCAAGGCCGAGATCAAGAAGGCCGAGCGTTCCGACACCGGCAAGGCGGTCAAGAAGGCCGTGGCCGGCGCCAAGAAGAAGGCGGCGGCGGCGGTGAAGGCGGTCAAGGCTTCGGTCGGCGGCGCCAAGACGGCCACCAAGAAGGCCGCCAAGAAGGCGACCAGGAAAGTGGCCGCCAAGAAGGCTGCCGTGAAGAAGAAGGTGGGCGCCGCGAAGAAGACTGTCGCGAGGAAAGCCACCGCGGCCAAGAAGGCCGTCAAGAGGGCCGTGAAAAAGGCTGCACCGAAGAAGGCCGCTGCCAAGAAGGCGCCGGCCCGCAAGAAGCCGGCCGCCAAGAAGGCGGCCGCGAAGAAGGTCGCCAAGAAGCCGGCGGCCCGCAAGACGACCGCCCGAAAGGTTGCCAGGAAGCGCTAAAGCCTGAGGCTGTCCCGATGTGACACCCCGTCCCCCCGCCGCTGTGCGGCGCGGGGCTCCGGGCGAAACCCCTCCGAATCCGATAAGCACAAAGAAAAAAGCATGACCATCAAGATCAGCAAGAAAATCAAGAGCTACAGCGTCCAGAAGCCCGAGGACAAAGCCAAGGAAGCCGCCGCGCCCGTCGCCGCGCCCGTGGCCGCCGTCGTCGAGTTCGCCGGCGCCGACATCATCCAGATGCACGAGAAGGTCGAGCGGCCCGAAGTGCTGATCGGCAGCACCTACAAGATCAAGTCGCCGCTGGTCGAGCACGCCATGTACGTCACCATCAACGACATCGTGCTCAACCCGGGCACCGAACACGAACTGCGTCGGCCGTTCGAAGTGTTCATCAACTCCAAGAACATGGACCACTTCCAGTGGATCGTGGCCCTGACCCGCATCATGAGCGCCGTGTTCCGCAAGGGCGGCGACGTCACCTTCCTGGTGGACGAGATGAAGGCGGTGTTCGACCCGCGCGGCGGCTACTTCAAGGCCGGCGGCGTCTACATGCCGTCCATCGTGGCCGAGATCGGCTCCGTGGTGGAGGAACACCTCAAGTCCATCGGCATGATCATCGACCCGGAGCTCAGCGACGCCCAGCGCCAGCTGATCGCCGAGAAGCGCGCGGCGTACGAGAACCGCGCAAAAAAAAAGTCTGAATCCAGCAGTTTGAGCGGCGACGTCGCCGGAGCCGGCACCGACAGCGCAAACCGCGCTGACGAGGCGGTGCAGGTCACCGGCGACGGCGCCTCTTTCCCGCCCAGCGCGACGATGTGCTTCAAGTGCAATACCAAGGCCACGGTGATCATGGATGGCTGTGCGACTTGCCTGAATTGCGGCTACAGCAAGTGCGGCTGAGTACGTGAGGTAGTGTTGAGCTTCGACTACATAGTTGGAGATGAGCTTCGAGCTTCGCTTGAATCAGATTACGCGGAGCTCCAGCAGTCACAGCGCTCGACAAGCTGGAAATGTGTCCATGTTCTTGCTGGGAGCATAGTCGAGGCGTTGCTTGTTGATACGCTGCAGGCGTTGCCCTCCCAGGCAGGGAAAGATCCTTTAAAGATGGACTTGTCCGAGGCGGTTGTGGCATGTCGAACTGCCGGGGTGCTTACTGAGCGGACCGCTGACCTATGTAGCGTGATTCGCTCGTACAGAAACCTAATTCACCCTGGGAGGGCGGTGCGCCTTGCAGAATCCCTCCCTAATCAGTCGACGGCGGCCGTGGCTATTGCTCTTGTAGACATGATTGCCGATGAGGTTGCAAAGAAGAGGCGTGCAGTTGTCGGCTTAACTGCAGAGCAAGTGCTGTCAAAAATCGTTCGGGATGAGAACGTCGGCGTCATCCTGAAGCATTTGCTTGAAGAGGTGTCTTCCTCCGAGAAGCGGCGCCTTCTGCTGGATCTGATTCCTCCAGAGCATGAGCGCGCAAATCAAGACTTCTCTGGAGATGAAGACCGCCTCTGTGCCGCATTTAGGTCTACCCTGGACTCAGCGGACGAGGTGCTTAGGCGGCAGGTTGCGCAGCGCGCAGTGTCGGTAATTAGAGAAGCTGATGGGGACTATGTAGAGCGGTATCTGCGTGCCTTTTTCCTTTCGGGAGATATAGGTCTGCTTGCCGACAAGGACCGCCAAATTGTCGTCGCGAAACTTCTTGGTGTACCTCCCTCAAAGCAGGAGCTTTCTAAGTCCGCTCTCACGCTCTGGAAAGGTATCGGACCCTACTTGCAGGCTGAGAACGTTGCACAATGGGTCAATGCTCACATTCGAACGATAGTATTTGGGAAGGATAAGCAGTCGATAGCAATCTCAAGGCAAATATTCATCAGCGAAGCATCAGAGATGACTGGTGAAAGGGAGGCGCGTGTCGTTGCCAGAATTGCTGCTTGGAAGCAGCAATATCGAGATAGTAAAGAGGTTGTTGAACAGATTGCCGAGATAATGGTGGAAGTGGATGAGTTCCGCGACATTCCCTTCTAGCTGCCTTGGACTAACCATTGCTGCTGCCTCCTTTGCGTGGTTGACGTTAGAACATTTTGTTTCGGGGATGAGTTGACTTCTGGATTTGAGGTATTTCAACCCGTGACTCACTCAACTCTTCGACTCGGGGCAACATATGGCGCTATCGAACGCGTCGCTTTCACTTTCCTGGCGCGATTGCTTGCAGCGCCGGGTACATTCGTAGCAAGCGCCGCCGACTCGTTGGACCGACAGGCTTCGCTAGGGTGACCAGGTTCTGGTTGATCATCATCGTGCTGTTCGTGGCGCTGCTTTTCACGGTGAACAATGTCAGCCGCCGCTCCTCGCAGGTCGAGGCGGTGGAGGCCGCGACCCCGCAGGGCAGGCCGCTGCCTGCCGCCGTCGCGGCGCCACAGACTTACCAGGCGCTACGCAGCTTTGCGCCAATCGCTTCATCGGGCGCGCTGTACAAATGCGTGGATGGGGCGGGCCACGCCAGCTTCCAGTCCCAGCCTTGCCCCGCCGGCGCCACGCAGGCGTGGGTGCGTGACGCCACGCCGGAAGCCGAGGCCACGCGCGCCGAGCGGATGAGAAGCGCGCGGTTGCAGCAGCAAGCCCAGCGCAGCGACCGCGCGTCGTCGAATCGCCGAGGCTATTCACCCGGAGCGACCACGGTATCGCAGGATCCCGGCGATTCCTCGGCCTGCCAGATCGCGCGTGCGGCCGACGCGGCCTATCGGCGCCAGCCGCTGCGCTACGTCACCCACGACGGATTGCGTCAGCACGGCGACCGGGTGAACGAAGCCTGCTACTAGTTCTAAGCCTCTCCCGTCAGCCCGGAATCGGGTTGGCGACGGGTCGCGCCGTTCGCCACATCACCGCGCCCAGGCCCACGTACCAAAGCCCCTGCGCCAGCACCACCGCGCCCATGCCCCTCACGTCCAGGTGGAACAGGCCCAGCGCGAAGGCCCCGCAGGCGATGAGCGCCATCACCAGGCCGTAGCCCGCCGTCACGCGCGCCAGCGTGCCAGGCACGCGCCACAGGTCCAGCGACCACGCGGCGATGGCGCCGCACATCGCGAACACGCCGAAGCCGGCGAGCGTCTGGTTCAGCGCCCAGGACAGGGGAATCACGCGGACGGCATCGTCCATGGCTTCGAGGCCGCCGGCGAGCGCACGCGCGGCGAGGCTGTCCACGGCGAAACCGTTGATGAGGGCGGCGCCGATCATCGCCAGTGCGCCCAGGCCATAAAGCTTCGCCGCCACGCGCACGGGGCCGCGGCCGCCGCGTGTGTCCGACCAGGCGTCCAGGGCCAGCCAGATCGCGACCACCGTGGCGATCATCGCCGCATGCACGGCGCGGCTGAGGCCACCCACGCGGGCCATCTCGCTCACCCATTCGTTCGCGGTGCTGCCGTGCGCCGTGGGGTGGTGCGACATGGCCAGCACGGCCAGCGCGCTGGCCGTGACCAGGGTGGCGCCGGCGATCTTGAGCGCTTGCGAATTCGGAGTCATGGCGAGGCCTCGGGGAAGTGAGGCCACGATAACGCCAGCGCCACGGCACTTTCCGGACATCGGGCGCCTCCTGTCCGGCGGGCCGCATGTGACAATCCCGCCCCATGAGCACCCCCCACGACGCCGTCGATCCCCGCAAGCGCCGCACGCGCGAAGCGCTGCTGCAGGCGTTCAACGCGCTGGTGCTGGACCAGCGCTACCACGAGATCCGCATCGCCGACGTACTGGCCAAGGCGGGCGTCAGCCGTTCCACCTTCTACGAACATTTCGCCAGCAAGGACGCGCTGCTGGCCGCCAGCATCGAAGGTCCGTTCTCGCTGTTGGCCAGCCTGCTGGGCGAGCACTCGCTGCCGCGCGTGCAGGGTTTGCTGGAACACTTCTGGCAGAACCGCAGCCTGGCCCGCACGCTGTTCCAGGGCGCCGGCAACCGCCCGGTGCGCGCCACGATGGTGGCCGTGGTGGAACGCCAGCTCAGGCGCGACCCGGGCCCCCGCCTGCGCGTGCCGCCGCGCCTGGCCACGCACGCCATCGCCGACGCATTGCTGTCGCCCATCGTGGCCTGGCTCAACGGCGAAGCCGCGTGCTCGGCCGCCGACCTGGCGCTGGCGCTGCAGGCCACGACCGCGGCGATGCTCGAGGCCCTGTCGGTGGGCGGTCGAACGGCCTGAGCCAGCGGCGTTGGTTTAACGCCGATTGAATACATGCCTCGCGCAATCGCGATAGAAGGTGGTCGTCGCCCATCCTGACTCGGAGCAAGCCATGCGTTTCCTGCCGATGCTGCTGGTGCCCACCTTGCTCGTTGCGGTGCACGTGTTTGCTCTGCTGCAGGGACGGCGCGGTGGATCGCGGGTTCGGGACCTCGCCTTCTGGTCGGGCGTGTTGGGATTGGCTTCGCTGGTGGCAGTCCCGCTGTTCGTATTCCTCGCGGCTCCGCTGCCGGTGGTTGGCCCCGTGAACCGGGTCTTCGAACCTGCGTTCAATGTGGCTGCGGTGGCGGCGTGCCTGCTGGTGCTCTCGTCGCTGGGGCTGGGTACGTTCGCGGCCGTCAGGCGCCCGCGCCTGCGTTGACCCTGGTATCGCCCGACACCCCGCTGCGGGCGGGAGTAGGGTGGCGGCGTCAGGACAGGGAGGGGCGACCATGAAACTTATCGCTGCGATGGCGTTTTGTGCGGTGTTTCTGCTGGGCCCGATGCCCGCCGATTCATCCGCGGCCAGCGACGACGCCGGCACCCAGGCGGTGAAGTGCCAGCTGCCGCCGCAGATCCGGCGCCTGGGCCGGCAGGCCACCTACCTGGCCGCGGGACGCATCATCAGCACCACCGCGGCGGACTGCCGGGTGCGCGGCGGCCAATCCCGCGCCATGGCGACCGCCAGCCCGCCGCCGCCGGCCGCGGCCGACGGCCGCATGGCGGTGATGGTGGGCGGCAGCGCCGACGCGGCCGCCTGCCCGGTGTCGGGCAAGATCATCGGCCTCAAGGGCGGCAGCACGCTGTCGGTGCGGGCGGGCCCGGGCACGCAGCATGCGCGCCTGGACCGCCTCGCCAACGGACGGGGCATCCACGTCTGCGACGGCACGCCCGACGAGGCCTGGCTCGGCATCGTCTATCCGCGCAGCCCGGGCCAGGACTGCGGCGTGGACGCGCCGATGAACGAGGCGCAGGCCTATGCCGGCGCCTGCGCGGTGGGCTGGGTCAACGCGGGCTGGGTGCAGACGGACGCCGCGCGTTGACCGACGACGGGTTCGCCAGCAGACGATCCGCCGACGCCAGTATTTTCAGCACCTGTGGGTCGGTGGCGCGCCGTTGCGTCGAGATGGCGTAGTAGCGTTCGGTCACTCCCTCCATTTCACCCACCAGTTCGACCCCGTAGCGCCGTTCGATTTCCTCGCGCATCGTCAGTGGGGCGGGGAAAAGGCCCACGCCAGAGGCGCCAAAGGTCTTCATCAGGCCGCCGTCGTCGAACTCGCCGACGATGCGCACGGTAATGCGGTGCTGTTCGAGCCAGGCGCGAAGCTGCTCGTGGGCGACGCTGTCGCGGCCCGGAACCACCATGGCGGCCCCTTCGAGCGACGCCGGAAAACCCGGTCGCAGCCTGCGAGCCATCGCCGGCTGGGCGAACAGCGCCATCGGCGTGTCGCCCAACACGTGGTTGAAGGCCTTCACCGCGATGCCCGGGGGCAGGGGGCGGTCGGCAATGACCAACTCCAGGCGGTGCAGGGCCAGATCGGCGAGCAGGACATCGAGCCGCTCGTGGCTCGCCGTCAGCCGAATGTTCTCTTCCTCCAGCAGGGGTGCCAGCAGCCGGTACGCCAGCGATCGCGGCACCGCATCGGTCATGCCCACGCGGAACAGCCGGCTGCGGCCGCTGGGCATCGCCCGGACCTGTGCGCCCAACTCGTCCACCAGGCCGAAAATCTCATCGGCGTAGGAATACGCCACCCGGCCTGCATCGGTCAGCTCCAGGCGCCGCCCGACCTGGCGCAGCAGCTCCACGCCCAGCGCAAGCTGCAGTTCGGCGACCTGCCCGCTCAAGGTCTGGGGCGACAGCGACAGCTTCTCCGCCGCCCGCGCGACGCCGCCGAAGCGCGCTACGGCCCAGAAATAGCGAAGGTGCTTGAGGTTCATCATTCGGGTTTTACGATGCTATTGCTCGATTGAATCATATTGATCGAATGGTTCGCAGCCCGCAACCTGACGCTGACCCGAATCCGAGACCCGACATGCGCATCGCCATTTTCTGCCGCGGCATCCTCCGAAGTATCCACCCATGACCACGTCGGGGATTTCGCGCCGCACCCTGCTGGTGGGGCTCATCGGCGCACTGACGCTCGCCTTGGTCGCCCTGGTCTTGGTCGTGGTCCTTGCCATGGGGCGGCTCAGCGACTGGGGTTCGGCGGCGCTGGACAAGGTGACCGGCGCCACGGCCAGCGTGGTTGCGCAGTCGGGTGAGGAGGCCGCCCGCGTCCTGGAGGAAACCAAGGGCGCGATGGCCGGCAGCGAGGCCGCGCGTGCGCTGCAGGACGCCAGGACGTCGGTCGAGCGGACGCGTGAAGCCCTGGCCGACCCGCAGGCGGCGCTTGGTCGCGCGGTGGACGGCGCGATCGATTCCGCCACCCAGGACGTGACGCGCTCGGTGGCCGTGGCTGCCGCCGCGGCCACGGCCGCCGCCGCCGCGGCCGCGCCCGCAGTGACCGAGCGCATCGACGCCGCTACCGGCGCTCTGAACGCCCTGGCCGGTACCGACCCGCAGCCTTGGCCGCAGGGTCTGGCCCTGCGCCAGACGCAGTTCCGGCAGGACGGCGCGGTGGCCGAATACGCGTACGTCTCGCTCGCGCCGGGGTTCGACCTGGACGGAATGCGGCGGCAACTGGTCGCGCTGGGCTACGCCGAGCATGTCCTTGCTTTGGACGCGTCAACGCTGGAAGCGATGTATCGCGGTGAACGCCAACTGCTGTTGACCGCCACGCTGCGCGACGGCCTGCATTACATCACCGTGCGCGACGTGACGGCTCCGAACCCGGCGACGGCGAAGCGATAACGCCGCGGCTGGGTTTGGATGCCGCGGCTCTCCGCTGCTCGTGCTGGACGCCGCGAAGGGCAGGCCCGCCAACGCGGCGCGCCGACGGGCGTTCAGCCGCCGCGGTACTCCATGTACGCGGCCGTCTTCGCCGCGGCCGCGTCACCCAACAGCCGCCGCACCACGTGCAGGCTGCCGTCGATGCCGGCGGAAATGCCGCCGCAGGTGATCACGCGGCCTTCGTCCACGAAGCGCTGCTCCTGCACGACGGTGGTGTTGGGCGCGATGGCGGCCAGTTCGTGCATCACCTCGCGGTGGGTGGTGGCGCGGCGCCCTTCCAGCAGGCCGACGGTGGCCAGCACCAGCGCGCCGCTGCAAACCGACATCACGATTTCCGCACTGGCGGCCTGCGCCTTTACCCACGCCATCACCTCGGCGTCGTGCACCAGCGCACGCGTGCCGAAGCCGCCCGGCACCACCAGCACGTCGTAGGCGTGGCCGTGGGCGAAGGTTTCGTTGGGCAGCAGCTTCAGGCCGTTCACGGCGGTGAACACGCGGTCGTTCCCGGCCACCAGCACGGTCTTGAAATGCTGCTGCCCGGCCAGCTCGGCGGCCACGGCGAACACTTCGAACGGCCCGGCGAAATCGAGCACCTCCACGTCGTCGAACACCAGGATGCCGACGCGGCGCAGGGGCGCACTCACGGCGCCGCCTTCAGCGCCGGCGTCACGAACCCGCGCGCCAGCAGCCACAGGCACAGCGCCAGCTGCACCAGGGCCAGCGGCGCCAGCATCAGCATCGGCAGGTCGCGCTGGAACAGCTCCATCGAGATGCCGACCATCTGCGACAGCGCCGCCGGCACGCCCAGCGCCGCGATGACCCGCGGCACCAGCCGCCCGCGGTACAGCACCAGGTAGGTCAGCAGCATCGACGCGCCGCCGACGATCTTGTCCAGGAAGTGGATCCCGTTGCGTGCCGCCGACACCACGCCGCGCAGCAGCTCGAACTGCAGCGGGTCGGCGCCCGGGTGCAACGCGTACTGCTGGCTGAGCGACAGCAGGGACAGGAAGCTGGCCTGTTCGACCACGGTGGTGGCGAAGCCGGCGCCGGTGAGCATCAGTGCGGCCAGCGCCAGGCCCGGACTCGCGCGCCGGAACACCGGCCACGCGATCACCGTGGCCGCCAGCCCCAGGCCGCTGGTGAAAAGCCCCAACAGCACGCTGGCGCCGAACAGCGACGCCATGCCGGCGCCGTTCCTGAGGTAGCCGTCGCCGCCGAACACCGGGCCGCTGAGCCCGAAGTTGTTCCAGATGCCCAGCACCATGGCCGTGAGCAGCAGCGCGCCGAACCAGCGGCCGGTGGTTTTGTCGGAAGTCATCGGGTGCCCGGCGTGGAGG
Source organism: Lysobacteraceae bacterium (assembly GCA_031418815.1). Lineage (GTDB taxonomy): Bacteria > Pseudomonadota > Gammaproteobacteria > Xanthomonadales > Xanthomonadaceae > Arenimonas. The sequence continues at coordinate 11,011 of JANOJQ010000030.1, forward strand.
GAAGGAGGTGCGGCCAGCCTGACGCCGGCGCGCACGCCGCGAACGTGCCGTTGGTGCGGGGTCCGATGGTCATGCCCGCGCGGCGCTGGCGGCGCGGTGGGCCGCGCGGCCGGCCGGGGTCTGCGCCGGGGCGGTCGTGGCATCATGCCGGCACGAAACGAATCGATCCGGAGTCCTGAATGCGCTTTTCCCCCCTGTTTGCCGCCGGCCTGCTGGCTTTTTCCGCGCTCGCCGCGCCGCCGCGCGCCAACGCCGCCGACGCGCCCTACGAAGTCACCGTCTGGGCCGACGCCAAGTACGACGCCACCGGCGCGCTGAAGGCGCTGGAGTTCCCGCAGGCCGCCGACTATTCGCCCGCGCTGCTGGAAAACCTGCGCAAGCGCATTGCCGCGCGTCCGATGCAGCCCAAGCTGGACGGCGACGTGCCGGCCACCTACGAAACCGGCGTGCGCGTGCGGCTCACCGTGACCCCGGAAACCGGCTCGGTATCGGTGGACGAGGTCAGGGACATGCCGCTGGTGCTGCGCATGACCAAGGTGCGTTTCACCGAAGACATGGCCGCGGGCGCGAGCGCCTGGGACGGCGTGGTGGTGGCCAGCTGCACGGTCAGCGTGAAGGGCCGCTGCGGCGCGGTCGAGGTCCTGTCGGGCAACGGCGACGTGCCGGAAGAAGCGCGCCGCTTCGCCAAGTCGTCGCTGGCCGGCTGGCGCTTCAAGCCGCAGACGGTCGGCGGCAAGGCCATCGAGGGCACGGTGGTGGTGCCGTTCAAGATCGAGCGCGCCGGCGTGTCGCGCCCGACGCTGCGCGGCCGCTGATCCCCGCCCGGCACGGGCCGACGCCGTGACTGCGCTGGTGAAAAGCATCAACGCGGCCGACCTGGCCGACCTGGCCCGCGCCAAGGCCCTGCTGGAATCGCCGGGCCTGGCGATCCAGCTGTCGAACTACGTCGGCGCGCCGATGGAATACCTGCTGGCGAAAAAGCTGCCCGGCGGCGCCAGCGCGCTGGTCAACCGCGCCGCACGGCGCGCCGTGGAGGCCGGCTACCGCGCCGCCGCCGGCACGATGCGCGAAGGCGCGGTGGGCGCGCGCGCCAGCAATCGCCTGCACAAGCTGGCCGTGGCCGGCACTGGCGCGGTGGGCGGCTTCTTCGGTCTGGCGGGCCTGCTGGTGGAACTGCCCATCACCACGGCCACCATGCTGCGCTCGATCGCCGACATCGCCCGCAGCGAAGGCGAATCGCCCGGGCACGAGGGCACGCGCCTGGCCTGCATCGAAGTGCTGGCCCTGGGCGGCCGCAGCCACGGCGACGATGCCGCCGAAGCCGGCTATTTCGCCAGCCGCGCGGCGCTGGCCCAGCAGGTCACGGCCGCGTCGCGCTACGTGGCCAGCAGCCTGGGCAGCGGCGCCGCGCCCACCGTGGTGCGCGCCATCACCGCCATCGCCAGCCGCTTTTCCATCCCCGTCACGCAGAAGGCGCTGGCCCAGGCCGCGCCGCTGATCGGCGCCGCCAGCGGCGCGGCGCTGAACCTGGTGTTCATCAGCCATTTCCAGAACATGGCGCGCGGCCACTTCATCGTGCGCCGGCTCGAGCGCGCGCATGGGCCGGCGCTGGTGCGCGCCCTGTACGACAAGGCCTGAGGCCCCGCCCGGCGCGCGTCAGCGCGGGTTGGACGGCAGGGCGCCGTGGATCGCGGTGGCCGCAAGCGCGGCTTCGGCCATCGCCACGCAGATCTGATTGAGGCTGGCCACCACGTCGCCCGCTGCATGAAGTCCGGGGACCGAGGTTTCGCGCGTCACCGCATCCACGGCCAGGCGGCCGTCCTCGCAGCAGCGCGCGCCCAGCGCCGTCGCCAGGCCGGCATGGGGCAGGCCGCCGTTCATCGGGTAGAACACTTCGAACGCCAGCTCGCGGCCCGACGACAGGCGCAGTGCGCCGCCGCGTTCGGACAGCGCGACCGACACCGGCAGGTCCTCGATCACCCTGATGCCCTCGGCCTCGAGTCCGGCGCGCACCGCGTCGCTCGGCGGGCCGCCTTCCGGCGTGAGCACCAGGGTCAGGTCCCGCGTGTACGTGCGCAGGAAGCGCGCGTGCGAGGGACCGTGCTTGGCTTCACCCACCAGGACGATCTTTCGGTCGCTGGATTCGTAGCCATCGCAGATCGGGCACCAGCGGACCACGCCGCGCCAGGTGGCGGGCTCGGGCAGGTTGGCCGGCACCGAGATGTCCGACATGCCGGTGGCCAGCAGCACGGCGCGCGCGCTGGCCGGCTCGTCCAGCCCCTGCGCGTGGAAGATCCCGTCCTTGAATGAAAGCCCGGTGACCTTGCCGCGGGTGATCCGCACGCCGGCGGTTTGCGCCTGCTCGCGCAGGCGTTCCAGCAGGTGCGGCCCGGAGATGCCGGAGGGAAACCCGGGCACGTTGTGCGATTGCGGGATCAGCGCCGCGCGGCTGTCGCCGCCGTCCACCACCAGGATGTGGCGGCGGTAGCGCGCCAGGTAGGTGGCGCCGACCAGCCCCGCGGGACCGGCGCCGATCACGATCGCGTCCCAGGGGACGGCCGGTGGGGAGTCCAGCGGATGCGGCATCGTCATGGGCGGTGTCCGGCGCTGGCAGGGGCGGGCGATCACGGCAATCTACGCCCACGCGCACCCGGGCATCCGTGCGCTCCGACACTTGAGTGGGCCGGTCGGCTCCCCGACCCTCGGGGCAACTTCCCCGCCAGAGACGTCGCGTCAGGCGCATGGTCTGGCTGGAGAAAGGCACCCGGACCGACTGAGCCGCCGGCCGCCGGTTACTCGCCCTGCGCCTGCGAGTAGCCGGGCTGGCCGTCGAAGGTGTAGAGGTTCTCGGTCTTCACCGCGTCCAGTCCACCGGCATGCAGCCGCAGCAGCACGGCGGCGATGGCCTGGGGGCTGGCGCTGCCGGGCGCGGCGGCCAGGAAACGGCAGCGCCAATGGTCGGTGCACAGGGTTTGCGCCTGCCCGTGCGGGTACACCTTCACGCCCCGGTTGGTGACCAGGGAAAGGCGCCACTCCGGCGCCGCCAACGCCTCCAGTTGGCGTCCGAGCACGTCCGGGTTGCGCTGGTCACGGTCCCAGTTCACGAACACATCCACGCCCACCAGGGCCTTGGCCGCCGGCGTGCGCGGGGCCGTCGGCAGGATGACGGGCGCGTGGGCGGGTTCGGCGGGGTAGTCCACCGCGGCCAGGGTGCGCGGCGCCTGGCCCAGTCGGTCGATCACGGCTGCCGCGAACGCGCGCGTGCCCACCGCGGGCCGCGTGCCGCCGCGCGCCATGTCGGCGGTGAGCACGCCGTCCTCGATGGTCCGCAGCCAGGCGTTGTGGACCAGGGTGGCGGCCTCGGTGCGGCCCAGGTGCACCAGCATCATCACCGCCGACAGCAGCAGGCCGGACGGATTGGCCAGGTCGCGGCCGGCGATGTCGGGCGCCGAGCCGTGCACCGCCTCGAACATGGCGCAGTCGCGGCCGATGTTGGACGAGGGGGCGATGCCGATCGAGCCGGCCACTTCGGCCGCCACGTCCGACAGGATGTCGCCGTAGAGGTTGGGCGCCACCACCACGTCGAAGCGCTCGGGGTCCACGGCCATCTTGGCGGTGCCGATGTCGATGATCATGTGTTCGGCGACCAGCTCGGGATACTCGGCCGCGATCTCGTCGAAGACCTTGTGGAACAGGCCGTCGGTGAGCTTCATGATGTTGTCCTTGGTCATGCAGGTGAGCTTGCGGCGTCCGTGGCTGCGCGCGTACTCGAAGGCATAGCGGACGATGCGCTCACAGCCCGGGCGGGTGATCAGCTTCAGGCACTGGTAGACCTCCTCGCTCTGCCGGTGCTCGATGCCGGCGTAGGTGTCTTCCTCGTTCTCGCGCACGATCACCACGTCCATGGCCGGGTGCCGGGTGGCGATGAAGGGGTGGTAGGCCACGCAGGGCCGCAGGTTGGCGTAGAGCCCCAGCGACTTTCGCAGGCTCACGTTCACGCTCTTGTAGCCGCCGCCCTGGGGCGTGGTGATGGGACCCTTGAGCAGCACCCCGTGTTCGGTGATGGCATCCATCACCTCCGGGCCGAAGCCGGACAGGGCGCCGTTGCGGTAGGCTTCCAGACCGACGGTCACGGGCTGGAAGCGCAGGCTGGGATCGGCCGCCGAAAGCACCGCCAGGGTGGCGGCCATGATTTCCGGGCCGATGCCGTCGCCGGCGGCCACGGTGATGGTGCGGGGCGCCGGGGCGGATGCGACGGTGGGGACGTGGGCGTGGGCGTGGGCGGCAGACATAAGACCTCCAATTAGCGACATTTGTGTCGCGTATTGTAAATCCTAAATAGCGTATCGTGTCAAATGGAGCGGTGATGGCGAACGACCAAGTCCCGGGCTGGACCTTCCTGAGCAACCACACGCACGTGCTGGTGTGCCTGGCGGCCGACGGCGACCTGACCCTGCGGGAAGTGGCGGTGCGCGTGGGCGTGACCGAGCGGGCGGTGCAGCGCATCGTGGCCGACCTGGAGCTGGCGGGCGTGCTGGAGCGCACGCGCGACGGCCGCCGGAACGCCTACCGCATCGACCCCGGCGTGCCGCTGCGGCACCCGCTGGAATCGCACCGGCGCATCGGCGACCTGCTGGGCATCGTCGCCGCCGCCCCGGCGCGGCGGCCCGAGGCCGCCGGCAAGCCGGTACGCAAGGCCGCGAAGCAGGCGGCGGCCAAACCGGCACGCAAGGGCAAGGCCAGGCCAGTGGTGAAAAAGGCCGCCAAACCGGCGCCCGCCGCCCGCCGCTGAGGTCGGCCGGGCCCGCTCAGCCGCCCGCCAGCAGCGCCTGCAGCGTGCTGGCGTTGCGCTGGCCCTGGTCGCCGTAGTTGTTGTTGAAGATGGCGTGGGTTTCGCCGCCGCCGAGTTCGGCCGCCATGTGTTTTAGCGGCGTGGCCAGCGCCGCCAGTTCGGCGTCGGGATAGTCGTAGTTGAAGCGCTCCGACGCCGCCTCGCCGCCGATGTTCCAGGTGGCGGCGTTGCGGCCGTGCAGGCGCAGCATGGCCAGCTTGTCCGACGTCACGGCCCACACGGTGGGAATGGAGTTCTCGAAGCCCTGCGGCTCGTCCACCACCACGTGGGTGAGGTCGTGGGCGCGCTCGAAGGCCAGCGTCTCCGCGCACGCCTCGCCCTCAAACCACGAGCGGTGCCGGAACTCCACGGCAAGGTGGTAGCCGTGCAGGCGCCGGGCGCATTCGACGATGTGGTCCTTCGCTTTCGCGCTACGGTGCACCCAGGGCGCGAACTGGAACAGCAGCGCGCGCAGCTTGCCGGCCTCGTGCAGCGGGCGCACGGCGTTTTCGAAGCGTTGCCACAGCAGGTCGCGGATCTCGGCGGGCGTGTCGCGGTAGTACAGGTTGCGGTGCGTGGCGAAGTGGCCGGCCAGCGCCAGCTGCACGTCCTTGGGCAGCGCCTTGGCCGGCGTCTGGTGGCCGGTGAAAAGGCGGAAGGCCTTCATGTTGAAAGCGAAATCGTCCGGGGTGCGTTCGACCCAGGCGTGGGCGTTGCGCGCCGAGGGCAGGGCGTAATAGCTGCTGTCCACTTCCACCAGCGGGAACTTTTCCGCGTAGTAGCGCAAGCGGCCCTCGGCGCTGGTGCAGCCGGGCGGGTAGAAGCGTTTGCACTGGATCAGGCTGGGGTCGGTCCAGCTGGCGGTGCCGACGCGGAGGCGGGACGGGGGCATGCCGGCAGCGTACCCCGGCAGGCGCCGGGCGTTATGATCGACGTTGAATGCAGCAGACCTTCCATTCCAAAAGGAAACAGCATGCGCAAGTCGCCCCTCCGTTCCGCCCTCGGCCTTGCCTTGGTGCTGTGCCTGCCGTTGTCTGTCGCCCAGGCCGCCAGCGCCGAAAAGGTCGAAGAACTGCTGGAGGTGATGGACGTCAAGGCCAACACGGCGCAGATGCAGGCGATGATGGTCGGGATATTCGACGAGTCCATCCGCACCCAGGCGCAGAAGCGTGGCCTCACGGCCGCGCAGACGGAGCGCCTGTCGGCCGCGAATGAGTCCTTGAAGCGCTCCTTCGTCGACGTTTTCACCTGGGAGAAGTTGGGCCCCCGCTACAGCGCCCTGTACCAGGAGATCCTGACCGACGCCGAGGTGGACGGTGCCCTGGCCTATTACCGATCGCCAGAGGGGGCTTCGATGCGGGCCAAGACGCCGCTGCTGATGGAGCGAAGCATGCGGATGGGCCAGGAACTGATGATGGAGTCCATGCCCAAGCTGCAGGCCGATCTTGAAAAGTCGATGGCCGAGGCCGCTGCCGACGCCAAGGGGTAAGCCGCGGCGCTACGGCGGCGGTGGCTGGCTGCCTGCTGCGCCGGGGTCGGCGGGATCGGCCGAGAGTTCGGCCAGGTGTAGGCACAGGCCGGCCAGGCTGCGCAGGTCCTGGGCGTTGTGTTCGGCGACGCGGCGCAGGTCGCGGGCCGAGCCGCCGCGCAGGTAGTCCAGCCAAGCGCGCGGGGCTTCCGAGCCGGGCAGGTCGTCGTCGCGCACGATGTCCAGCACGCGGCGCTCGAGCGTGCCCAGGCGGCAGTTTTCCCAGCGGCCCTTCCAGCGCCGGCGCGCGGGGTGCAGCAGGTCCAGGTGCAGCAGGCCTGTGAGCGGGCTGGGCTGGCGCGCCAGCCGGTAGCGCGTGTTGAGCAGCGGCGCGTCGTAGCACTTGCCGTTGTAGCTCACCAGCACCGTGCCGGGCGGCAGCCAGCCGGCGAAGGTGCGCAGCATGTCGGCTTCGGCGGCCATCGTGGTGGTGGTGAGCTGGCGCAGGCGCAGGCCGCCGTTGCGCCAGTCGGCGGCGCCGATCATGAAGGCGCGCGTGCCGGTGCCGCCGGCCAGGCCGGTGGTTTCGGTGTCGAAGTGCAGCAGGCGGTCGCGCTGGATCGGGCCGAGCTTGGCGAACGTGGCGTCGAGCACGGGCGGCGTGTCGTGCCAGGCGATGTGTTCTTCGGTGAGGAACAGGCCGCGGGCGATTTCCTCGCCGGGCACGTGGCGGTCGGCGGCGACCGGGCGCGGTGGCGCCGCAAGCCGCGGCGCGGTGGCCTTGGCGCGGATGCCGAGCAGGCGGCGGATGTGTTCGGGCACCTCGGGCCGCGGCTTCGGCGGGGAGAAGGGATCGGTGCCGGGTTCGCCCCATGCCGTGGCGCGGGTCGCGAGGTGCGGCGGCAGGTGCGTGTGAGTGTGCGCGGGCGCGGGCGCGGTAACGCCGGCGTCCTGGCGCAGGCGGCGGAGTTTTTCCAGGACGTCATTCATGCGCGCCGCCGCCGTCGTTAGTGGCCATGACTTTGTTATCGAAAAGAAGTGAACCTGACCCCGTTTCCTGCAGCAGCGCCAGGACGCGGGCGGCGAGGTGTTTGGGCGGCGTGGTGGATTTTTCGTCGGTGGCCAGGACGGGGCCGACGCAGGCGGGGCAGCCGGCGGGGCAGTCGCAGGCCTGCAGCAGGTCGCGGGCGCGCTGCAGCAGGTCGGCGCGGCGCCCGTACAGCGGCTCGCTCAGGCCGATGCCGCCGGGGTAGGCGTCGTACAGGTACACGGTGGGGATGAACTGTTCGGGCGCGGCCGGGTCGAGCGGCTTGCCGTCGCCCCCGCGCAGCTGGCCGCGGCCGCGGCCGTCGGAGGACGCGAACCAGGCGCCGTCGCCGCTGCCCACGGCCTTCTGCAGGTCGCGCGCTTCAGCCATCACCGACACGCTGGCGACCAGGTGCAGCGCGTACGCCGCGCCCAGGAAACCGTCCAGCGCGTCCTGGCGCGAGGGGAATTCCACATCCAGCACCGACGAGGGCAGCTGCCACCACACCGCGGTGGTGTGCAGCTCCTGGTCGGGCAGGGTGACCGGGCCGTAGCCGATGTTTTCGTGGGTGTAGTAGCGGATCTTCTTGTAGCCCGACACGCGCCGCACCACGTGCACTTCGCCGTGGTGGGTGCTGCCCTGGCCGGCGATGGCGCCGTCGAAGCGTTCGAGCACCTTGAGCTTGGTGTAGTCGATGGCGTCGGTGTAGTAGTCCACGCGGGTGCGGGTGACGAAGGCCTTGCGGCCGTCCCAGTCGAGCTTCTCCACTTGGTAGGGCACCGACTGCACCATGTGGATGGCGCCTTCGTACAGCGTGAGCGCGGCGGCGCTGTAGTCCACTTCAGCGATGATCACCTGCTTGCCGTCGGTGCGGTCCACCACCACGAAGTTGCCGTCGGCCACCGAGCGCAGGCCCACGGCATTGGCCGGGTAGCTGTCGGCGATCCATTCCCAGCGCTCCCCCTCGTAGTGCAGCACGTCGGTTTCCGCCAGCAGCTCCAGGTAGGGCGTGGCGTCCACCGGGCCGAAGGTTTCGCCGCGCAGGAAGGGCAGTTCGAACGCGGCGCAGCGGATGTGGTCGAGCAGGATCAGCGGCTGGTCGGCGTGCAGGCGCGCGTGCTCGGGCGGCGCGCCCTCGAAGAATTCGGGATGGCGCACGAGGTATTGGTCGAGTGGGTCGGAGCTGGCCACCAGCACGCCCAGCGACGGCTGCTGGCGGCGGCCAGCGCGGCCCAGGCGCTGCCAGGTGCCGGCGATCGAGCCCGGGTAGCCGTTGAGCACCACCACGTCCAGCGAGCCGATGTCCACGCCCAGTTCCAGCGCCGAGGTGCTGACGATGCCGTCGATGCGGCCGGCGCGCATGTCGCGCTCGGCGGCGCGGCGTTCGGTGGGCAGGTAGCCGCCGCGGTAGGCGCGGATGCGCGCGGGCTTGCGGGGGTCGTGGTCGAACACGTCCTTGAGGTATTTGGTGAGCACCTCGACCATGGTGCGCGACTGCGCGAACACCAGGGTCTTGAGCCCGGCCTTGATGGCGAGCCGCGCGATGCGGTTGCTCTGCGAGCGCGCCGACGCGCGCAGGCCCAGGTCGGGGTTCACCACCGGCGGGTTCCAGAGCAGCACCGACTTGTCGCCGGTGGGCGCGCCGGATTCGGTGATGGCCGTCACCGGCGCCTCGACCAGCGCCTCGGCGTGCTGCCTGGGGTTGCCGATGGTGGCCGAGCACAGGATGAACTGCGGGTTGGCGCCGTAGAACGCACACACCCGCTTCAGCCGCCGCAGCACGTTGGCCAGGTGCGAGCCGAACACGCCGCGGTAGGTGTGGATTTCATCAATGACCACGAACTCGAGGTTTTCGAAGAACTGTGCCCACTTGGTGTGGTGGGGCAGGATGGCCTGGTGCAGCATGTCGGGGTTGGACACCACGATGTCGCCGTGCAGGCGGATGGCCTGGCGCGCGTCGCCCGGCGTGTCGCCGTCGAAGGTGTTGGCGCGCACGCCCAGGTTGCCGGCGGCGTTGAGCTCCAGCAGCTCGGCCACCTGGTCCTGCGCCAGCGCCTTGGTCGGGAACAGGTACAGGGCCTTGGCTTTTTTCTGCATGGCGGCGGCCAGCACCGGCAGGGTGTAGCAAAGCGTCTTGCCCGAGGCCGTGGGGGTCACCACCACCGTGTGCTCGCCGCGCCGGGTGGCGGCCCAGGCCTGGGCCTGGTGGCTGTAGAGCTGGGTGATGCCGCGCGCCCGCAGGGCGTTGGCGAGCGCCTCGGGCAGGTCGGCGGGGAAGGGTGCGTACGACCCCGCGCGCCCCGGGACATGGAGGCAGCCGGTGATGCGGTCGGCGTACTTGCGGCCGAGCCGGTCGGCAAGCGCACGCGAGGTTTTCTCGGGCACCGGCAGCAAACCGGTGGCATGGCGGTGCGGAGCGAGCTGGCTGTCGGGAGGCATGTGCGAGGCACCGGGACGAGGCGGGCGCCCAGCAGACGCCCTCGCCGTCTCATCCGATGAGACCGCGCCCGGCCTTGGGCAAGACCGGCCTCAGGATTCCGGTGCGAGGCCAGCCCATGGCCCATCCAGAGGACCGCCCGTGGCCGGGAGCGGGGCTTTCGGCGCCGTCTTCACATCGTCACGGTTGGCTGGGCCTACTGCCCCTGCCCGTCATGGGTATATGCTCGGGCAGCCCACCCAAAACGGGCCGGCGCGGGGGATCACGCGTCTTGCGGCCAGCATCGTCAGTCCACTCCATCCTTTTATTTTTCAGGGGTCATCACATGAATCGTTCCGCCATCACTCTCGGTGTTTTCCTTGGCTGCGCCGTCCTTGCCGGCAGCGTCAGCGCCTCGTCCGTGGTCAATCCCGAGCAGCAGCGCCGCTCGGACTTGGTCGTGCAGATCGTCGAGAAGTGGGGCGGCCACGTCGAGGGCGCCTATTCGCGGTCCTCCGAGGCCTGGGGCGAGGACATGGTTCCCTTGCTCATGAAGGTGCCGATGGACGCGCTGCAGCGCGCGGCCGACGCCCGCACGTTTGACGGCATGAACGACGCGCTGTTGGCCAAGGCTGCTCCGGTGCCGACCATGCCGCGCGTGGGCTTGCTCAATTCGCGCGTGTCCGGCGGCAACGGATCGCCGGTGCCGAAGAACGGCGACAACACGGAAGCCCTGGGCGACCCCGCCAGCGACCTGGTCTACGTGCCGGTGGTTCCGTGCCGACTGATCGACACCCGCGTGGCCGGTGGCCAGATCGGTGGCAACAGCAGCCGCAGCTTCGAAGTCGCAGCCGCCACCGACTACACGGCCCAGGGCGGCGCCGCCACCAACTGCAACATCGGCAGCGTCAGCGGCGTGGCTTCGGCCGTCATCAACTTCACGGTGGTGGGACCCACCAACGCTGGCTTCGTCACCGCCCATGCGTTTGGCAGCCCGCTGCCGCTCGCGGCAACGGTGAACTACGCCACCGGCGAAATCCGCGGCAATCTCTCCATCGTTCCGCTCGACGCCGACGCGGCCGGCAACGACATCACCGTGTTCACCTTCGCCCCGACGCAGCTGGTGGCGGACGTGGTGGGCTACTTCATCGCGCCGCAGGCCTCCGCGCTGAGCTGCACGTCCACCTTCGTGACCCAGAACGTCGCGGCCAACGACATCTTCGACATCCAGATCCCGGCTTGCCCGGCCACCTACGCCGTCACCGGTGCCGGTTGCCGCACCCCGGGCTTCAACCAAGCCAACTGGGCGATCAACGGCCTGTTCCGCAGCGGCAGCGCCACGGGTACCTACTGCTCGGGCCAGAACATCACCGCTGGCGCCATCACCGTGGAAGGCACGGCGCAGTGCTGCCGCGTGCCGGGTCGCTGATCCACCGGCGCTGACCGCTGCCGGCGCGCCTGCGCCGGCGGCCAACCAACCCCGCCAGTCGCCCTTCAAGGAGGGTGGCCAGGCGGGGTTTTTTTGTTGCCCCGCGGCTGGGTTCAGGTCGCCGCGTGGCCCGGCCGCCGCGGGCCGTGCCCGGCCGTGGGCAAGGCGGCTTGAACGGGCGCAGGGCGGGCGTCCGCAGCCTGCGCGAAGCGGGGCTCGAACCCCCGCGATGCCTGGCCGCTACCCAGGGTGGGCCAGCGGCCTGCCGGTGCGGCGTTGGTCCCGGCGGTTGCCGGGATCGTCAGCAGGCGCGCCATCTCCTGCTTGACCACGCCGTAGCATTCGCAGACGCGCCGCTCCAGCTCGCCCCGGTCGAGCAGCGTGATGTGGCCACGCCGGTAGCGGATGCACCCGGCGGCCTGCAGTTTTCCGGCGGCCAGGGTGATGCCTTCGCGGCGCACGCCCAGCATGTGGGCCACCAGTTCCTGGGTCATCACCAGGTCGGTGGTGGCCACGCGGTCGGCGGTCATCAGCAGCCAGCGGCACAGCTGCTGGTCGACGGAATGGTGGCGGTTGCACACCGCGGTCTGGCTGATCTGGGCGATCAGGGCCTGGGTGTAAAGAAGCAGCAGCTGCTGCGCCCGCTCGCCGCGATCGAACTCGGCCTTGAGCGCGCGGCGCTCGATCCGCAGCGCCTGCCCGGCGGTGCGCACCACCGCCGAACTGCTGGTGGTGTTGCCGCCCATGAACAGCGCCACGCCCACGACCCCCTCGTTGCCGACCGAGGCGGTTTCGGCGGTGACGCCGCTGGCGGTGATGTAGTGCAGCGAAGCGATGCAGCTGATGGGGAAGTAGGCGTACTGGAGCTGGCCACCGGGCTCGTACAGCACCTTGCCCAGCGGCAGCGCCACCAACTCGAGGTGGGGCAGGAGCCTGGTCATGGACTCCGGTGGAAACGACGCCAGCAGGTGGTTGTGTTCGCCGTCATTCATCGCCATCGACTCCGGTGAGCAACTCGACGCCAATGCCGCGATATCCGACGAACCGGCATTCCTGGTTGAACATCGGTTCGCCGCTGACCCGGAAGGATTGCCCGGGCCCGTGCCGCCGCTCGCGGCGCAGCACGAAGTCCAGGAACGGCTGGCGCGCCGCGATGATCTCGCGCAGGCGCGCCTGTTCGGCCTTGTCCCAGCCGTCGTGGCCGTTGTCGCCGGACGGGTCCGTGGCCAGGCCCAGCATCTCCATCGCCGGCCCCGAGACCTTGGTGAAGCGGCCGGACGCGTCCTGTTCCCAGAACCCGTCGGACGCCAGCTCGACCAGGCTGCGGTAGGACGCTTCGCTTTCCACCAGCTGGGCGGTGCGCTCGGCCACCAGGGCTTCCAGCGTCCGGTTGTGGTCGGCCAGCTTGCGGTGCAGCAGGCGCACTTCGAGCATGTTGTGGATGCGCGTCTTCACTTCGACCAGGTCGAAGGGCTTGCTGATGAAGTCCTTGGCGCCCGCCTTCAGGGCCCGCAGCTTGTGCGCCGGCTGCGCGGTGAGCACGATCACCGGCAGGTAGGGGTCGGCGGCATCGAGCTTGAGCGCCTGCATCACCTCGAAGCCGTCCATCACCGGCATCTGCAGGTCGAGCAGGATCAGGTCGAAGGGCGTGCGCTGGTGCATCGCGCACACGGCCTGCGGATCGAGCGTGGTGGTGACGTCGGTGTAGCCTTCTTCCTCGAGCATCTGTTCGAGCAATTCCACGTTGGCCTGCTGGTCGTCCACCACCAGGATGCGCGCGGCCAGGAAGTCGCCGGGGGCCAGGCTCATGGCGCGTCCGTGGCGGCGGCGCGTTCGCCGTGGGCGTCGGCGAAGGCCAGGGCGAAGTCCAGGGTGTCCATGAACTCCTCCACCCGGATGGGCTTGGTGAGGTAGCGCAGGAAGCCGGCTTCCAGCCCCTTCTGGATGTCGCGCGGCATCGCATTGGCGCTCAGCGCGATCACCGGGATGTGCGCCGTCAGCGGGTCGTCGGCCAGCAGCTTGAGGGCCTTCACGCCGCTGATGCCGGGCAGGTTGATGTCCATCAGGATCACCCGGGGCTGGATGATGCGGGCCATCTCCACGCCGCGGTAGCCGTCCGTGGCGCTGAACAGGCGCAGGTCGGGGCGGCGCGCCAGCAGGTCCTCGACCAGCATCAGGTTGGCCGGGTTGTCCTCGACGTACAGCACCTTCCTGGCCGCGCCGTCGTGGCCGGCGGCGGGGTGGACGTCGCGGCCTTGGAACGCCGGTGCCACGGACTTCGTTGCCAGCGCGGTGTTGAGCTCGATCCAGAACCGGCTGCCCTCGCCGACGCGGCTGTCCACGCCGATCACGCCGTCCATCAGCTCCACCAGGCGCTTGGTCATCACCAGGCCGATGCCGGTGCCCTGTTCGGCGCTGTTTTCCTGCCCCAGCCGGTTGAAGGGCTCGAACAGCTGAGCCAGCTGCGCGGCGGACAGGCCCATGCCGGTGTCCTCCACGCCGATCCGCAGCCGGTCCCCATCGCCAGGGGCGCAATAAACGGTGACCCGCCCGCCCAGCCGGTTGTACTTGATGGCGTTCGACAGCAGGTTGATCAGGATCTGCTTGAGCCGTACCCGGTCGGACCTGACGACGTGCGGGTGGGTGAACACCGGGAAGGCGACGCCGATGTCACGCCGCTTGGCCTGCGGTTCGATCATGGTCTGGCATTCGTTGAACACTTCGGCCAGCGAGATCGGCTCGAGCGACAGCGACAGCCGCCCGGATTCGATCAGCGCCAGGTCCAGGATCTCGTTGATCAGCTCGAGCAGGTACCAGCCCGCCTTGAGGATCTGGTCGACGCTGCGCTTCTGGGCCGGCGTGGGCGCCGGCGTGCCGGACTCGATCAGCTGGGCGAAGCCCAGGATCGCGCCCAGCGGCGTGCGCAGTTCGTGGCTCATGTTGGAAAGGAAATCCGACTTGGCATGGTTGGCCCGTTCGGCCGCCTGCATGGCGTTCTGCAGCGCCAGCTCCACCTGCTTGCGCACCGAGTTGTCGGTGCCGATCAGCAGGTAGCCGATGATCTCGTCGTAGTCGTCGCGCAGGGCGGTGATCGAGACGATGGCCGGGAAGCGGCTGCCGTCCTTGCAGATGTAGGTCAGCTCGTAGATGTCCTCCATGCCGCGCGAGGCCTTGAACGCCAGCGCCTCGAAGCCCGGCGTGATCGTGGTGGACAGCTCGGCGCTGAGCGCCTGCGCGCGCGCCAGCACTTCGGCCGGGTCGTGGATGTCGCTGGGGTTGATGCGATTGACGACCTCCGACGCCTGGTAGCCGAGCATGCGCTCGGCGCCGACGTTGAACAGCTGGATGATGCCCTTCTCGTCGGTGGCGATGATCGAGAAGTTGGCGCTGGTCAGGATGGCGGTCTGCAGGGCGCCGGCCTTGAGCAGGGCCTTCTGGCGCGTCAGCTCCTCGACGCCGCCGGCGGCGGCGAAGCGCGCCGCGATGCCCGGGTGCGATGTTTCGTCGGGCATGGTGTCTCCGTGGTGTTGCGTGAGGTCCTGTCGCGGGCCGTGGGGCCCGCCTTGCTTGGGTGCGGAGCAAACAAAGGCGTATTGCCTTGCCAGTAGCCCACCTTTGGGACGCGGAGGTCTGTTCGGCAGGACACATAGGCGGCCGGCCCGGCGACCGGCTCTGGTGTTCATGTTCGCGCTTCCATACTCGGCGCCCACCCCCGCCCTGGCGAAACGACATGATGTTCCTGAAACCTTCGGCTGCCCTGCTGCCCTTGCTGTTGCTGTCGCTACCGCTGATGGCGCAGGAGCCGTCGCCGACGACGGCTCCGCCGGTTGCCGCTCCCGCAGCCGCTCCCGCAACCGATGCCGGCGCCGGCTCGGTGCTGCGCACCCAGGTGCTGCTGGACCGCGCCCATTTCTCGCCGGGTGAGATCGACGGCGTGGCGGGTTCCAACGTCGCCAAGGCGGTGGCGGGCTACCAGCGCAGCCAGGGGCTGCCCGACGGTGGCGGCATGGACGTCGCCACGTGGGCCGCGCTCGAGGCCGGCGCCGTGCCGACGCTGGTGGACTACACCATCGTCGCGGCCGACGTCGCCGGGCCCTTCGTCGCCCTGCCGACGGACATGATCAGGAAATCCAAGCTCAAGGCCCTGGGCTTCAGCTCGGCCGCCGAGGCGCTGGGCGAACGTTTCCATGCCAGCCCGGCGCTGCTGCGCGCGCTCAACCCCGGCAAGGCGCTGGACCGCGCCGGCGAGGTGATCCGCGTGCCCAACGTCGCCGGCGCGGCCGAGCTGCCGAAGGCGGCCAAGGTGGTGGTGGACAAGTCCGAGCTGGCATTGCTGCTGATGGATGCGCAGGGCAAGGTGTACGCGCAGTTCCCGGTGTCGGCCGGTAGTCGCCACGACCCGCTGCCGATCGGCGACTGGAAGATCAACGGTGTCGCCCGCGACCCGGTGTTCAACTACAACCCCAAGCTGTTTTGGGACGGCAATCCGGCGCACGGCAAGGCCACGCTGCAGCCCGGCCCGAACAACCCGGTGGGCGTGGCGTGGATCGACCTGTCCAAGCCCCATTACGGCATCCACGGCACGCCCGAACCTTCGCGCATCGGCAAGACCCAGTCGCATGGCTGCATCCGCATGACCAACTGGAGCGTGATGCTGGTGGCCGGTGCAGTGGCGCCGGGCCTGGTGGCGACGCTTCGCGAGTGAACCCGGGCCGGCCAGGAGACAGCGCATGAACCGAGCGGCGATCTTCGTGGCAGGCGTGGCGTCGGGGGCATTGGCGCTGGGCCTGCTGGTGGTGGGCTGGGACCGCCAGGTCACCGTGGTACCCACGGTGGCGCTGGCGTCGGTGTCCGAGGCGCCGCGCGCGCTGGCGGTCGCCGCTGAGCCGCCGGTGGATCTGCCTGCGCCGGTGATCCGCCGCGCGGGCGAGCCGGCGCTTCCGCTGCCGCCCACGGACGTGGTGGTGGCACCGCCGTCGTCGCCGGTGCCGGGTGCGCTGCCGGTGGACGCCGCGGTCGCGCCGGTGGCCGACCCGCCCGCCGCCGACGCGGCGCCGGTGGCGGTGGCGCCGCTGCCGGCGCTGTCGCTCATCATCCCGGTGGACGGCATCCGTGCCGCACAGCTTTCCGACACCTTCACCGAC
Organism: Lysobacteraceae bacterium; assembly: GCA_031418815.1. Lineage (GTDB taxonomy): Bacteria > Pseudomonadota > Gammaproteobacteria > Xanthomonadales > Xanthomonadaceae > Arenimonas. The sequence goes on from JANOJQ010000030.1 coordinate 27,326, forward strand.
GCGCGCGGCGAAAACCGCGTGCACGACGCCATCGACATCATGGCGCCCACCGGCACGCCGGTGCGGGCCGTGGCCGACGGCCGCATCGTCAAGCTGTTCAACAGCAAGCCCGGTGGCCTGACGATCTACCAGTTCGATGGCACCGACACGCTGGCGTTCTACTACGCCCACCTCGACCGCTATGCCGACGGCCTGGCCGAGGGCCAGGTAGTGAAGCAGGGCGACCTGGTCGGCTACGTCGGTTTCACCGGCAACGCCAACCCCGCTGGCCCGCACCTGCACTTCGCGATCATGGTGCTGGGGCCGGAGAAGAAGTGGTGGCAGGGCGCGGCGATCAATCCCTACCCGTACCTGCGCGCCGCCGCGTCACGCTGAGGCCAGCCGTCCGCCGCCCAGTAGCCACGCGGCGATGCAGAGGTTGGCCGCAACGGTGAGCCAGAACACGGCCAGGAACGCGGTCTTGCTGGACTTGTGGCGCAGCCGGCGCTGCGCCAGCAGGGCGCCCGGCCAGCCCCCCAGCAGGGCCATCAGGTGCAGGGCTTTCTCGGGCGTGCGGCGGCGGCCCGCGCGCGCGGCGGACTTGTCGCGCGCGTAGGCGAGGTAGGTGGCGGCGCTCATGGCGAGGTACGCCAGGAGCAAGGTGGCCATCGCAGCTTGCCCGGGCGCGATCAGGGGAAAGGGGCCTCTGGATCCGGTTCGATGCATGCACGCAAGGTGGCCGCGTACTGGTCCAGCGTGTCCCGGCTGGGCGTGGCCGGGGCGTGCGGGTAGATGCGCAGCGCCTGGTCGTGCATGCGCCGGGGATGGACGTGGATATGCAGGTGCGGCACTTCCTGGAACGCGGCCTCGCCGATCGAGTGCCACAGGCTGATGCCCTCGTTCGGGAAAGCGGCCGAAACGGCGCGGGTGACGCGAGCCACCAGGGCCATCAACGCGGCGCCGGTGGCGTGGTCGAGTTCGCGGACGTCGTGCAGGTGCCGGCGCGGGATCACCAGGACATGGCCCGGATGGAACTGGCGAAGGTCGACGATGGCGAGTGCATGTTCATCCTCGGCCACCCGGCTGGCGGGTTCGTGGCCGGCGATGATCCGGCAGAAGAGGCAATCGGGATCCAAGGCGGTCCTTGCGGGAAGGGAAGACGATGATCTTTCTACCGCAAACCGGTTTCAGCCGGGAGGACTGTGGTGTCGGCCACCGGCGCCCCGTCTCAGCCCGCGAGACAGCCAAGTGCTTGAATCCCTTGGCGCTTCCGAAAGGGGGTGACATCCGCCCGCCAAGGTGTATAAATATTCACCCATGAACCCCGACCTCACCCCCCGCCAGCAGGCCCTGTACGACTTCATCGCCGAGCGCCTGCGTACCGAGGGTGCACCGTCGGTGGCCGAGATCGCGCGGGCCTTCGGCATCCACGACAGCGCCGCGCACAAGCACGTGCGCATGCTCGAGTCCAAGGGCGCGATTGAACTGCGGCCGGGGCGGGCGCGCGGCATCCGGCTGCCGGCGTCTTCGGCCAGGAAAGCCACGCGCCGCGACGACATGCTGTCCCTGCCCATCCTGGGCCGGGTGGCCGCCGGTGCGCCCATCGGCGCGGCGGCCGGGCACGACGGCCAGATGTTGTTCGACCGTTCGGCGTTTTTCCCGCAGCCCGACTACCTGCTGCGGGTGAAGGGCGATTCGATGCGCGACGACGGCATCCTCGACGGCGACCTGATCGCGGTGCACCGCAGCGCGGTGGCCGAAGATGGGCAAATCGTGGTGGCGCGCATCGACGGCGAGATCACCGTCAAGCGCCTCAAGCGCAAGCGCGACCGCATCCTGCTGATGCCGCGCAACCCCGACTACGCGCCCATCGAAGTGCCGGCCGACGCCGACTTCGCCATCGAAGGCCTGTACTGCGGCCTGGTGCGCCGGGGCTGACGCATGGGCGCACTGGTTTCCCTCGACACGCTGCTGGCCGACCGCCGGCTCTGGCGCGGCCAGCCGACGGCGCGGCCCGCCAGCGCCGAGCCCAGCGGCCACGCCGCGCTCGACGCCGCCCTGCCCAGCAGCGGCTGGCCCGAGGCGTCGCTGGTGGAAGTGCTGCTGCCGGCCGACGGCCTGGGCGAGCTGCGCCTGGTGCTGCCGACGCTGGCGCGGCACACGCAGGCCGGGCGCGAGATCGCGCTGGTGGCGCCGCCCTACGTGCCGCATCCGCGCGCGTGGCTGGCGGCGGGCGTGGCCTTCGAACGCGTGCACCTGGTGGCGGCCGATCCGCGCCAGGCGCTGTGGGCCACCGAACAGTGCCTGCGCGCGGGCTGCCTGTCGGCGGTGCTGTGCTGGCCGCACCAGGCCGACGACCGCGCGCTGCGCCGGCTGCAGGTGGCGGCCGAAAGCGGGCAGTCGCTGGTGTTCGCCTTCCGCGACGCGCGCGCGGCGGCCAATGCCTCGCCCGCTGCGCTGCGGCTGCAGGTCGAGCGCGATCAGCTGCGCGTGCTCAAGTGCCGCGGCGGGCTGGCGCCGGCCGCACCCGTGCCTTTCCCTTCGCCCCTGCATTGATGCGGCGCGACGATGCTTTGGGCCTGCGTATTGCTGCCGCACCTGGCGCTGGACACCGTCCTTCGCCGCCACCCCGATCCTGATCGGCCGCTGGCCCTGGTCAGCGGGCCGCTGCAGCGGCGCGTGCTGTCGGCGGTGAACGATGCGGCGGCGGCGCGCGGGCTGCATCGCGGCCAGTCCATCGCCGCCGCCGAAGCGCTGTGCGGTGACCTGCAGGCGGTGGACGACGATCCGGCGCGGCGGGCGCGCGCGCGCGATTTCCTGGCGGCGTGGGCGTATCGCTACAGCTCGCAGGTCAGCACCGATGTGCCGGGTGCGCTGCTGCTGGAAGTGCAGGGCAGCCTGGGCCTGTTCGGGCCGTGGCCGGCCTTTGAAGCGCGGCTGCGCGAAGATCTCACTGCGCTGGGTTTCCGCCACCGCATCGCGCTGGCGCCCAACGCGGCGGCGGCGGCGGTGCTGGCCGGCTGCCACGACGGCCTGGCGATCACCACGCCCGACGTGCTGCGCCGCGCGCTGTCGCAGGTACCGGTGGCGCGCGCACGCCTGCCCGGCGGCGCGGCGCCGGCGCTCGAGCGCATGGCCATCCGCACGCTGGGGCAGGTGCTGGCGCTGCCGCGCGCTTCGCTGGGCCAGCGCTTCGGTGCCGACGTGCTGGCGCACCTGGACCGGCTGCTGGGCCAGGCGCACGAAACGCTGGCGCTGTACCAGCCGCCGGATTTTTTCGACGCCAAGATCGAACTCAACTACGACGTCGAGAGTTCGCAGGCGCTGCTGTTCCCGCTGCGCCGGCTGACGGCCGACCTGGCCGCCTATCTCGCCGGTCGCGACGGCGGCGTGTCGCGCTTCGTGCTGCGGCTGGGCCACGAAGGCCGCGACGGCACCGAGGTGGCGGTGGGCCTGCTGGCGCCGGAGCGCGCGCCGGGCATGCTGTTCGAACTGGCGCGCGGCCGGCTCGAGCGCGTGGCCGTGCCGGCGCCGGTGCGCACGCTGCGGCTGCTCGCGCGCGAGCTGCCGCCGTTCGTGCCCGCCGCGCGCGAACTGTTCGAAGCGCGGCCGCAGCAGTCGGTGGACTGGCCGGCGCTGCGCGAACGCCTGCGCGCGCGCCTGGGCAACGACGCGGTGTACGGCCTGGCACCGGTGGCCGACCATCGCCCGGAGTTCTGCTTCAAACGCGTACAGGGCGTGGCCGAGCCGGCGCCGCCCACGGGCTTCGATCCACCGCGCCCCACCTGGCTGCTGGCCCGCCCCATCCCGCTGCGCGGCCCCGCGCCGCGCGTGCTGGCCGGCCCCGAACGCATCGAAACCGGCTGGTGGGACGGCGGCGACGTGCAGCGCGACTACTACGTGCTCGAAACCGCCCAGGGCCAGCGCGCCTGGGCCTTCTGCCCCCCCGGCGAAACCACCCCCTACATGCTCCACGGCTGGTTCGCATGAGCGCAGGAACGGGGTGAGGTTGACATGTTTTACCTATACCGGGTGCGTGCAAAGGAGTGTACCGGAGCCCGTTCCCAGCCGAGCGGCACTGTTTGTCGAACGAGAGGTTACAGGGGGGGGGGAGTTGGGCGCAGG
>JANOJQ010000031.1:0-1628 GCA_031418815.1 Lysobacteraceae bacterium
CGCCCGCCAGCACGGCGCCCAGGAAAGCCAGGATGCCGCCGGTGGTGCCGCCGAAACCGCCCACGTCCATGATGAAGTGGCCGCCCGCAGCGCCAAGCAGCGCAATCAGCAGGAACACCAGCTCGCCGGCGAACATGTTGCCGAACAGACGCATGGCCAGGCTGACCGGCTTGGACAGGTACTCGATGACGTTGAGGCCGAGGTTCGCCGGCGCCAGCACTATCTTCATGCCGGCACCGTGGGCATGGAAGGGCGCCGTCAGCAGCTCCTTGCCGAAGCCCAAGCCGCCCTTGGCCTTGATGGCGAACGCGAACATCAGGATCAGCACCGTGGTCGAGATCGCCAGGGTGGTGTTGAGATCAGCGGTGGGGACGGCGCGGAAATAGTCGCTCCCGGCGGCGCGGGCGATACCGGGCACCAAGTCCACCGGCAGCATCTTCATCGCGTTCATCAGGAAGATCCAGACGAAGATGGTGAGCGCCAGCGGCGCGACGAACTTGCGGTCGCCGTGGTAGACGTCGCGGACCTGGGTGTCGATGAACTCCACGACGATTTCCAGGAATGCCTGCAGCTTGCCCGGCACGCCGGACGTCGCACGACGACCCATCAGCCAGAACAGGCCCAGGGCCAGCAAACCGATGGTCACCGACACCAACAGGCTGTCGACATTGAGCTTCATGAACCAACCATCTCCGATGGAGACGGTCCAATGGTCGAGATGGTGGGTGACGTATTCGCTGGGACTGTCACCGGCGACTTGAAGGAGTCGATTCATCGAAGCAACCATGGCAAGCAGATCAAATGGGCGAGGAAGGCCAGCAGCGCGCCCCCCAGTACGTAATTCGGGTCCAGCCCCTGTGTCATGGCGATAGCCAGGCCCGCGCCGATCACCAGCCACTTGAGCACCGTCCCGAGGATGAGCCGACCGAACATCCGGTGGGCCGTCGCGGAGTGCGACCTCAGGTCGGTTCGCCAACTGAACACAAGTTGTGCCGCTGCGATCACCGCCACGCCGGCCAGCAAGGCCAGTGCGGCATTACCGCCCACGATCGCCGACAAAACGCCGGCTCCGGCAGCACCCACGGCCAGTTGGCACAACGGCAGCAGGAAGGCTCGGGGGGTAACAGGGCGGGACGCGCGGCTCACTTCGTACTCAGTAGCGTTCCCTTAAGCGGCGGAATTATAGCAGCGGCGCAAGCGCTGCAACAAGGCAATTTGAGCTTTTTTTGCTGTCCGTTGACGGCGCCGACGCTGGCTCGCGAGCCACCATTCGCACCGTTGGCCAAACAAAGACGCGGCCCCTCCGGGCTAGGTCTTTTTTGTACGACGCCCTGGCGATGACCTGTTGCGGGTCGCGGCTGCGCCGCCAAAGAAAAACGCCGCCCTTTGGGGGCGGCGTTTTGGGATGAAACCCTGGCGATGACCTGTTGCGGGTCGCGGCTGCGCCGCCAAAGAAAAACGCCGCCCTTTGGGGGCGGCGTTTTGGGATAAAAAACCCTGGCGATGACCTACTCTTGCATGGCTTAGGCCACACTACCATTGGCGCAGCTGCGTTTCACTTCCGAGTTCGGGATGGGATCGGGTGGTGCCACAGCGCTATGGTCGCCAGGGAGAGGGTGGAGGGTCGC
>JANOJQ010000032.1:0-5887 GCA_031418815.1 Lysobacteraceae bacterium
CCCACCCCCCCCCCCACCCCCCCCCCACGCCACCCCCCACCCCCCCCCCCCGCTCCCGCCCCCGCCCCCCCGCGCACCCGGGCATGGATGCTTCGGCGACAACCGAGATCCACACGAACAGGAAGCCATGCCCGGCTGCGCGGTGACGACGGCGCCGATAAGCCTCGTGGTACGGCGCGCGAAGCCAGGGAGTGCGGGGGCTACTTCGCGCGAGTGGCGGACAGGCTCAGCCAGGCGCCGGTGAGCAGCAGCGCCACCGCGACCGCCTGGGTCCAGTGCGGGGTGGCGCGGCCGAAGGCCAGCAGCAGTCCGGTGGACAGCAGCGGCGCCGCGTAGGACAGCGTGCCCAGCACCGCGATGTCGCCGCGCTTGGTGCCGATGTCCCACAGCCAGAACGCAATGCCCGTCGGGCCCAGCCCCAGCAACACCACCAACGCCCACTGCCCCGCCGTCGGCGCCACCGTGGTCTCCAACGCCAGGTGCGCGATGCCGCCGAGCACGCCTACCACCAGGCACGACCCGGCCATGGCCGCACTCGGCACCGCCTCGAAGCGCCGGTTGAGCACCGAATAGAGCGCCCAGATCAGCGCCGCGCCGAGCGCCGCGGCATAGCCGGGCACGTGCGCGGGGTCGACCTGCAGCGAACGGCCGCGCGTGACCAGCAGCACCGCCGCCGCCAGGCCCAGCGCCGTGCCCAGCCACTGCGCTGGCCACACGCGGGTGCCACCGATGGCCGCGGCGAACACCACGATCAGCAGTGGCCACAGGTAGTTGATGAGGTTTGCCTCCACCGCCGGCGCGCGCTTGAGCGCGGCGAAATAGAGCGCGTGGTAGCCGAAGAGCGCGCCGATGCCAAGCGCGCCGGCCGCCCACGGCTGCTTCAACGCGGCCACGCCGGGCCCGCCCGGCCGCAGCAGCAGCGCCACGCCGGCCAGGCCCGCGATGCCAAAGCCCATAGCCAACAGCTGGAACGGCGGGATGGCGCCGGTGGCCGTGGTCAGCACCGCCAGCGACGACCACAGCAGCACCGCGGCGAAACCCGCCAGCGTCGCGCGGCGGCGCGCGGTCACCTGGGCGCCGCCTCGTCCTCGAGGCCGATGTCGGTGGGCGCAGCGTCGTAGATGGCCTGGTCCAGCAGGCCGGTTTCCTTGGCCACCAGCACCGGCACCAGCACCTGGCCGGTGACGTTGGTCATCGTGCGCATCATGTCCAGCACGCGGTCGATGGCAATAAGGTAACCAATGCCCTCCAGCGGCAGGCCCGCCGAACTGAGCACCACCGTCGCCATCACGACCGCCGTGCCGGGCACCCCAGCGGTGCCGAAGCTGCCCAGCACCGAGGCCAGCAGGATGATGAAGTACTGCGATGCCGACAGCTCGATGCCGAAATACTGCGCCACGAACACCGCGGTCAGCGCCGGGAAGATGGCGCCACAGCCGTCCATCTTGATGCTGGCGCCCAGCGGCACCGCGAACGCGGCGTACTCGGGCTTCACGCCCAGGTTGTGGGTGGCCGCGCGCAGCGACGCCGGCAGCGCCGCGAAGCTCGACGAGGCCACGAACGCGATCTGCATCGCCGGGAACGCGCCGCGGAAGAACTTCAGCGGATTGAGCCCGTGCGCCAGCAGCAGCCCGCCGTAGACCAGCACGATGTGCAGCGCACAGGCCAGGTACAGCGCGAATACGAAGCCGCCCAGCGGCAGCAGCCGCTCGAAGCCGTAGGTGCCCACCAAGGCCGCGATGAGGCCGAAGGTGCCGATCGGCGTGAACTCGAGCACGAAGCGCGTCACCTGGATCATGGTTTCGCTGGCTTCGCCGGCCAGGGCGCGCAGGCGCGCGGTCTTCTCGCCCAGCTTCACCAGCGCGAAGCCGACCAGGCCGGCGAAGAAGATCACCTGCAGGATCTTGCCTTCGGCCAGGGCCTTGAAGGGATTGGCCGGCACCACGTCCAGCAGCACCGCCACCGGGCCCGGCACCACCTTCTCGACGTAAGTCGCATCCGGCACCAGCGCGCCCAGGCCCAGGCCCGGCTGCAGCACCAGCGCCACCGCCAGGCCCACGCCCACCGCCAGCGCGGCCGTGATGGCAAACCAGGCAAACGTCCGCCCGCCCAGCGCCGCCACCGACTGCTGCCCGTGCAGGCTGGCCACGGCGTTGATGACGGCGAAGAACACCAGCGGCGTGGCGATCATCTTGATCAGCGTGACGTAGAGCGTGCCCAGCGGCTGGAACCACGGCCCGGCCTGCGGACCCAACAGCCAGCCGGCCAGCCCGCCCAGCACGAAGCCGGACAGCACGCGCTGCCAAAAAGGGATACGGAACCAAGCCTTCAGCATGACGATCACTCCGTGGTCAGAACGGCTTGGCCAGCACCAGGTAGATGACCGGCACCAGGCCCAGCAGCGGCAGTTCGTTGAACCAGCGCATCGTGGTGGGCGACGGCAGCGCACCGCCCGCGGCCGTACGCTTGAGCCAGCGCCCGGCGATGATGAAGTACGCCAGCATCAGCGCCACCAGGCCCAGCTTGGCGTGCATCCACTTCATTCCCGCCACGACGTCGGGAAACGCGCCCGGCGCAAACTTGTAGCCCAGCCACAGCACCAGCCCCAGCACCACCGCGATGCCGAACATGGCGTGGCCGAAGCGATAGAGCCGCTGGCCCATCAGCCCCAGCCTCGCCTGCACCTCGGCCTGGCCGCGGGTCTCCGCCAGGTTCACCAGGATGCGCGGGAGATAAAACACGGTGGCCATCCACGCGATCACGAACAGCAGGTGGAAGGTCTTGGTCCAGAGGTAAGCCATGCAATCTCTCCGTGGGGAGGCGGCAGGATGCCATGCCCGCGCCGGGGCCGGCCACGGCGCCGGCGGCGATGGGTAAAAACGACGCGGTTCAGGCGCTTGCGGCCGGTTTAGGGTACAATTGCGCGCCTTCTTCGTGTCCGTGGTGTGCCGGTATGCGAAGTCTTCCCGATGCTATCGGACCCAGACAAACGGACCTCCCATGACCGCCCAGACGACCGAGGCGCCCAGCGCGCCGATGCAATTCCGCGAACTCGCCCTCAGTGAGCCCCTGCTCAAGGTGCTCGGCGAACTCGGCTACGAGACGCCCTCGCCGATCCAGGCCGCCACCATCCCGCACCTGCTGGGTGGCCGCGACGTGCTGGGCCAGGCCCAGACCGGCACCGGCAAGACCGCCGCGTTCGCGCTGCCGATCCTGTCGCAGATCGACCTGTCGCAGACCAAGCCCCAGGCCCTGGTGCTGGCCCCGACCCGCGAGCTGGGCATCCAGGTCGCCGAGGCCTTCCAGCGCTACGCCACCCACATGCCGGGCTTCCACGTGCTGCCGATCTATGGCGGCCAGAGCTACGGCCCGCAGCTGTCGGCCCTGCGCCGCGGCGTGCACGTGGTGGTCGGCACCCCCGGCCGCATCATTGATCATCTCGAGAAAGGCTCGCTAGACCTGTCCCTGCTCAAGAACCTGGTGTTGGACGAAGCCGACGAAATGCTGCGCATGGGCTTCATCGACGACGTCGAAGCCATCCTGAAGAAGATGCCGGCCGTTCGCCAGACGGCGCTGTTCTCGGCCACCATGCCGCACGCCATCCGCCGCATCGCCCAGACCTACCTCAAGGACCCGGTGGAAGTCACCATCGAGGCCAAGACGCGCACTGCCGACAACATCCGCCAGCGCAGCTGGGAAGTCAGCGGCATGCACAAGCTCGACGCGCTCACCCGCATCCTCGAGGCCGAACCCTTCGACGCGATGATCGTGTTCGCCCGCACCAAGCTGGCCACCGACGAACTGGCGGAGAAGCTGCAGGCCAGGGGCTTCGCCGCCGCCGCCATCAACGGCGACGTGGTGCAGGCCCAGCGCGAGCGCACGATCCAGCAGCTCAAGGACGGCAAGATCGACATCCTGGTGGCCACCGACGTCGCCGCCCGCGGCCTGGACGTCGAGCGCATCAGCCACGTGCTGAACTACGACGTGCCGCACGACACCGAAAGCTACGTGCACCGCATCGGCCGCACCGGCCGCGCCGGTCGCAGCGGCGAGGCGATCCTGTTCATCGCCCCGCGTGAGCGCAACCTGCTGCGCGCGATCGAGCGCGCCACCCGCCAGCCGATCACGCCGATGGAGCTGCCGACCGTCGCCGACGTCAACGACGTGCGCAAGTCCAAGTTCAAGCAGCAGATCACCGACACCCTGGCCGGCGGCGAGCTCACCGAGTTCCGCAAGCTGATCGAGGACTACGAGCGCGAAATGAACGTGCCGGCCGTCGAGATCGCCACCGCCCTGGCCAAGATGGCCCGCGGCGACGTGCCGCTGCTGATGGTGCCGCCGAAGTTCGAAGCCAAGAAGCGCGCCTTCGACCACGACGTGGCCGCCGCCACCGACAAGTTCGCCCGCCCCTCGCGCTTCGACAAGCCCGAGCGCGGCGAGCGCCCGGCCCGCCCGGAGCGCGGCGACCGCGCCGAGCGCCCGGCGTTCCCGAAGAAGCAGCGCGAGGCGCGTGCGCCGGATGAAGGCAAGGCCACGTTCCGCATCGAGGTGGGCTACGACCACGGCGTGAAGCCGGGCAACATCGTCGGCGCCATCGCCAACGAAGCCGGCCTGGACGCCAAGCACATCGGCCGCATCGAGATCTTCGAGGACCACACCCTGCTCGACCTGCCCGACGGCATGCCGGCCGACGTGATGACCCACCTCAAGACGGTCTGGTGCGCCGGCCAGCAGCTGCGCATCACCCGCGACGGCGAAACGCCCGACAGCGCCGGCAAGAAGCCGTTCGCCAAGAAGGCCTTCGGCGGCGACAAGAAGGAGTTCGGCCCGCGCAAGTTCGGCGACAAGCCGCCGTTCAAGAAGCCGCACCGCAAGGGCCCGCCCACGGCCTGAGGCCGCAGCGGTCGCACTAAGAAAGCCGGGGCCCTGCCCCGGCTTTTTCTTGTTCTTCTCCCAAGCCCGGGACGGGCGCCGGCGACGCGGACTGGCGCCGTCGGCACCGTGGATGCGCCGTCGACACCGCGGAAGCGAGGGGCACGTCCTGCTCAGTGAAGCCTTTATTTCGCAGGACGTGCCCCTCGCTTCCACGATGCCGCCGGTGCGTGCCTTTATGGGCGCCCCACGGAGGGCGGGTAAGCACGCGCTCCGATGCTTGCGCGTCCCGATCCGGACCAAGGCCTGCCATTTTTCTTGCGGATCGGGTTGGGTTAACCAGGTCTCGGCGCCTTTTTGCTCCACGCCCATCGCGGCGTGTCCCTTCGGACACTGGAATGGCGGCCTGGCCAGCGTGGAAGGTGGCCAGTACGAAGCTCCTATCCGCCCGGCGGCGTGTGTCAGTTCGTCGCGCGCACGACGTCACCTCCGGCGTTCGAAGGGGCGCACAGGCGAAGACGAGGTAATCGCAAAGCTTCCGGTGTCCCCAACGGACGGCTTGCGCAGAAATCCACGCTTGCCCCGACCCAGCAGCGGCGCCGGCGCCACGGCCGATGTGCCTGCGCATCCGTTCTGACGAGGGATGCCACGGTGTGCGCGCGTGGAACTCACCCCCGCCGCCGGGCGGATAGGACCCTCACGCTGGCCACCTTCCACGCTGGCCAAGCCGCCATTCCAGTGTCCGAAGGGACACGCCGCGATGGGCCAAGAAAAGGGGGCGCCTCGGCCGGGTTAGCCCAGCCGGATCCGCAAGAGAGATGGCCGGCCTTGGTCCGGATCGGGACGCGCAAGCACCGAAGCGGATCGCCACGGGCCTTTCGTCCAGCGAACCGGATGATCCGTACCGGCCGCGCCGCGGAGGCGAGGGGCGGATCCAATTGGTTAAAAAACATAACCCCAGAACGTATCGCCCCCACGCCTCGCGGGGGGGGCCGCGCCCGCAGGCACCCACCCC
>JANOJQ010000033.1:0-10583 GCA_031418815.1 Lysobacteraceae bacterium
TGGGCCGCGGCCGCGGCCCAGAACCGCATCAAGCGCGCCGACCTGGCCATCCGCCTGGTGGACGCCAAGGAGGGCCGGGCCCTGAACCGGCACTACCGCGGCAAGGACTACGCCACCAACGTGCTGAGCTTCCCGGTCGAACTGCCCGCGGGCGTCACCCTGCCGCTGCTGGGCGACCTGGTGATCTGCGCCCCGGTGGTGGCCAAGGAGGCGCTGGAACAGGGCAAGCCACTGGCGGCGCACTACGCCCACCTGACGGTGCACGGCGTGCTGCACCTGCTGGGCCTGGACCACGAGGACGAGCGCGAGGCCGAGGCGATGGAACAGCTCGAGCGCGACATCCTGGCCGCCCTCGGGCTGCCCGATCCCTACTGAGTCCGCGGCACGTGGCGCCGCGTCAGGCCCGCTGCGGCTGCGCGGCGGGCGCCGATGCCGGCGCATTGGCCGGCCCGGCGCCGCCCGCGCCCACCGGGCGCGGTGCACGGCCCAGCAGCCCCGGCAGCGCGTTGTGCGCGGGCCGGTTGTCGCGACGCAGCAGCTCCCAATGGCCGAACGAAAAGGGCGTCGCGTGCAGCAGGTCGCAGGCGTGGCTGGCCAGGCGCGCCAGCCAGCCGGGGAAGCGGATGACCCGCGCGGGCCGGTCGCTGTGCAGGCGGCGCATTGCGGCCAGATACTCCACGAGCGGCATGGCGTCGTTGCCGCCCAGTTCGAGCTCCAGGGGCCGGCCCGCGCTGGCCAGCTCGGGCCGGTGCGCGAGGCGGGCCAGCGCTTCGCCCAGGTCGCGCACGTCCAGCGCCGCGATCAGGCCCGTCGCGTCGGCGGGCAGCGCATGCACCGGCCAGCGGGCGACACGGCGGATCCAGGCCGCGCCGTAGCCACCGTGCTCGGCGTCCAGCAGCGAAGGCCGCACGATGCAGCAATTCGCGCCGCTGGCGCGCAGCGCCGCCTCGCCGTCGGCCTTCGAACGCAGGAACCCGCTGCGCATCGGCGCCTGCAACCCCAGCGCCGAGACGTGCACCAAGCGCAGGCCGCGCAGGCGGCAGGCTTCGGCCAGGGCCGCCGGGGCGAGATGGTGCACGCGCTGGTAGGTCTCCCGGCCGCGCGGGCGCAGGATGCCGACGCAGTTCACCACCACGTCCACGTTCTCCAACGGCGGCGCCCAGGCCTCGGGCGCCAGCAGGTCCTCGAAGCGCGCGCGGCGGCGGGGGCAGTCCAGCGCTGCGGCGGGCAGGCGTCGGTCCAGCCGGGACGGGTGGCGGCTGCCGATGGCCACCGAGGCACCCTGCGCCAGCAGGGCCGACACGGCATGGCGTCCAATGAAACCGCCGCCGCCCAGCACGAGCACGCGCAGGCCGGCGAGTCCGGGATCCCGCGGCAGGTCCATGGCGCATCTCCTTATGACAGTTATTTCTGTCTTGACAGAAATATATGCCGAGACTACGCTGACTGCAAGCCGGAATTCCGGCGCCCAAGGCCTCCGCCATGACCGTCGAAGCCGCCCCCTACGCCGTCGACCCGCTGAGCCCGATCAGCCGGCGCTTCGTCCTGCACTGGGGCGAAATGGGCTCGCGCTGGGGCGTCAACCGCACCGTGGCCCAGGTGCATGCGCTGCTGTTCCTGTCCGGGCGGCCGATGGACGCCGAAACCATAGCCTCGGTGCTGGTGGTGGCGCGCTCGAACGTCAGCAACAGCCTGCGCGAACTGATCAACCTCAAGCTGGTGCGGGTCTCGCACCTGGTGGGTGAGCGGCGCGACCACTTCGAAACGTCGCGCGACGTCTGGGAGCTGTTCCGCACCGTCGTGCGCGAGCGCAAGGTGCGCGAATTCGACCCCACGGTGAACCTGCTGCAGGAACTGACCGCCGACCCCGGCTTCGCCGGCGAGGACGCCGACGCCCGCAAGCGCATCCAGGAAACCCTGGCCCTGATGACGGCGCTGGCGTCCTGGGGCGAGCAGATGCTGCGGCTCGAGCCCGCCACGCTGATGAAGGTGATGAAGCTGGGCAGCCGCATCCAGAAACTGCTGAGCGACGGGGACAGAAAATGACCACCGCCTGGCCGCTGGTGATCTACTACGACGCCTCCTGCCCGCTGTGCCGCGAGGAAATGCACACCCTCAAGGCCCACGATGGCCAGCAGCGCCTGGCCCTCGTGGACGCGTCCGCGCCCGGCTTCACCGACCCGGCCCTGGCCACAGCCGGCATAGGCCGCGACGCCCTGATGCGCCTGATCCATGCGCGGGATGCCGCGGGCCGCTGGTTCATCGGCGTGGACGTGTTCGAACAGGCCTATGGCGCCGTTGGCCTGGACAGCGTCGCCGCGCTTTGGGCCCATCCGTGGCTGCGCCCGCTCTGGAGCCGGGTCTACCCCTGGGTGGCCAGGTTCCGGCAGCCCCTGTCCCGCCTGGGCCTGAACCGGGCCTACGGCTGGCTGGTCAGACGGGCTGCCGCACGCGCGCAGCGCCGGGCCGGGGCCTGCGCCCAGGGCCGCTGCGAGCTCCCGCCGCGCTGAACCGACCGGCCTGAAATGATCCAGCAGCCGTCTGCGGTTACACTGGAACACCCGCTTCCAGGGCGCCTGCCCCACCGAAATGTCCGAAGATTCCCCTAGTAGCCCGCCGGAACGCCGCTCCTGGCTTGAACGCCTGAGCCTGGCCTTTTCCGGCGAACCCCAGACCCGGGAAGACCTGGTCGAGATCCTGCGCGACGCCCAGGCCAATGGCCTGGTCACGGCCGACACCCTGAAGATGCTCGAAGGCGCCCTGTCGGTGTCCGAGCAGCAGGTCGGCAACATCATGGTGCCCCGCTCCCAGATGGTGTCGCTACCGCTGGACGGCAAGTTCCTGGACCTGATGAAGATGGTGGTCGAGTCGGGCCACTCCCGCTTCCCCGTGCACGGCGAAGACCGCGACGAGATCCTGGGCATCCTGCTGGCCAAGGACCTGCTGCGCGGCATGGTGGCCGACGGCGGGCCGTCGACGGTGCGCGAACTGCTGCGCCCGGCGGTGCTGATCCCCGAATCCAAGCGCCTGAACGTGCTGCTGAAGGAATTCCGGCTTTCGCGCAACCACATGGCCATCGTCGTGGACGAGCACGGCGGCGTGGCCGGCCTGGTCACCATCGAGGACGTGCTGGAGCAGATCGTCGGCGAGATCGACGACGAGCACGACGACGCCGACGAAGCCAAGCTGATCGCCGCCCAGGCCGACGGCCAGTTCATGGTGGACGCGCTGACGCCGATCGCCGACTTCAACGACCAGTTCGGCGCCGACTTCGACGACGACGAATACGACACCATCGGCGGCCTGGTCACATCGGCCATCGGCCACCTGCCGGAAGCCGGCGAAGAGCTGGCACTGGGCCGCTTCCACTTCCGCGTCGGCCGCGCCGATGCCCGCCGCGTGCACACCTTCGTGCTGAGCGTGCATGCGCCTGACTGATCGGCGCGGCCTGTTCACCCTGCTGCTGTGGCTGGCCGTGCTGCTGGCCCCGGCGCTCGCCTGCGCCGCCCCGCGCATCGGCGTGGTGACGATGGAGCCGGGCGGCATCTTCTTCGAGCGCTTCGGCCACAACGCGCTGCTGGTGCAGGACGATGCCGCCGGCACGGCCACGTCCTACAACTTTGGCTACTTCGACATGGACGAGCCGGGTTTTTTCGGCAACTTCGTCCGCGGCCACATGAAGTACTGGCTGGTGGCCCTGCCGCTGGACGACGACCTGGCGCGCTACGCCCAGACCGGCCGCGGCGTGGGCGTGCAGTGGCTCGAGCTGACGCCGGAAGCGGCCACGACGCTCGCCGCCGCGCTGGCCGAGAACGCCCGCCCCGAGAACGCGCAGTACCGCTACGACTACTACACCAGCAACTGCTCGACCAAGGTCCGCGACGCCATCGACCAGGCGCTTGGCGGCGCGCTGCAGCCGCAGCTGTCGGGACGCTCGCAGGGCAACACCTACCGCAGTGAATCGGTGCGACTGGCCTCGCCGGCGCCGTGGATGGCGATCGGGTTCCACCTGGGCCTGGGCGGCTTCGCCGACCGGCCGCTGTCGCGCTGGGACGAATCCTTCATCCCGATGCGCCTGCGCGACGCGCTGCGCGAGGCGAAGCTCGCCGACGGCCGGCCGCTGGTCGCCAGCGAACAGGCCTTGCTGCCGCACCGCGTGGCACCGGCGCCGGCCGAAGCGCCGCGCCTGCGCACGCCGGCTTTCTTCGCGGGCTTGGCGCTGGCCGGGCTGGTCCTGTGGTCGGCGCGCCGCGCACCGCGCGCCCTCGCGGCCGGCGCGTTGGTCTTCTGGACCGTCGCCGGGCTGGCCGGCACGGTGATGGCCCTGATCTGGCTGGCCACCGAGCACGTGGCCGGCCACGGCAATGAAAACCTGCTGCTGCTCAGCCCGCTGTGCCTGTGCCTGCTGCCCGGCGGCTGGGCGAAGGTGCGCGGCCGCGAGCCTTCGAGGCGCTTCCGCTGGCTGCTGTGGGCCGTGGCCGGCAGCGCCGCGGTGGCGGGATTCCTGAAATTCCTGCCGTTCCTGCCGCAGGAAAACGTCGAGTGGGTGCTGCTGCTGCTGCCGCTGCACTGGGCCCTGCTGCGCAGCCTGGACCCGAAACGCTGAGCGCTTGCCCCCGGCGCGCGGGACGGCCGATGATGGGGCGATGAACGAAGCCCTGCCGCCCACCTTTCCCGCCAGTGTCGTCAACTGCGCCGCCTACACCCGCGACGGCCGACGCCGCGAGATCTCCCTCGAACAGGTCAGCGACGTGCTGGCAGTGGACGACGGCAGCTGGGTCTGGGTCGGCCTGCACGAGCCCGACGAATCCCTGCTCGACCAACTGCAGGAGGAGTTCGACCTGCACGACCTGGCGGTGGAAGACGCCCACCACGCCCACCAGCGCCCGAAGATCGAGGCCTACGGCAACTCGCTGTTCATCGCCGTGCACACCGCCCAGGCCGTGCGCGGCCAGGTGGCTTTCGGCGAGACCCATGCGTTCATGGGCGCGCGCTACCTGCTGACCGTGCGCCATGGCGCCTCGCTGTCGTATGCACCGGTGCGCAGCCGCTGCGAGCGCGAGCCCGAGCTGCTGGCCATGGGCCCGAGCTATGGCCTGTACGCGGTGCTTGATTTCATAGTCGACAACTACCTGCCGATCGTCGACGAGTTCGGCGAGAAGCTCAACGAGCTCGAACAGGACATCTTCGCCGAAAGCTTCAGCCGCGAAACCGTCATCAAGCTCTACGAGCTCAAGCGCGAGCTCACCCGCCTGCGGCTGGCCGTGGCGCCCATGCAGGACATCACCGGCCAGCTCACGCGCGTGCACACGGCCATGGTCGGCGAGGAGATGCGGCTGTACTTCCGCGACGTGTTCGACCACACGCTGCGCGTCAACGACGCCACCGACACGCTGCGCGAAATGCTGACCGCCGCCATGTCGGTCAACCTGGCGCTGGTGACCGTGGCCCAGGGCGAAGTGGTCAAGCGCCTGGCCGGCTGGGCCGGCCTGCTCGCCGCGCCCACCCTGGTCGCCAGCTGGTACGGCATGAACTTCCAGCACATGCCCGAACTGGCCGGCCGCTACAGCTACCTGGCGCTGGTGGGCGTCACCGTCGCCATCGTGGCCGGCCTCTTCGTGGTGCTGCGCCGCGCCAAGTGGATCTGACCCCCCAGCGCACTTGACCGGCGTCAAGGACGAACCGGCGGGGGACCATTAGCCTTCCTGCCATGACCGCCATTCCCCCCTTCGACGCCGAGCTGCTGCGCCGCTACGACCGACCCGGTCCGCGGTACACCTCCTACCCGACCGCGCCGCAGTTCCACCCGGGCTTCGGCGAAGCGCAGTTCCGCCAGGCCGCCCAGCTGAGCAACGACGACCCCATTCCGCGCCGCCTGTCGCTGTACGTGCACGTGCCCTTCTGCTTCAGCCCGTGCTTTTACTGCGGCTGCAACCGCATCATCACCCGCGACCATTCCCGCGCCGACACCTACCTGCAGCGCCTGGTGCGCGAGGCGTCGCTGCTGGGCCCGCTGTTCGACCGCGACCGCGACGTGATGCAGGTGCACCTGGGCGGCGGCACGCCCAACTTCCTCACGCCCGGCCAGATCGGCGAGCTGCTGGAAACGCTCAGCCGCCATTTCCACTTCAGCCAGAGCCCGGCGCGCGATTTTTCGATCGAGATCGACCCGCGCTGCGTCAACACCGGCGACATCGAGGCGCTGGCCTTCATGGGCTTCAACCGCGCCAGCCTGGGCGTGCAGGACTTCGACCCCGCCGTGCAGGAAGCGGTGAACCGCATCCAGAGCGTCGAGGAAACCCAGGCCGTGATCGACGCCTGCCGCAAGAACGGCTTCCGCTCGGTCAACGTGGACCTGATCTACGGCCTGCCGCGGCAGACGCGCGAAGGCTTCGGCAGGACGCTCGACACGATGATCGCCACCCGCCCCGACCGCCTGGCGGTTTACAGCTACGCGCACATGCCGCAGCTGTTCCGGCCGCAGCAGCGCATCAACGAGGCCGAGCTGCCCAGCGCCGAAGACAAGCTCGCCCTGCTGCAGCTGGCCATCGAGAAACTGTCGGCCGCGGGCTACCAGTACATCGGCATGGACCACTTCGCGCTGCCCGGCGACGACCTGGCCAAGGCCCAGGACGAGGGCCACCTGCACCGCAACTTCATGGGCTACACCACCCACGCCGACTGCGACCTGGTGGGCCTGGGCGTGAGCTCGATCAGCCACGTCGGCGACACCTACAGCCAGAACCCGCGCGACCTGCCGTCCTGGGAAATTGCCATCGACGCCGGCCGCCTGCCGACCTGGCGCGGCATGTCCCTGGACGCCGACGACCTGCTGCGCGCGGACCTGATCCAGCAGCTGATGTGCCACGGCGAAGTGGACTTTGCCGCCCTGGAGCAGCGCCACGGCATCGAGTTCGAGGATTACTTCCACGACGACCTGGCCCGGCTGCAGCCCCTGGCGGCCGACGGACTGGTCGAGCGCGGCGCGCGCGGCCTGAAGGTGACGTCGCGCGGCCGGCTCTTGCTGCGTATCATCGCCGCATGCTTCGACCGCTACCTCCAGCAGCCCCAGTCCGAGCCCGCGCGGTTCTCCAAGGCCATCTGAGCCCGGACCGGCGGTGGCCGTCTTGAGTCCCGCATCCCGACGGCGGCCAGTGCCCTCCCCCGCGGCCGCCGACGACGGCGACCAGCTGCATTTCTGCAGCACCTGCGCGTTCTCCGACGCCTGCCTGTCCCAGGGCTACGACAAGTCGTCGCTGATGGACCTGCACGTGCTGGTCGAACACATCGGTCCCTTCCACGAAGGCGAGCACATCTTCCGCGAAGGCGATGACTTCAACGCCATCGCGGCCGTGCGCGCCGGCACCGTCAAGACCTACGTCCTCGACGCCTCCGGCCACGAGCAGGTGCTGGGCTTCCACCTGCCCGGCGAAATCATCGGCCTCAACGCCATCAGCCAGTCGCGCTACCCGTGCAACGCGGTCGCGCTGGACACGGTGATGCTGTGCCGGTTCTCGTTCCCGAAGATGGCACTGCTGGCCACCCGCATGCCCGGCCTGCAGGCGCAGCTGTTCCGGCTGCTGAGCGAGGACATCGGCAAGGCGTCGCTGCTGGCCGGTGATTTCAGCGCCGACGAGCGCATGGCGGCCTTCCTGGTGGCGCTGTCGCGCCGCTTCGCGCGGCGTGGGTTCTCGGCCACGCGCCTGCACCTCACCATGACCCGCACCGACATCGCCAACTACCTGCGCCTGGCGCCGGAAACCGTCAGCCGCGTCCTCAAGCGCATGCAGGACGACAAGCTGGTCAGCGTGGAGCGGCGCGAGTTGGAAATCCTCGACATGCCGCGCATCGAGGCCCTGGCGCTCAACGTCCTTCGCCACTGACACAAAACTGTGGGAGGGCCTCCGGGCCCGACGCTTGTCGGCAAACGGCGCCGGGCCAGAAGGCCCTCCTACATTTTCCCCGCTTGACCTGGGTCAGGGAAAGACCGGGCCCGCCGACCGAGCATGACGACATCCTGAACCGGAGAGTTGTCATGAGCAGCACACGCAAGCTATGGATCGCACTCGCGATCTTGCTCGGCGTCTCGTTTTCCGTCCTGCTGTGGGTCGGCGGCGAGATCCACCGGCAGATGCCACCGATGCCCGAGCAGGTGGTCACCCGCAGCGGCCACGTCGTGTTCACCCGCGCCGACATCGAGACCGGGCGCCAGGTCTGGCAATCCACCGGTGGCCAGCAGCTGGGTTCGATCTGGGGCCACGGCAGCTACGTGGCGCCGGACTGGACCGCGGACTGGCTGCATCGCGAAGCCGTGGACATCCTCGACCAGTGGGCCCGCCGCGACCACCAGGCCGCCAACTACAAGGCACTGGCGGCACCGGAACAGGCCGCACTGTCGGCCCGCCTGCAGGCGATGATGCGCCCGAACACCTACGACGCGGCGACGCGCTCGGTGCTGATCGACGACGAGCGCGCCATCGCCATCGCCAACGTCTCCGCGCACTACCAGAGCCTGCTCGGCAACGACCCGGCCACGGCGACGCTGCGCGAGAACTACGCGATGAAGGACAACACCGTCGCCGACGCCGGCCACCGGCGCGCGATGACGGCCTTCTACTGGTGGACCGCGTGGTCGGCGGTGACCCAGCGCCCGGGCAAGGACATCACCTACACCAACAACTGGCCACACGAGCCGCTGGTGGGCAACACGCCGCCGTCGAGCCTTTTCCTGTGGACCGTGTTCAGCGTGCTGTTCCTGATCGCAGGCATCGCCCTTCTGGGCTGGCACTACGCCGTCAACCACAGCCGCGAGGAGGCGCCGCTGCAGCTGCCGGCCACCGATCCGCTGGCCGCGGTGGTGGTGACGCCTTCGATGAAAGCCACCGCCAAGTACTTCTGGATCGTAATCGCGCTGTTCCTGGTGCAGATCGGCCTGGGCGCCATCACCGCGCACTATCAAGTGGAAGGCCAGGAAGCCTATGGCTTCGCGCTGGCCGAATACCTGCCCTACTCACTGACGCGCACCTGGCACACGCA
Source organism: Lysobacteraceae bacterium (assembly GCA_031418815.1). GTDB lineage: Bacteria > Pseudomonadota > Gammaproteobacteria > Xanthomonadales > Xanthomonadaceae > Arenimonas. The sequence goes on from JANOJQ010000033.1 coordinate 9,037, forward strand.
GCTTGCGGTGCTGTGGATCGCCACGGCCTGGCTGGGCATGGGCCTGTACATCGGGCCGGCGATTTCCGGGCATGAGCCGAAGTTCCAGGCCCTGGGCGTGCACATCCTGTGGGTCTGCCTGATCATCATCGTGGTGGGCTCGTTTGCCGGCCAATGGTTCGCGGTGATGCAGAAGCTGGGCCTGGCCAACAACTTCTGGTGGGGCCACCAGGGCTGGGAATACGTGGACATGGGCCGGTTCTGGCAGTGGTTCCTGTTCCTGGGCCTGGGCATCTGGCTGACGCTGGTGGGCCGCTGCCTGGTCCCGGCCATCCGCGCCGGCGGCGAGTCGCGGTCCATAACCACGCTGCTGTTCCTGTCCACGATCGCGATCGGCCTGTTCTACGGCGCCGGCCTGATGTGGGGTGAGCACACGCACCTGTCCATGGTCGAGTACTGGCGCTGGTGGGTGGTGCACCTGTGGGTGGAGGGCTTCTTCGAGGTCTTCGCCGTGGCGGTGGTCGCCTTCCTGTTCACCAAGCTGGGCCTGATCAAGGTGAAGACGGGCACGATGGCCACGCTGTTCGCGACCATCGTGTTCATGGCCGGCGGTGTGCTGGGCACGCTGCACCACCTGTACTTCACCGGCACGCCGGTGGCGGTGATCGCGCTGGGCGCGTCGTTCTCGGCGCTGGAAGTGGTGCCGCTGGCCTACGTCGGCTTCGAGGCCTACCACACGTTCAAGCTGGGCCACGCCACGCCGTGGATGCAGCGCTACAAGTGGCCGATCCTGTTCTTCGTGGCGGTGGCGTTCTGGAACCTGGTGGGCGCGGGCCTGTTCGGCTTCCTGATCAATCCGCCGCTGCCGCTGTACTACATGCAGGGCCTGAACCTGACGCCGCTGCACGGCCACACGGCGCTGTTCGGTGTGTACGGCATGCTGGGCATCGGCCTGATGCTGTTCTGCCTGCGCGGCCTGAAGCCGGACGCGATCTGGCCGGAAGCGCCACTGCGCACGGCGTTCTGGGCGCTCAACATCGGGCTGGTGGGCATGGCGCTGTTCACGTTGCTGCCGATCGGCATCCTGCAGTTGATCGCGGCGATCGACCACGGCTACTGGTTCGCGCGTTCGGCGGACTTCATGCAGCAGCCGCTGATCGAGTTGCTGATCTGGATGCGGGTCCCGGGCGACACGATCTTCAGCATCGGCGCGCTGTCGCTGGCCTGGTTCGTGGCCCGCCTCTGGATCGCTCCGGCCAAGGCGCCTGCCAAGCTGGAGGGCGCCACCGAAGCCGCACGCTGATCCTTCCTCCACTCACCCCCCGCGGGGCCGCATCTGCGGCCCCGTTTTTTTCGGCCTTGAGCGCATCGGGTCCGGTGCCGCCATCACCGCGCGCCCTTGGGTTCCGGTGCCGCCATCACCGCGCAGCCGTGGGTTCCGGTGCCGCCATCACCGCGCAGCCGAGCGTTTGCGGCATGCCCCGCCGAAACGTTTTTTTTGCAGGGGGGCAACGACGGGATAGGGGGGGTAGCGGGGGGTTTATAGGTGGGGCCTGTATAACGGGCGG
>JANOJQ010000034.1:0-8208 GCA_031418815.1 Lysobacteraceae bacterium
CGGCCTTGTCGCCCAGCGCCGCGGCGTAGGTGTCGAGCACGATGCGGTTGCCGCGATCACCGATGGCGTGGCTCGCGGGCTGCAGGCCGCAGTCGCGCGCCTTGGCCACGGCGGCGGCGTAGGCCGCGGGTTCGGTAACCAGCAGGCCGCGATGCCCGGGCTCGTCGCTGTAGTCTTCGAGCAGCGCCGCGCCGCGGCTGCCCAGCGCGCCGTCCACGTAGAGCTTCACGCCGCGCATCGAAAGGCGGCCGCCCGCATGTTCGTAGGGCCCCATCGCACAAAGCGCCGCCAGCATGGCGTTGTCGCCATCGGCGTAGGCGCGGATGCGCAGCGGCAGCCGGCCTTCGTCGGCGAAGCGGCGCATCAGCGCCAGGTCGGCCAGCGCCACGCCCATGTCGTGCACGCCGGTCAGGCCGTGCGCCACCGCGGCCTGCAGCGAACGCTCCAGCGCCTGCGCGCGCAGCGCGTCGTCGGGCGCGGGCACCACCGCGTCCACCAGCGCCGCGGCGGTGTCGATGAAGACGCCGGTGGCGCGGCCGCCGGCGCGCAGGATGCGGCCGCCGTCGGGCTGCCAGTCACCCGCCAGGTCGCGCTTCACCGCGCGCAGCGCCGCGCTGTTGGCCCAGCCCGCGTGGCCGTCCACGCGCTCGAGCCACACCGGGCGATCGGGGAAGGCCGCGTCGAGGTCGGCGGCGGTGGGGAACTGCTTGCCGGGCCAGTCGTTCTGGTCCCAGCCGCGGCCGAGCAGCCAGGCGCCTTCGGGCAGCGTCTTCTCGAACTCGCGCAGGCGGGCGATCAGCTCGGGCTTGTCTGTGGCGCCGACCAGGTTCGCGCGCAGCAGGGCGAAGCCCAGGTTCATCACGTGGCCGTGGGCGTCGATCAGGCCGGGCACCACGTCGCGGCCGCCGGCGTCGATGATGCGCGCGTCCGGGAAGTCCTTGCGCGGGTCGCCACCGCTGCCCATCACCTGGATCTTGCCCTGGGCGTCCCAGGCGAAGTAGTCCACGCGCGGCAGTTTCGGATCACCCGTCTGCACGCGTGCGTTCACGAGCACCGCGGTGACGTCGGCTCTGGCGGCCGACACGGCGGACGGCAGCAGGCAGGACAGGGCAAAGGCAAGGACGTGGCGACGCATGGCGGGCTCCCGTGGCAGGCGGCCTACCCTACCTGTAAAGCCCGTGCGCCGGAAAGGAAGAAGGGGCCCGCAGGCCCCTTCCCTTCTTGCCGTGGCGCGGCCGATCAGCCCGCCGGCGACACGTCCACGCGCACGCGGATCTCGCTGCCCGGGTGGTAGTCGGTCATCGTCTCGTAGCGGCGGCCGGCGTACTCATAGCCGACGCGGTAACCGACCACGCGCTCGTCGCGCACCTGCGAGGCGACGGTGCGGCAGCGCTGCACTTGCTGCGGGTAGCTGGCGGCCTGGGCGCGGTACGGGTCGTTGCGGTAGCGGCCGTTGCGCTCGATGTTGTTGCCGATGGTGCCGCCCAGCACGGCGCCGATCACCGTGGCGGCCTTGCGGCCGTCGCCGTCACCGACGCTGTTGCCCAGCACGCCGCCGGCGATGGCGCCGATCAGCGCGCCGCCACCCGTGGTCTGGCCGCGCGGGGCATAGCGCGGGTCGCGCGCGCCGTTCGGGTAGCCGCGGTCCTGGTAGGCGTAGGACGGCGCCGGCTCGCTCCAGCACTGCTGCTGGTTCACCGGCTGGGTCGGCTGGACGATCGGGTCCACGCTCACCACGCGCGCCATGTCATAGGCCGGCGGCTGCTGGCCGCCGTAGCCGTAACCGCTGCGCACGGACACGCGCGGGTCCGGGTAGGCCGACGGCGACTGGCCGTAGTAGCCCGCGTTGGCCTGGGTCGCGTAGCCGTCCTGCTGGCCGTAGTAGCCGGTGCTGGCCTGGGCGGCGTAGGCATCTTGCTGGCCGTAGTAGCCGGCGTCGTTGCCGTAGTAGCCGTCGTCCTGTCCGGCGTAGTCGTCGCCGTACATCGGACCGCGGTCGTCGTAATAGTCCTGCGCAGCCACGGTGCCGGCGGCAAGCGCAAGCGCGAAGGCAAGGGAACGGACGGCGAAACGCTTCATGGTCGACTCCTGACGCCGGTTTGGCGTAGGCGCATCGTCGGGCCGCGGCGCCCAACTGCGGCTGAACTCAGGCGCCGAGGCGCAGCCCGTTCAGCCATTCGACAGCCTGCCCCGCCGCGGCCGCGGCCTGCCGGCCCAGCAGTGGGCCGACGTGGCTGCCGGGCAGGCGCAGCAGGCTGGCGCCCAGCGACAGCGCCAGGGCGGCGGAGCGCTCCGCAGGCACGTCGGCATCGTCGGCGGAGGCCATCACCAGGACGGGCGACGGCGCGTCGGCGCAGTCGACGCCGGCGCGCGCCTGGCGCATCACGAGCCCGGATTCATCGCGCCAGCGGCGGAAGGCGGACAGCGCGGCCAGGTCGTCGGCATCGGGCAGCGCGCGGCGCGTACCGGCCAGGCTGGCCTCGCGGCCCCAGGGCACGATGTCGGCGGCGCCCCCAGGGCCGGGCGATCCGTCCGGCGGCATCGGGTTCACCAGCACGAGGGCGTCGGCCTGCGCGCGGTTCATCAGCGCCAGCAGCCCGCCCAGGCTGGCGCCGACCAGCACCACGCCACGGCCCGGCGCCGCGCCGCGTGCGGTGGCGAGCCATTCGCGCACCTGGGACGCGTAGTCATCCAGCGACGTCGCGGCCAGGCCCTCGGGGCCGGGCCGCAGGTCCGGGGCGAGCAGGGCGTGGCCGTGCGCCGCGAACACTCGCGCCCACGCCGCCCACTCCCAGCCACCGCCGCCCGCGCCGTGCACGAACACGGCGGCGAAGGTCGGCTCAGGCAAGCGTGGCGCTCATCGTGATGGGCACCGACAGCGCCTGCGAGATCACGCAGTTGGCCTTGGCGTTGTCGGCGAAGGCGGCGAAACCGGTGGCGTCGATGCCCGGCACCGTCGCGGTAACGATCAGGTGCACGCCCACCACGTGCGGGCCGGGCGAGGTTTCCATCAGCACCTCGGCGCGGGTGTCGATGCGCGTGGCGACGAAGCCGGCGTTCTGCAGCATGAAGCCCAGCGCCATCGAGTAGCAGCCCGCGTGCGCGGCGGCCAGCAGTTCCTCGGGATTGGTGCCCTTCTCTTCGCCGAAGCGCGTGTTGAACGAATAGCGGGTGCCGTCGAACAGGCCGCTTTGCGGCGTGCTCATGCGGCCCTGGCCGGTCTTGAGGTCGCCCTCCCAGTGGGCGGTGGCGTAGCGCTTGAATCCCATGGTGGTGCTCCCTGGCTTGGCCGGCATCGGCCTGGACCCAAAGTGTACGCCGGGCCCGTGGCGCGCCGGCAACCCGGCGGTTGACCGGCGCCCGCCGTGGGTGGACGCTAGGCCTCCCGGCCACCGCCGGGGCTCCGCCATGACCGACGCGCGGTCGCGCGAAAACGACCTGGCCGCGCCTCTGCGCCGCCGACCATGACGGCCTATCCGCCCATCACCCTGGGAGAGACGGCCTCATGTCGTACAGCACAGCACACATCAGAAACGTGGCCTTGGCAGGCCATCCCGGCGCCGGCAAAACCACCCTGTTCGAAGCCCTGCTGCAGGCCGGTGGCGCAATACCCGCGGCAGGCTCCCTAGAGCGCGGCACCACCGTGTCCGACTTCGACCCGATGGAGAAGGCGCGCGGGCATTCGCTCAACACCGCCATCGCCTCCATCGACCGCGAGAATCTGCACCTCAACCTGATCGACACGCCCGGCTATGCCGACTTCCGCGGGCCGACGCTGTCGGCGTTCTCGGCGGTGGAAACCGTGGCCATCGTCGTCAACGCCGGCGCCGGCATCGAATACGGCACGCGCCGCATGATGGATTACGCCAGGGCGCGCAACCTGTGCCGGATCATCGTGGTCAACCGCATGGACGCCGACCCGGCCAGGCTCGCCGCCCTGGTGGAAGACCTGCGCGACACCTTCGGCCCCGAATGCATGCCCATCAACCTGCCCGCCGACGGCGGCACGCGCGTGGTGGACTGCTTCTGGAACACCGACGGCGACTCCGACCTGGGCCCCGTGTCGGTGGCGCACCAGCGCATCATCGACCAGGTGGTGGAGATCAACGAACAGGTGATGGAGCGCTACCTCGAGGACGGCGAGCAAGGCCTGTCCGGCGCGGCGCTGCACGACGCGTTCGAACAGTGCCTGCGCGAGGGCCACCTGGTGCCGGTGTGCTTCACCTCGGCCCGGACCGGCGCCGGCGTGGCCGAACTGCTGGCCCTGGCCGAAAAGCTGCTGCCCAACCCGGCCGAAGGCAATCCGCCGCCGTTCGAGAAAAACGGCTCGGCGATCATCGCCACGCCCGACGCCAAGGCGCACGTCATCGCCGACGTGTTCAAGATCGTCAACGACCCCTTCGTCGGCAAGCTCAGCGTTTTCCGCATGTTCCAGGGCACGGTGCGCAAGGACAGCCAGCTGTTCATCGACGACGGCCGCAAGCCGTTCAAGGTCGGCCACCTGTTCCGGCTCAAGGGCAAGGACCACGTGGAAGTGGACCGCGCCATCCCGGGCGACATCGTCGCCGTGGCCAAGGTGGAAGAGGTCCACTTCGACGCCGTGCTGCACGACAGCCACGACGAGGACGACATCCGCCTGCGGCCGCTGGACTTCCCGCGGCCGATGTTCGGGCTGGCCGTCGAGGCCGCCACCCGCGGCCAGGAGCAGAAGCTGGCCACGGCCCTGCACAAGCTGGCCGAGGAGGACCCGGGCTACGCCGTCGAGCACGATTCGGAGCTCAACCAGACCGTCGTGCGCGGCCTGGGCGAGCTGCACCTGCGGGTGCTGGTCGAACGCATCAAGGACCGCTACGGGGTGGACGTGCTGACGCGACCGCCGCGCATCGCCTACCGCGAAACCATTGGCGCGAACGCCGAGGGCCACTACCGCCACAAGAAGCAGACTGGCGGCGCCGGCCAGTTCGGCGAAGTGTTCCTGCGGGTGGAGCCGCTGCCGCGCGGCACCGGCTTCGAGTTCGTGGATTCGGTGAAGGGCGGCACCATCCCGGGCCAGTACCTTCCGGCGGTGGAAAAGGGCGTGCGCCAGGTGCTGCACGGCGGCGCGATCGCCGGCTACCCGATCCAGGACGTGCGCGTGACCGTGTACGACGGCAAGCACCACGCGGTGGACTCGAAGGAAGTGGCCTTCGTCGCCGCCGGCAAGAAAGCGTTCATCGACGCCATCGCCAAGGCCCGGCCCCAGGTGCTTGAACCCATCGTGGACCTCACCGTGGCGGCGCCCGAATCGCACATGGGCGACATCACCGGCCAGCTGGCCGGGAAACGCGCCCGCATCCACGGCACCGACGCCGGCCGCGACGGCGAGGTCATCGTGCGCGCCCAGGTGCCGCTGTCCGAACTCGCCGACTACGCCGCCGAGCTCAAGGGCGCCACCGCCGGCCGCGGCCGCTACGACCTGGAGTTCAGCCACTACGAACCGGTGCCGCTGAGCGTGCAGACCCGCCTGGTGCAGGCTTTCAGGCCGATGCATGACGAGGAGTGACCCGACGGGGCCAGGATCGGCGAGGCCGGGTCCCGGCGAAACCAGGCGGCCGCGCCTTCGCGCGGCTGTAGACTTGGGCAAACCTCGACGAGACCGGCCATGCGACTGACCCACGCCCTGCTGGTGATCGTCGACATCAGCGGCTACACCGAGTTCATCACCAAGCGCAGCGTCAGCCTGCTGCACGCCGAGCAGATCATCACCGAGCTGATGGAGTCGGTGATCGACCGCGCCCAACACCCACTGACCGTCAACAAGCTCGAGGGCGACGCCGCCCTGCTCTTCCGGGAGTACCTGCCGGCGGCGGGGGGCGTCTGCACCCGCGATGTCCTGGCCCAGGTGGGAGGCTTCTTCACCGCCTTCGACGCCTGCCTGCTCGAGGTCACCGAGAAGCGCCGCTTCTGCACCTGCGAGGCCTGCGGCAGCACGACCAAGCTCAGGCTCAAGGCCTTCCTGCACGCCGGCGAGATCGCGGTGAAGCAGGTGCGGCAGTTCGAGGAACTGGCCGGCGAAGACGTGATCCTGATCCACCGCCTGCTCAAGAACACCGTGCCCGAGCGCGAGTACGTGCTGCTCACCGACGCCGTGCGCGCCCTCGCGCCGGACGCCGTGCCCACGCTGCGCGCGCACCCGGAAAACGTCGAAGGCGTGGGCCCGATGACCCTTTGGCTGGGCTCGCCGGCCGGCCTCCCGGCGCTCGCGGCATCACCCGCTACACCCGCACCAGCCAAGGCGGGCGAACCGGGCTATGCCCGCGAAAACACCTTCCACCACCTGCCCGGCCGCGCCCCCGGCGGACTGCTTGGCTGGCTGGCGGCGCTGCGTGCGCGCTGGCTCGGCCAATGACGCCGTGACGTCCGGGCTGCCGCGATGAAAGCCACCCACGCCGCGCAGGCAAGCCGCCTGCAGGACATCCCCAACATCGGCCCCGCCGGCGCCGACGACCTGCGGGCGCTGGGCATCTTCGCGCCCGCGCAGCTGGTCGGGCTGGACCCGTACGCGCTGTACGACATGAGCAACGCCCTGGCCGGCCAGCGCCAGGACCCGTGCGTGTGCGACGTATTCATCGCCGCGGTGCGCTTCATGGAAGGCGCCCCGCCGCATCCCTGGTGGCACTACACGGCCGAGCGCAAGCGCCACTTCGCCGCCAGCGGTCCCGGTTAGACTTCGGCCTGACGCGCCGGCCGGCGCCCGCGGACCGACCATGAAGAACTTACTGCCAACCTTCCTCGCCGTGCTGGTGGCCGCTGGCCTGGCGCTGTTCGTGTACGACCGTTTCGTGCTGATGCCGCGGCTTGAGACAGCGGGCAAGGCCGCGGAGGTCAACCTGGCCAACGCCCGCGAAAAGGCCCAGGACATCGCCACCGAACTCGATGCCAGCGTCGAGCGCAGCGTGGCCGGCGCCAAGTCCGCTTTCGACGAACAGGCTGCGGCCGAAGACGCCCGCCGCGCCGAAATGGAAAAGCAGGCCGAGCAGATGCGGGCCACCGCCCAGGCCGCCGATGCGCTGGCGCGGGCCGGCGTCATGAAGGTCGCGCTGGTGGAGTACTACCAGAGCACGGGCCAGTGGCCTGCGAAAACCACCGACGTCGGCATGGGCCAGCCCGGCGATTTCGCCGGTGGCCCGGTGGAGTCGATCAGCCTCGAGCCTGAAGGTGTCATCGCCATCACACTCAAGCCCGAGGTGGCGCCGGGCGCGCGGCTGCGCCTGGTGCCGCGCGTCACCCCTTCCGGCATGGTCGAGTGGAGTTGCCGCCCGACCGGCTACGCCGCCGCCGAGCGCCTGCCGGCCTGCAAGCCCTGATCAGTCGTAGCTGAGCTCGGCGCTGCGGCCCCAGAAGACGCGGTACACGTACACGGTGTAGACCAGGATCATCGGCAGCGTCACCGCCGCGCCCACCAGCATGATCTTGAGCGAACCGGTCGCCGCCGCGGCTTGCCAGATCGTGAAGCGGTCGATCACCAGGTAGGGGAACAGGCTGTAGGCCAGCCCCGCGAATGCCAGCACGAACAGGATGATCGCGCCGGCGAACGGCACCCAGTCGCGCTGGCTGTGGCCCTTGCGCAGGCGCCGGATCGATCCTTCGGTGGCCGCGAACACCAGCGCCGTCACCACCGGGATCGGCAGCAGGAACAGCAGCTGCGGCAGCGCGAACCACTTCTCGAAGATGCGCGGGCTCACCCACGGCGTGGCGATGGACACCGCCGCGATGCCCAGGCCGGTCAGCCACAGGCTGCGGTAGGCCCAGCGCAGCGCGCGCTTGCGAAGCTCGCCTTCGGCCTTGAGCACCAGCCAGCCGGCGCCCAGCAGCGCGTAGCCCGCGCACAGCGCCAGGCCAATCGCCGTGGCGAAGCCCAGGCCCACCGCGTCGCTGCGGAAGCCCAGGATGTAGCTGCCCAGCATGAAGCCCTGGGAGAACGCCGCCACCAGCGAGCCAAACCAGAAGGCGAAGTTCCACAGCGGCTTGTGCGCCGCGCGCGCCTTCACCCGGAAGTCGAAGGCCACCCCGCGCAGGATCAGCCCGATCAGCATGGCCGTTACCGGCAGGTAGAGCGAACTCAGGATGACGCCGTGCGCCAGCGGGAAGGCCACCAGCAGCAGGCCCACGCCCAGCACCAGCCAGGTTTCGTTGGCGTCCCAGAACGGGCCGATCGAGGCGATCATG
>JANOJQ010000035.1:0-17689 GCA_031418815.1 Lysobacteraceae bacterium
CAAGGCGCTGGAGCCGGGCAAGTATACGGTGATCCTGGAACCCGCTGCGGCGGCCGGCCTGATCAGTTTCATGATGAGCTTCTTCGACGCGCGCCAGGCCGATGAAGGCCGCAGCTTCCTGACCAAAAAGGGTGGCGGCAACAAGTTGGGTGAGCAGGTGTTCGACCCGCGCGTGAGCATCATGGCCGACCCGTGGAGCACCGATGCGCCGGCCAACCCATGGGATGGCAATTTCGTGCCGCGCAGCAAGCACGCCATCATCGACAAGGGCAAGGTCGCGCACCTGAATTATTCGCGTTATTGGGCGGCCAAGCAGGGCAAGACGCCACCGGGCAATTTCGGCAACCTGCTGATGGCGGGCGGCACCAAGTCCACCGCGGAACTGATCAAGTCCACGCAGAAGGGCATCCTGGTCACGCGCACCTGGTACATCCGCCTGATCGACCCGCAGACGGTGCTGCTGACCGGCCTGACCCGCGACGGCACCTTCTACATCGAGAATGGCGAGATCAAGTACCCGGTGAAGAATTTCCGCTTCAACGAATCGCCGGTGATCATGCTCAACAACATCGAAGAACTCGGCAAGCCGATGCGCATCGCCGGCGACGAGTCCAACTTCGCGATGATGATCCCGCCGATGAAGTTGCGCGATTTCACCTTCACGTCCTTGTCCGACGCGGTGTGACCACCGGCGCGCCATGAATCGCGCGCAGTTCCTTCGGATGGCCCTGGGCGCGGCAGCATTTTCCCTGCTGCCGCGCGCCGTGCGCGCCAAGGCCGATTACGATTTCTGGTTCACCCGGCTGATGTACGAATCGGGCAACTGGGACGTGGACCAGCGCATGCCGGCCAACCTGATCACGTCCCTGCTCGAATACACCACGCTGCGGGTGGATACCAAGGAGCACGTGCTCGCGCTGTCCGACCCGCGCATGCTGGCCGCGCCGTTCTGCTACCTGGCCGGCCACAAGCTGGTGGAGTTCAACCCCGACGAGCGCCGCAATTTCGAGCGCTACGTGCGCAGCGGCGGCTTCGTGTTCGTGGACGACTGCAACCACGACATCGACGGCCTGTTCGCCAAGTCCTTCGAGGACCAGATGGCGGCCATCTTCGGCGCCAGCGCGCTGCGCAAGCTGCCCAACAGCCATCCGATCTATTCGAGCTTCTTCAAATTCCCCGACGGCCCGCCCGCCACCGGCTTCGAGCTCAACGGCTGGGGCGACGACCTGGTGCACGATTACCTCAAGGGCATCAGCATCGACGGCCGCCTGGGCGTGCTGTACAGCAACAAGGACTACGGCTGCGAATGGGACTACGACTGGCGCAACAAGCGCTGGCTGGCGGAGGACAATACGAAGTTCGCGGTGAATATCGCCATGTACGCACTGACCGCTTAGGAGTTGCATGAACACCGCCACCGAAACCACCCTCGAAGCCCAACTGGCCCACATCGCGCCCCTGCGCGCCGCCATCGCCACGGCCATCGTCGGCCAGAACGAAGTGGTGGAGCAGCTGCTGATCGGCCTGCTGGCCGGCGGCCACTGCCTGCTCGAGGGCGTGCCGGGCCTGGGCAAGACGCTGCTGGTGCGCACGCTGGGGCAGGCGCTGGAGCTGCAGTTCCGGCGCGTGCAGTTCACGCCCGACCTGATGCCCAGCGACATCCTGGGCACCGAGATCCTCGAGGAAGACCACGGCACCGGCCACCGCCGCTTCAAGTTCCAGCCCGGGCCGGTGTTCACCAATCTGCTGCTGGCCGACGAGCTCAACCGCACGCCACCCAAGACCCAGGCGGCGCTGCTGGAGGCCATGCAGGAAAAAACCGTCAGCTACGCCGGCGTCACCCACGAACTGCCGGCGCCGTTCTTCGTGCTGGCCACTCAGAACCCGATCGAACAGGCCGGCACTTACCCGCTGCCCGAAGCGCAGCTGGACCGCTTCCTGCTGCACGTGCGGGTGGACTACCCGAGCGAGGCCGAAGAGCGCGCCATCATCGAACAGACCACCGGCGCCAAGACCGCCAAGGTGCCGCAGGTGATGCGCGGCGAAGACGTGCTGGCCCTGCAGGCGCGCGTGCGCGAGGTGCACCTGGGCCCCGACCTGCTGGACTGGATCACGCGCCTGGTGCGCGCCACGCGACCACTGCCGGGCGCCTCCGCCGACATCCTGCAGTACGTGAAGTGGGGCGCCGGCCCGCGCGCCGGCCAGTCGCTGGTGCTGGCGTCCAAGGCGCGCGCGCTGCTGCACGGTCGTTACGCCGCGACCCGCGAGGACGTGCTGGCGCTGGCCGCGCCGGTGCTGCGCCACCGCCTGCTGCTGTCGTTCGCCGCCGAGGCCGAGGGCAAGTCGCCCGACGACGTGGTCGCCGCGCTGCTGCGCAGCGTGCCGCTGGGCAGCTGAGCCCGGCGATGACCGGGCCCGACTTCATCCCCGCCGACGTGCGCGCGCGGCTCAAGGCGCTGCGCCTGGCCGGGCGCCGGGCCGCGGGCGGCCATGGCTTCGGCCAGCACGCCAGCCGCAGCCGTGGCGCGGGGCTGGAGTTCGCGCAGTACCGCGCCTACGAACAGGGCGACGAACCGCGCCAGGTGGACTGGAAGCTGTACGCGCGCTCGGACCGCTTCTTCGTGCGCGAGGCCGAGCGCGACAGCCCGCTCACCGCCTGGGTGGTGGTTGATGCCACCGCGTCAATGGCCCAGTGCGACGAGGCGCGGCCGCGCTGGTCGCGGCTTGACGCCGCGCGCGCGCTGGCCGCCTGCGTGTTCGAACTGGCGCTGCGCCAGGGCGACCGCTTCGGGCTGGCGGTGATTGGCGGCGACGGCCTGCGCATGGTGCCCGCGGCTTCCGGCCTGCGTCAGCGCGACCGCTGCCTGCTCGAACTGCAGGGATTGCGCGCGCATGGCGCGTGGCCGGACGACGCCCGGCTCAAGCCGCTGTGGGAGCGCATCGGCGCCGGCCACCTGGTGCTGCTGCTGAGCGACGACTTCGATGACGCGGCGGTCGCGCTGGCCGAGCGGCTGTCCGCTGCGCGCCGCGAAGTCCTGAACGTGCAGGTGCTCACGGCCGAAGAGCGCGACTTCCCGTTCCGCGGCGGCCGCCGCTTCCGCGACCCCGAATCCGGCGAAGAGAAACTCAGCGACGCCGCATCAGCGCGCACCGACTTCATCGCGGCGTTTGCCGAGGCACGCCGGCAACTGGGCGCGCGGCTGGCGGCCAGCGGCGTGCGCCGCACCGAATACTTCCTCGATGAACCGCTTGACCAGCCGCTGCGGCGGCTGTTCGCCCCGCAGGCGTCGGACCGCGCATGAGCCTGGGCCTGCTGGCGCCGCTGGGCCTGGCCGCGCTCGCCGCGCTGCTGCTGCCGCTGCTGGTGCACCTGGCGCGGCGCGAAGAGCAGGTGCCCACCGATTTCGCCGCGCTGCGCTGGCTGGCGGCGAAGTTCCGCCCGCGCCAGCGCCTGCGCTTCGAGGAAATCCTGCTGCTGGCGCTGCGCCTGCTGCTGGTGGCCGCGCTGGTGGCGCTGCTGGCGCAGCCGGTGCTGTTCGGCGGCCGCGGCGATGCCGCGTGGCTGGTGGTGCTGCCGGGCGCCGACGTCGGCGATGCGCCGGGGCTGCCCGAAGGCACACAGCGCCGCTGGCTGGCGCCGGGCTTCCCGCCGCTGGCATCGCCGATGCCCGCCGCGCCCGTCGCCACCGGCAGCCTGCTGCGCCAGCTCGACGCCGAGCTGCCCGCCGCCACGCCGGTGACGGTGCTGGTGACCGCAAGCTTTGACGGCGCCGACGGTGCGCGCCCGCGGCTGTCGCGCACGGTGGACTGGCGCGTGGTGGGCGGCGAGCCTGCCGTGGCGCCCGAGGCTCATCGCAGCGAGTTCGCACTGGCCATCCGATACGCGCCGGAACGTGAGGCCGCCCTGCCCTTCCTGCGCGCCGCCGTCGCGGCCTGGCAGACCGGTGACGTAGCGCCGCCCACCGACGTCGCCGGCCTCGACGTCGCGCTGCCGGAAAGCCAGCGCCCGCTGGCCTGGCTGGCACCGGGCGAGCTGCCGGCGCCGCTGCTGGCCTGGATTCGCGCCGGCGGCACCGCGCTGCTGGATTCGCAGGCCACGTGGCCATTGCCCGATGCCGGCGCGGTGGTCTGGCGCGACGACGCCGGCCAGCCGCTCGCCAGCGCCGCCGCGCTGGGCCGTGGCCGCGTGGTGCAGCTGGCGCAGCCGCTGTCGCCCGCGGCGCTGCCGGCGCTGCTGCAGCCCGACTTCCCGCAGCGGCTGCGCGCGCTGGTTGAAACCGCGGCGCCCGCGCCCACGCGCGCCAGCGCCGCGGCCTACGCGCCGATGGCCGGCGGGCCGAGCTTCCCGGAAACCCCGCGCGAGCTGTCGTCGTGGCTTTTGTGGCTGTTGGCCGCGCTGTTCGCGCTCGAGCGCTGGCTTGCGAGCGGCCGTCGCGGGGCCACCGCGTGACGCTGCCGCCGATCCTGCAGCGCGCCGCGGCGGCGGCCCGGACCCGGCGAGCCTTGGGCGCGCTGCTGGTCGCGCTGCCGTGGCTGCTGATCGTGGTCGCCATCGGGTGGCGCCGCCACTTCAGTCCGGAATGGACGGCGCTGGCCATGCTGGCGATCGCCGTCGCTGCCGCGGCCGCATGGCGCGCCGCGAAATCCATCGACTCACGTTGGCTGGCCCGCCGCCTCGACGCGCGCCCCGACATGCAGGACAGCGCCGACCTGCTGTTCGCCGAGCCCGCGTCGCTGCAAGGCCTGCAGCCGCTGCAGCGCGAGCGCCTGCAGCAGCAGCTGGCCACGGGCGCACCGCCGGACCTGCGCCCGGCCTGGCCGATGCGCCCGTTCTGGCTGGGCCTGGCGGTCGCCGTGCCGCTGATCGGCGCGATCGCGCTGTGGCCTGGCGCCGCGCCGACGCCGCCGGCCGCATCGTTGCCCGCAGCCGCCAACGCGCCGGCCGCCACCGACATCACGCTCGTCGCTGCGGAACTCACGATCACGCCCCCCGCCTACACCGGCCTGCCCGAGCGCCGCGAAAGCGAGCTGTCGGCCCAGGCGCCGGAGAACGCCCGCCTGCGCTGGTCGCTGCGCCTCTCGCCGCAGCCGCAGGGCGCTGCGCTGGTCTTCCACGACGGCGAGCGCCTGCCGCTGGTGCGCGAAGGCGAGGACTGGGTGGCCACGCGCGTGCTGGCCCGTTCGACGCTCTACCGCGTCGTGCCCGAAGGCCCGCTGCCGCTGCGCGACGACGCGCTGCACCGCCTCGACGCCATCGCCGACCAAGCCCCGCAGGTGCGGGTGATCGCGCCCGAGCGCAGCCTGACGATGGCCACGCCGGGCCAGCGCACGTGGGCGCTGCATTTCGAGGCCAGCGACGATTACGGCCTCGGCAACGCGCGCCTGGGCTTGACCCTGGCGCAGGGCACGGGCGAGCAGGTGACGGTCACCGAACGCTCGCTGGTGCTGAGCGGCGAAGGCGATGGCAAGCTGCGGCGCTACCTGCGCAACATCGACCTTGCGGCGCTCGGCCTGGGCGACGGCGACGACCTGATCGTGCGCCTGGTGGTGAGCGACAACCGCACACCGGCGCCGCAGGCCACGCGCAGCACCAGCCTGATCCTGCGCTGGCCACCGCCGCCCAGCGCGCAGTCCACCGGCATGGAAGGGCTGGTGAAGAAGACGCTGCCGGCGTATTTCCGCAGCCAGCGCCAGATCATCATCGACGCCGAGGCCCTGGTGGCCGAGCGCCCCCGCCTGGCCGCGGACAAGTTCATGCAGCGCTCGGACAGCCTCGGCGTGGACCAGCGCATCCTGCGCATGCGCTACGGCCAGTTCCTGGGCGAAGAAACCGACGGCGAGCCCGAGCCGCCGCCGTCCGCCGACGGTGACGAACACAGCCTCGACGACGGCCACGACCACGGCAGCGAGCCGCCTTCGACGATGGGCGCGATGCCCAACGTGCTGGAGGACTTCGGCCACACGCACGATGACTCCGAAGCGGCCACGCTGCTGGATCCGGAAACCCGCGAGCTGTTGCGCAAGGCGCTCAACGCGATGTGGCTGTCGGAGGGCGAACTTCGCGGCGGCCAGCCCGCGCAGGCGCTGCCGCACGCCTACCGCGCGCTGGGCTTCATCAAGCAGGTGCAGCAGGCCAGCCGCATTTACCTGGCGCGCGTGGGCCTGGAGCTGCCGCCGATCGACGAGGCGCGGCGCATGACCGGCGACCGCGCCGGCCTGGGCGACCGCCGTGCGGCCCTGGCGCCGGCCACGCCCCCGGCCTCGCCGGCGCTGGCGCTGTGGCAGGCGCTCGCTGCGCCGGGCGACAGTGCTGCGCAGCGCGAGGCGTTCGCGACCTGGCTGCGCACGAACGACGCCGCGGTGGACGATGCGCTGGGCCTCGTGGCCGCACTGGACGCCGTGTCGGCCGACCCGGCCTGCGACACCTGCCGCGTCGAACTTCGACGCAGGCTCTGGCCACTGCTGGCCACGCCCGCCGCCGCCGCGACGGCACGCGCCGCGCCCGATGCGCGCGGCGCCGCCTATCTCGATGCGCTGGCGCGGGAGCGTTCGCGATGAGTCCGGCGATGCTGCTCGCCGTGTTGTTCGCCGCCATCGTGGCAGTGGCCAGCCTGCGCCTGCTGCGGCGCGCGCGCAGCGGCCGCGAGCGCGGCTGGCGCACGGCCGCACTGCTGATGGGCCAGGCCGCGAGCGCCGTGCTGCTCTACTTCGCGCTGCTGCCGCCGACGGTGCCCGCGCCGTCGGGCACGCTGGTCGTGCTGACCGCGAATGCCGGCGCGCTGCGCGACGCCGCACCCGGCGACGTCGTGGTGGCGTTGCCGGAAGCCGCCAATGCACTGGGCGCCGAGCGCGTGCCCGACCTGGGCAGCGCGCTGCGCCGCCACACCGGCGCGCGACCGCTGCGCATTGTCGGCGAGGGCCTGCCGCCGCGCGACCGCGACGCTGCGCTGGGCGCGCCGCTTTCTTTCGCGCCATCGACGCTGCCGCCCGCGCTGGTCGAACTCCAGGCGCCCACGCGGGCCACCGCCGGCCGCCGCTTCGACGTGCAGGGCCGCATCGAAGGCGGTACTGCGGTGTCGGTGGACCTGATGGATCCCGCCGGGGCCCGCGTCGCGCGCGCGGCGCCGGACAAGCAGGGCCGCTTCGCCCTGCACGCCATCGCCGGTGCGCCGGGCCGCGTGGACTACCGCCTGCAGTGGCGCGACAAGGACGACGCCGTGCGCGAAGACCTCGCGCTGCCGCTGGACGTCGCCACCGGCGCGCCGCTGCGCCTGTGGCTGCTGGCCGGCGGCCCCAGCCCCGAGCTGAAATTCCTGCGTCGCTGGGCCGTGGACGCGGGCCTGGCCCTGCGCACCCAGGTGAGCGTGGGCGGCGGCGTGGCGCTGGGCGATCCGCCGCTGCAGGTGAACGCCGCCACGCTGCGCAACTTCGACGTCGTGCTGCTGGACGAACGCGCCTGGCGCACGATCGGCCCCGGCGGCCGCGCCGCGCTGCGCGAGGCTTCGCGCGAAGGCCTGGGCGTCATGCTGCGCCTCACCGGCGACCTGTCGTCCGGCGACCGCAGCGCGCTGCGCGAATGGGGCTTCGACCTCGCCGCCAGCGACCTGCCGCGCAGCGTGCGCCTGCCCGGCACTCAAACCGCCGACGCCGCCGCGCGCCGCATCGACGGCAGCGACGAAGTCCGCGCCACCGACACCGCCCCCGTCCTGACGCGCCGCCCGCTGGCCGCCACCGCCGCCGACGGCGTGCCCCTGCTGCGCGACACCCGCGGCGACACGCTGGCGCTGTGGCGCGCCGAGGGTCGCGGCCGGTTGGCGCTGTGGCTGCTGTCCGACAGCTACCGTCTCGCGCTGTCGGGCCGCGACGCCGCGTTCGGTGGACTGTGGGCCGCCAGCCTGGAGACCCTCGCGCGTCCCCGCGGCACAGCGCGGCCCGCGTTGCCGGCCTCGGCGCGCGTGGGCGAGCGCAGCGCGGTTTGTGGGCTCGCCGACGACGCCGTGCTGCGCGCGCCCGACGCCAGCGCCATCCCGCTCGCACGCGACGCCGCCACCGGCTGCGCCGCCTTCTGGCCCACGCAGTCGGGCTGGCACGAACTCACCCTCGGCGAAACCACGGCCGCCTTCCCCGTGCGCGGCGAAGACGATGCGCCCGGGCTGCGCGCCGCCGAACGTCGCGAGGCCACGCAGGCGCTCGCCGCCAACGGCGTGCCTTCTTCCGAAACCAAGCCCCTCCAAAACCCCGGCCCGCGCTGGCCCTGGCTGCTGGCCTGGCTGCTGCTGTCGGCCGCGCTGTGGTGGTTCGAACGCGCGCGCCTGGGCCGCGCGCCGGCGGCCGCCTAGCGTTTGCCGGGCTTGTCGCCTTTGGCCGCCGCCTCGGGTTCGGCGGCCTTCTTCCTGGCCGACTTGCTTTCACGCTTGAGTGGTCCGCCCACCGGGCACACGGCCATGGCGAACTGCGAAAGCGTGTTGGCCAGCTTGTCCGGCGTCAGCCGGTAGACCACGAACTGGCCCCGCCGCTCGCTGCTCACCAGGCCGGCGTTCTCAAGCACCGACAGGTGCCGCGAGATCGCCGGCGAGCTCATCTTGAACCGCGCGGCGATGTCGCCCGCAGGCAGTTCCTGCTCGGACAGGTAGGCCAGGATTTGCCGCCGCGGCGATGACGCCAGGGCCTCGAAGATCTTGTCGCTCATGGACACAAGACTACCAAGTCCGGCCGCGCGCCACAGCCGGCCCCGCGCATCGCGGGGCCGGCGTTCGGCGGTTTCACCGGGGAATCGGCGGCGGCACCGCGGCGGCGTTGGCCCGCACCCAGCCGCTCACCGTGCGGCCGTAGCGCGCGATCATGGCCATGTTGAAGAAGTGCATCGCGCCCAGCATCAGCAGCGACACGCCGATCTTGCTGCCCACGTAGGGCAGCATGGCCATCGGCTCGGGCGGCCAGTTGCCCAGGCGCAGGGCAATAAAACCAAGGTTGATGAGGTAGAACCCCACCACCAGCAGGTGGTTGGTCGACCGGGCCAGTTCGGCGTCCTGGCCGAAGCACTTCACCAGGAACACCTCGCCGTTGCTCGACAGGGTCCGGGCCACCCAGATCGTCATTGCGATCGAGACCACCAGGTACACGGCATAGCTCGTTTCAAGGTTCATGGCGCCACTCCAGGGTTGTAAAGTCGTTTAAGCACTTAACACATACGTTAATTGCTTAATTACGACATTGCAAGCCCTGCGTGCGGCCGGGGCCCGGGTGACGGGTAGTCGGGCCAATCGCTAGCCGCGCGCGTCCATCGCCGCCAGCTCCGCCGCCAGCTCCGGCGATACGCCCGGGATGCGGGTCCAGTCCACCGCATCAATCTGCGCAGGCGCCAGGAAGCGCTGCGCGTACTCGAGGTACACGCGCTCGCGCAGGAACACGTCGAACAGGTCCGGGTCCACGTGGTGCTCGAGCTTCATGCGGCCCAGGATGGTCAGCGATTCGGTCAGCGACTTGCCCAGCTTGTACGGGCGGTCACTGGCGGTGAGCGCCTCGAAGATGTCGGCCACGCCCATCACCCGCGCCTGCACGCTCATCTGGTCGCGGGCCAGGCCCTTCGGGTAGCCCTTGCCGTCCATGCGCTCGTGGTGGCCGCCGGCGTATTCGGGCACCTGGGTCAGGTGCGCCGGCCACGGCAGCGCCTCCAGCAGGCGGATGGTCATCACGATGTGGTGGTTTATGACCTCGCGCTCGGCGGCGTTGAGCGTGCCGCGGCGGATGCACAGGTTTTCCACTTCGTCGGCCGACAGGAACGGCTGGTCGCTGCCGTCGGGCGCGCGCCAGCGGTAGCCGCCGATGCGCCCGATCTCGGCGATCTTTGCGTCCGCCATGAACTCGCCGCCGGTGTTGCTGTGGCGGATGAACTCGCGGTCGGCCTGCAGCTGCGCCACGCGCGCGTCGTACGCTGCGGCGTCGAGTTCGCCCTTGAGCCGGGCGATCTCGGCGTCGCGCAGCAGCACCTCGAAGCGCGTGTCCACCAGCGCCACGCGGTCGAACAGCGTCTGCAGCTTGGTGGCCTTGTCCACCACGTGCACCGGCGTGGTGATCTTGCCGCAGTCGTGCAGCAGGCCGGCGATCTTGAGCTCGTAGCGGTCCTTTTCGCTCATGTCGAACGACGCCAGCGGGCCCACCTGCGTGCGCACCGCGGCTTCGGCCAGCAGGTTGGTCAGCACCGGCACGCGCTCGCAGTGGCCGCCGGTGTAGGGCGACTTCTCGTCGATGGCGGTGTTGATCAGCTTGATCAGCGCCTCGAACAGGTCCTCGAGCTGCGTGATCAGGATGCGGTTGTTGAGCGCGATGGCCGCCTGCGAGGCCAGCGATTCCACCAGCTGCTGCTCGGCGTGGCTGAAGGCGTCCACGTCGCCGGCGGCGTTCTTGGAGTTGATCAGCTGCAGCACGCCAATCACGCGGCCGTCGTGGTCCTTCATCGGCACGGTGAGGAAGGACTGCGAGCGGTAGCCGGTCTTGGCGTCGAAGGCGCGCGTGCCGGAGAAGTCGTAGCCCTCGGCGGCGTAGGCGTCGGGGATGTTGACGGTCTTGCCGGTCAGCGCGGCGTGCGCCACCACCATGCCGTGGTTGGGCTGGCCCTGGGCGTCGTGCATCGGCAGCGGCGGAAAGTTGATCGGCGTGCCGCTGCGGCCGCCCATCACATAGCCCAGCGAATGGTTGCGCAGCACTTCGAACACCAGCGTGTCGCCGTCCACCCGGTACAGGGTGCCGCCGTCGGCGTTGGCGAATTCGCGTGCGGCCTCCAGGATGCGCTCGAGCAGGGTGGGCAGGTCGCGCTCGTGCGACAGAGCCGCACCAATGGCGTTGAGGGTCTCGAGGCGGCTGAGTATCTTCTGTTCGCTGGTCACGGCGGGGTCGGCGCGGGGGTGTCGGCGACAAAATGACCCCAAAGCCGCCGCCGCGCAATCGGCCGCCGCTGGCCGTGTCCGCCGGGAACGGCTAGGGTCGGCAAACTTCCCCGACGGACACGCCCATGCCCCGCTGGCTGCTGCCTGCCCTGCTGCTGCTCTCCGTCCCGGCCGCGGCCGCGGTGGCCGCGGAAGATCCGCCGATCGAACGCCTGGACGAGGCCGCACTGCTGGCCCACCTGGCCACCCGCATGGATGCCCTGGCCGAAGTGGACCAGTTCTCCGGTGCCTACCTGATCGCCCGCCACGACAAGGTGCTGCTGCAGCGCGCCCACGGCCTGGCCGTTCGCACCGGAGGCACCGATGAAAACGGCGACCCGGCAGGCATCCCCAACACGCTCGACACGAAATTCCGCTACGGCTCGGCCGGCAAGCTGTTCACCGCCGTGGCCGTGCTGCAGCTGGTGGAGGCGGGCCGGCTCTCGCTCGACGGCACGGTGGACACCTACCTGCCCGGCTACCCCAACCGCGAGCTCGCCACCACGGTGACGCTTCGCCACCTGCTGACCCACACCGGCGGCACCGGCGGCCTGGACAACCTCGAGTCCGACTACGCCGGCGACCGCCAGGCGCTGCGCACGCACGCCGACTACCTGGAGGCGCACAGCGCCCGCGCGCCCGCCTTCAAGCCCGGCACGAAGGTGGACTATTCGAACTACGGCTTCGTACTGCTGGGCGCGATCATCGAGAACGTCACCGGGCAGGACTACTACGACGTGCTGCGCGAGAAGGTATTCGCGCCCGCAGGCATGGACTCCACCGGGGCCGAGCCCGAGTCGGTGGCCGTGCCGCTGCGCGCGGTCGCTTACCGCTCCAAAGCCGGCGAATGGCGGGACGCCGCCGCCACCCTGCCCTGGCGCGGCACCGCCGCCGGCGGCGGCTACACCACGGTGGGCGACCTCCTGAAGTTCGCGCAGGCGCTGCAGGCGGGCGAGCTGCTGTCGCCGGCGATGCTGGCCCGGGCCACCACGCCGCAGATCGAAGAAGGCTGGTATGGCCTGGGCTTCATCACCGTCGGCGAAGGCCCGCTGCGCCGCTACGGCCACGGCGGCGACGCCGACGGCATGAACGCCGATTTCCGCGTCTTCCCCGAATCGGGCTGGGTGCTGGTGAGCCTCACGAACATCGACCCGCCTGCGGCGTATCGCCTGGGGCGCTGGTTCGAGCCGCGTTTGCCCGTTGACGGCGCGCCGGCGCCTTCCACACCCTGAAGCGCCCCCGATTCGACGCCGCCCGCCATGCCCGCCAACCCGATCCACCTCGACACCACCCTGGCCTGGGCCAAGGGCGGCTACACCGTGCAGGTGCACCTGGGCAGCGCGCGGGCGCCGGCCCACCTGGTGCTCGACACCGGCAGCAGCACGCTGGCGGTCAGTCCCACGGCCTACGCGCCCGAACACGACGGCACGCTGTCGGCGACGCCCTGGGCACAGGACATCCAGTACGGCGGCGGCGCCTGGGCCGGCCCGGTGCTGCGCTCGTCGTTGGCGCTGGGCGAAGGCCGGCACGCACGCCGCATCGACGACGCGCTGTTCGCGCTGATCGAAACCCCGGGCGCGCCGTTCCGCCAGGCCGACGGCATCTTCGGCCTGGCCTACCGCGAACTCGACCCCGCGCACGACATCAGCGGCCTCTTGCAGCAGCGCGGCGTGCAGCCGGCGCTGAGCTGGCCCTGGACCCTGGACGAAGACGCCAACGCGCTGCGCGGCCACATCCTGCAGCAGCCGCGCGTGGACATCACGCCGGCCTTCACCGCGCTGGAAGAGGAAGGCGTGGTGCGCGACCAGTTCGCGCTGCTGGTGCAGCGCGCCGTGGTGCACGTGGCCAGCGAGGGCCTGTCCGACCACGCGCTGGCCGCCGACCCGCTCAACCGCGGCACGCTGGTGCTGGGCGGCGGCGTTGAGGCGCAGTCGCTCTACCACGGCGGTTTCCAGGACATCCGAGTGGTGCACGACCTGTACTACAACGCGAACTTGCGCGGCCTGCGCATTGGCGACGGGCCGCTGATACCCGCGCCGCCGCTCGCGGCCAAGGACGTGGCCAGCCATGGCAGCAATGCCCTGCTCGACACCGGCAGCAGTTTCCTGGTCCTGGAGTCGTCGCTGTATGCGGCGACGATGGCCGCGTTCGCCGCGCACGATGCCCGGCTGCCGGCGCTGGTGCAGCGATTCGGCGAGGCATTCCGTACCGGGCAGGGCCTGCCCAACCACGCCATCGACCACCGCGACTGGCCCGACCTGCACCTGCACTTCGAATCGCCCACCGGGGACGACACGGTGGTGCGGATCGTCGCCTCGCACTACTGGCCGCACAACGCGCTCAACGCCGGCCAGGCCCTGTTCCTGCTGATGCCGGGGCTGGCGCATTTCCCGAAGCAGTCCATCCTCGGCCTGCCGCTGTTCGCGGGCCGCTACGCCGTGTTCGACCGCCGCGCCGCAGGCATGGGCACAGTGCGCCTGGCGCAGGCACGCCTGCCTTGATCGCCGCGCTGCGCGGGCCTCGGCTTGACCTGCGTCCGCTGGCCGACGGCGACCAGGCCCTGTACGTGCGCCTGTACGGCGACCCGCAGGCGATGCAGCACATCGGCGCGGCGCAGGACGCCGGCGCCGCGGCGCGCGGGTTCCGCGCCGCGCTGCGGTTCAACGCCGCCACGCCGCCCGAGCGCCTGTTCTGGGTGATCCATGACCGCGCGGCGATGCAGGAACTGGGCCTGATCGGCCTGACGCTGGACGAGCCCGGCGGCGGCGAGGTGGGCGTGCTGCTGCCCGCCGGGCAGCAGGGCCGCGGTGTCGCCAGCGAGGCCATCGCCACGCTCGCCGACCATGCGTTCGGGCTGATGCGGCTGCGGCGGCTGCACACGCGCCACGAACCCGGGCACGCCCTGGCCGCGGGCCTCATGGCGGGATTGGGCTTCGAACGGACCGCGCCTGCGGGCGACGCTGCACCTTGGTACTGGCAGCTCACGCCGGAACGCTGGGCCGCCGCACCCCGGCGACATTCCACGGCCAATCCGCTAACCTGAAGCGGCCTCTTACAAGACGGCAACGGGGACATGGATAAACCGGGAAGCTTGGCCTGCGTCGGCATCGGCATGACGCTGGGCGCGCACATCAGCCCGCGTTCGCGCAGCCACATCGAGCAGGCCGACGTGGTGTTCGCCGCCGTGTCCGACCCGCTGGTGGAGCTGTGGCTCAAAGGCATGAATCCCGACGTGCGCAGCCTCCAGCCGCTTTACGCCGAGGGCAAGTCCCGCCACGACACCTATCGCGAAATGGTTGAAGTGATGCTGGCCGAGGTGCGAGCGGGCAAAACCGTCTGCGGTGCCTTCTACGGCCATCCCGGCGTGTTCGCGCAGGCTCCCCACCGCGCCGTCGAACAGGCGCGCGCGGAAGGCTTCGATGCGCATATGGAGCCCGGCATCTCGGCCGAGGATTGCCTCTACGCCGACCTGGGCATCGACCCGGGCACGGTGGGCTGCCAGCACTACGAAGCCAGCCAGCTGATGTTCTACCAGCGCCGCATCGACCCCTCGGCCTACCTGGTGCTGTGGCAGGCCGGCATCGCCGGCGACCGCAGCTTCCGCCGCTTTGCCACCGAGCCCGCTTACCGGCAGCTGCTGGTCGAGCTGCTCGCGCAGGACTATCCGCTCGACCACCCCTGCACCGTGTACGAGGCCGCCACCCTGCCGATCCACCGGCCGCGCATGGACACCGTCGCGCTGCGCGACCTGGCCGGCGTGCCGATGTCGGCGCAGTCCACCCTGGTGCTGCCGCCCTGCCAGCCGCTGCAACCCAATCCTGCCATGCTCGCCAGGATTGCCGAACTCGAGGCCGCCCTGGCGGCCGCGTGACACCCGCACCACCCACCGCAAACGAGGAAACGTAGATGTCCAACGTGATCGCATTCCTGGAAAAGATGGGCAACAACGCCGCGCTGGCCAAGCAGGCGCCGGAAGACTATGCCGCCACGGTCGACGCACTCGGCCTGGACGACGCGCCGCGCCAGGCGCTGCTGGACCGCGACGCATCGGCCCTCAATGGCCTGCTGGGCGGGCGCATGCAGATGATGTGCCTGCTCTTCCCCGCCGACGGCGAAGAGAAGAAGGACGGCGACGTTCCTGAAGACGGCGACACCCCGGCCGAAGACGCGCCGAAGGAATCGATCCGCCGCGACAGCCGCCACTAAGCACGGCCCGCGGGAAGGCAAGCCATGCACAGCCGTCTCAAAGCCCTGTTCCTGGCGGCGAGCCTGTGCATGGCGTTGCCGTCAGCAGCTGCGCCAGGCTCGCCCGCCTTCGAGGCCATGCTCAAGCAGGCCGAACTGGTGCGCAGCGCCGACCCTGCCCAATTCCAGTCGTTGTTGGGGCAGATGAACTCCAGCATCGATGCCGCCAGCCCGACGCAGCGGCAGCAGCTTCAGTATCTCAAGGCCTACCACCTGGCCTACACCGGTCGTTTCGACCTGGGCATCGAAGCGGCGAAGAAGCTTTTCAGTGAAGCCACCGACGTCAACGTCAAGTTCCGCGCCGGCTCGCTGATCGTCAATGGCTTTGCAGCAACACGCGATTTCACCCAGGGTCTTCGGTACCTCGACCAGACCCTTGCGCTGGTGGACCAGGTGGCTGACCCGGAACTGCGGCACCACGGCTGGTCCGCGGCCGGCGTGATCTACAACCAGGTCGGCCAATACGAGCAGGGAAAGCTGTACGCGGAAAGGATGCTGGCCGACCAGCCAAGCCCGCGCACCCGGTGCTTTGCCGGGGCACTCCGGCTTGAATCAATGTACGGGCTGGGTCCTTTGTCCGGTGAGGATGCGGCCATCGAGGCGCTGATGCAGCAGTGCACCGAGGTCGGTGAACTGGTGGCGGCGAACTTCGCCCGGGGCCAGCTCGCCCGGCTCTGGGGAGACCGGGGCGACCATTCCAAGGCTCTGGCGCTGCTCTACGAACACCTCCCCGAAGTCACACTGACCCGCTACCCGAGGCTCATCGGCGAAACCCACTCCTTGCTGGCCGAACAGAACCTGGCCCTGGGCTACCGTGCCGAAGCCGAGTTCCATGCCGGCGAGGCCATCAAGAACAGCATTGGCATCCAGCATTCGCTGCCGCTGGTCGCGGCCTACCGCGTCATGTACCAAAGCGCTCGCATGCGCGGCGACACCGCCGCCGCGCTTGAAAACCACATCAAGTTCGCCGAAACCGACAAGGCCTATCTGGACAGCGTCAAGGCACGCGAGCTCGCCTACCAGATGGTCAGGAACGAAACCCAGCAGAAGAGCCAGACCATCGAACTGCTCAACAAGCAGAACCAGGTGCTGACGCTCGAACAGCAGGTCACCGCCAAATCGGCCCAGGCCAACCGCCTTCTGATCGCCCTGCTGGCCGTGCTTCTGGCGTCGATCGCCTACTGGGCGTTCAAGGTCAAGCGCATGCAGGTGTCGTTCCGGCACCTGGCCGAAACCGACGCGCTCACCGGCATCAGCAACCGCCACCACTTCACCCGCCGCGCCACAGCCGTGCTTGAGCAGTCCCGCAAGGCCAACGAGCAAGTGGGCCTGGTGATGGTGGACCTGGACCACTTCAAGACCATCAACGACCGCTTCGGCCATGCCACCGGCGACTGGGCGCTCAAGGCCGTGGCCCAGGCCTGCCAGCAGGTGTGCCGGCGCGGCGACCTGCTGGGCCGGCTGGGCGGCGAGGAGTTCGCTTTCCTGCTGGTGGGCTGCGACGCCGATACCGGCGTGGCGCTGGCCGAGGAGTGCCGCAGGCGCATCGCCGCCATCGACACGCTGCCGGCGGGCCATCGCTTCCAGATCACGGCCAGCTTCGGCGTCGCCGGGTCGCGCAACTGCGGCCACGGCTTCGATGCGCTGCTGGCCAAGGCCGACGATGCGCTGTACCTGTCCAAGCGCGACGGCCGCGACCGCGTGAGCGTGCAGGACGCCACCGGCGAGCCGCAGGCCGCGCTGTCCGGCTGAGCCGGCGCGGCGCACGCATGTTCCGGATCGAGACGCCGCGCCTGCTGCTGGAAGAGTTGGTGGAAGCCGATGCGTCCTTCCTCGTCGAGCTGCTCAACTCACCCGGGTTCCTGGCTCACATCGGTGACCGCGGCGTGCGGACCGAAGGCGATGCGCGGCGCTACATCGCCGATGGCCCCGCCGCAAGCTACGCCGCACACGGCTTCGGACTGTGGAAGGTGTCGCTGAGGTCCGACGGCACGCCGGTCGGCATGAGCGGCCTGATCAAGCGGGAAGAGCTGCCCTGCCCCGACCTGGGCTATGCCTTCCTGCCGGAGCACGAAGGTCGCGGCTATGCCAGCGAAGCCGGCAAGGCGGCGGTGGACTTTGGCTTCGGCGCGAAGGGCCTGGCGCGGATCCTGGCCATCGTTCGGCCCGGCAACGATGCATCGATGCGCGTGCTGGAGAAGCTGGGAATGGTCGAGCGCGGCGTGGTGCAGCTCGACCACCAGGCGCTGCACGTCTTCGGCATCGACAGGCCGTTCGCGGTTCAGCCGGGGAAACACGGCTGAGCTGACGCGCGCGGCCGCAGCGTGCACACGCGGCGGGTCGCCTCACCGGAATGCGCTGTCTCCGGCGCCGGTGCGGACTGCCGTGCCAGTGCCAGTGCCAGTGCCAGTGCCAGTGCCAGTGCCAGTGCCAGTGCCAGTGCCAGTGCCAGTGCCAGTGCCAGTGCCAGTGCCAGTGCCAGTGCCAGTGCCAGTGCCAGTGCCAGTGCCAGTGCCAGT
>JANOJQ010000036.1:0-1668 GCA_031418815.1 Lysobacteraceae bacterium
ATCGTAGCCAAAACCGGTGGCGCCCATGCTGGGGATGGACAGGCCGCCGGTGGCCACCACCAGCGACTCGGCGTCCACCGCACCCTGCGAGGTCGCCACGCGAAAGCCGCCGCCGGCCAGCGCCGAGACCGACGCCACCGAACACGACACGTCCACCTGCACCCCGGCCGCGGCGCACTCGGCCAGCAGCATCGCCACGATCTGCTTGGACGAGTCGTTGCAGAACAGCTGGCCCAGCTCCTTCTCGTGCCAGGCGATGCCGTGCGCGTCCACCATCGCGACGAAGTCCCCGGGCGGGAAGCGCGCCAGCGCCGATTTGCAGAAGTGCGGATTGGCCGAAAGGAAGTTGGCCGGCGTGGTGCCGGTGTTGGTGAAGTTGCAGCGGCCGCCGCCCGACATCAGGATCTTCTTGCCGCAGCGGTTGGCGTGCTCGACCACGCGCACGCGCCGGCCGCGGCGCCCGGCGGTGAGCGCGCAGAACAGCCCCGCGGCGCCGCCGCCGATCACCAGCACGTCGGTGGAGGCCGCAGGGGTCACGGGCAAAGGGGGCTGTGGCGGGAAAGCGTCATCTGGCGCAAATGATAGCGGCGCCGGGCAGGCGCGGGTTGGGCTAATCTTCCGGCAGTCCCGTTGAACTGGAACCCGCATGCCCCGGATCGCCGTCGCCCCGTTTGTCCTCGTGCTGCTCTTGCTGGCCGGAAGCGGCTGCGCGAAAAAGGTCTCGGAAGAGGCCGCCAGCGCCGACGCGGCCGCGCCATCGGCGGGGCTGGTGGGGCAGGAAAATGCGCCCGGCAGTTTCCTGGCCTATGCCCACGACGCCACGGTGCGGCTGGCCGGGCCGGACATCGCCGCGCGGGTGTCGGCGGTGCGCACGGCCTGCATGGACGGCCGCCACGGCCAGTGCACCGTGCTGGGTGAACAACAAAGCAGCGGCCAATGGCCCAGCGGCCAACTCCAGCTGCGCGCGGAGCCCAAGGCGATCGAGCCCCTGGTGGCCATGGCGGCCGACGGCGGCGAGCTTGCCCAGCGCGGCACCCAGGCCGAGGACCTCGCCGACGCCGTGCGCGACAACGGCCTGCGCCAGCAGCGGCTGCGCACCCAGCACGCGCGATTGAGCGAATTCCTCGCGCGCAAGGACATCAAGGCCGAAGACCTGATCGCGTTGAGCAACCAGTTGGCCCAGATCGAAACCGAGCTGCAGGTCTCCGAACAGGAAGCCGCGCAGCAGCAGCGCCGCATCCGCACCAACCTGCTGACACTGAACTTCCAGTCGTCCCAGGTGACGGTTGCCAGTTCGCAGGTGGGCGAGGCGATGCGCGAATCGCTGTCGGTGCTCGACACCAGCGTGGCCGTGCTGGTCACGGTGGTGGTGGCCACGCTGCCCTTCGTGCTGCTTTTGGGCGTGTTGACCTGGGTCGTGCGGGCGCTGCTGCGCCGCCGCCGCCCGCGCGCCGGCTAATCGGGAGGGCGCTTCTGGCGCCTGCCGCTCCGCGAAGGCGAGGGTCGCTTCCGGCGCCGGCCCCACCGCGAAGGCGAGGGTCGCTTCCTGTTCGTGTGAAGCTTTTTAACTGACAGGAAGCGACCCGCGCCTCCGCGGCGCGGCCGGTACGGATCATTAGGTTCGCTTTTAGAAAGGCCCGTGGCGATCCGCTTCGGTGCTTGCGCATC
>JANOJQ010000037.1:0-3454 GCA_031418815.1 Lysobacteraceae bacterium
TCGATCTGTACGCGCAGCTGCGGGCGGGTTTCCTTGTAGTCCGAGTCGGCGCCGAAAATGTTCGGGTTCTCCTCCATGCGGGCCAGCAAGCGGTCGCGCCACTGCGCCAGCTCGGCGTAGTCCGGTCCACCCAGAACCACCTGTAGGGGCTGGCCGCGGCTGCGCACCAGGCCACTGCGCACCTGCGGGCTGCCGCGCACGCCCGGCAGCGCGGCCAGGTCGGTGCGCAGTTTCTCGACCAGCTCGGCGGTGGTTTCCTCGCGCTGGTCCCAAGGCTTGAGCAGGGCGATCACCTGGCCGGTATGCATGTCGCCGCCCGGGCCGAAGCCGCCCGGCACGCGCGTATTGGCGCGGTCGATCGGCTGGCCTTCGCCGACATACTTGAACAGCACCTGCTCCACCTGCTTCATCTGCTGCACGGTGTAGTCGTAGCCCGCGCCCTCGGGGCCGGACAGGGTGACGAAGAACGCGCCCCGATCCTCCGGCGGCGCGAGCTCGCTGGGGATCTGCTGCGCGAGCACGTACGACAGGCCGAAGCAGCCCAGCAGCGCGGCGCCGAACATGGTCGGCTTGCCGACGGTGCGCTGCAGGCCCCGGCGATAGGCATCGCCCAGCGCGGCCAGGCGGCCCTGGATCCAGGCATTCATGCCCCGCGGCGCCTCGTGCGCGCGCACCAGCTTCGAGCACATCATCGGCGTCAGCGTGAGCGCGACGAAGGCCGAGATCAGCACCGCCGCCGCCATGGCGACCGAAAGCTCGCGGAACAGGCGCCCGGCATTGCCCTCCATGAACCCCACCGGCAGGAACACCGCGGCCAGCACCGCCGTGGTCGCGATCACCGCGAACGCCACCTGCTGGGTGCCGCGCCTGGCGGCCACCAGCGGCGGCTCGCCCAGGTCGGCGCGCCGCTGCACGTTCTCCAGCACCACGATGGCGTCGTCCACCACCAGCCCGATGCACAGCACCAGGGCCAGCAGCGTCAGCAGGTTGAGCGTGTAGCCGAACACCCACAGGGCGATGAACACCGTCACCAGGCACACCGGCACCGTCACCGCCGGGATCAGCGCGGCGCGCCAGCTGCCCAGGAACAGGTAGATCACCACCAGCACCAGCAGCACCGCCTCGATCAGCGTCATGTAGACGCGGTCCACCGAGGCTTCGATGAAGGTGGTGTTGTCGAACGCCACCAGGATGCTGGTGCCCTCGGGCAGCGTGGCGCGCAGGCCCGGCAGCGCTTCGCGCACGGCGCGCGACACGTCCAGGCTGTTGGCGGTGGAGGTCTTGATGATGCCCAGGCCGATGTTGGGCTGGCCATTGCCGTGGTAATACGAGCGCCGCTCGGCGGTGGCGCGCTCGACCCGGGCCACGTCGCCCAGGCGCACCAGGTAGCCGTCTTCGCCCTTGGCCAGGGTGAGCTGGGCGAAATCCCCGGGCTGCTGGTAGCTGCGCATCACCCGCAGGGTGAAGTCGCGGTCCTGCGACTCAAGGCTGCCGGCGGGCAGCTCGACATTTTCGCGGCGCAGCGCCTGTTCGACGTCGTTCACCGTCAGCCCGCGCGCAGCCAGCGCCTCGCGGTCGAGCCAGATGCGCATGGCATAGCGCTGCTCGCCGCCGACCTGGACCTGGGCCACGCCGTCGATGCTCGACAGCCGGTCCACCACGTAGCGATTGGCGTAGTCGCTCAGCGCCAGCGAATCGAGCTTGCTCGAATCCATGTTCAGCCAGAGGATGACCTCGGCGTCGCTCTCGACCTTTTCGATTTCCGGCGGGTCGGCCTCTTCGGGCAGGCGGTCCAGCACGCGGCTGACGGCGTCGCGCACGTCGTTGGCGGCGGCTTCGATGTCGCGCGTCAGCGAGAATTCGATGGTGACGCTGCCCTCGCCGTTGCGGCTGCGCGACTCGATGGTCTGGATGCCCTCGATGCCACTCACCGCGTCCTCGAGCACCTGGGTGATGCGGGTTTCCACCACCGCGGCGGACGCGCCCGGATACGCCACTTCCACCGACACGATCGGCGGATCGATGTTGGGCAGCTCGCGCAGCGTCAGGCGGGTGAAGGCGATCACGCCCAGCACCACCAGCAGCAGGCTCATGACGGTCGCGAAGACCGGGCGCTTGATCGAGAGATCGGAAAGGACCATGGCGGGATCTCCGTGGGGCGCCGGTCAGGCGCCCCCGGCCGTGGCCGGGGCGCCGGCGTCCCGGGTGACGTCCTGGATGCTGGCGCCCGGGCGCAGCTTCACCGTGCCGTCGATCACGATGCGGTCGCCGGCGGCGAGGCCCGCGGTCACCTCGACTTCGCCGCGGCGGCGCTGGCCGAGCGTCACGTTGACCTGCTCCACCGTGGCGTCGGGCAGAACGCGGAAAACGTGCGCCTGCTGCGCCACCTGGACGACGGCGATCTCGGGCACCACCAGCGCCTCGCGGGCGGGCTGGAACACCTGCAGCGAAAGCAGCATGCCGGGGCGCAGGGCGCGGTCGGGATTGGGGATTTCCGAACGCACGGTCACGGCGCGGGTCACCGGGTCGATGCGCGAATCCACGGTGGTGACGCGGCCGATGAACTCGCGGCCCGGGTAGGCGGTGCTGGTGGCGCTGATCGGCTGGTCCGCCGACAGCGCGGCCAGGTAGGCCTCGGGCACGGCGAAGTCGAGCTTGATCAACGACACATCGTCGAGGCTGGCGATGGTGGTGCCCGGCGTCACCAGCGTGCCGGTGCTGACCTGGCGGAAGCCCAGCACGCCCGCGAAGGGTGCGGTGATGACGCGGTCGGATAGGCGGGCGCGGGTGGCATCAAGACGGGCACGGGCGGATTCCATCGCGGCGCGCTGGGTGTCGAGCTGGCTGGCCGGGATGAGCTTTTGCGCGGTGAGCTGCTGCTGGCGCTGGAACTGCTGCTGCGATTCGCGATAGGCCGCCGCGGCTTCGGCCAGGCCCGCCACCTCGGCGCGGCCCGACAGGTCCACCAGCACGTCGCCAGCCTCGACCAGGTCACCGTCCTCGAAGTTCACCCGCACCACGGTCTCGGTGACCTTGGCCGTGACCAGCACCGACTCGTTGGCGCGCGCGGTGCCCAGCGCCTCGATGGCGTCGCTCCAGGGTTTGCTGGCCACCACTGCCGTAGTCACCGTGGCAGGCGGCCCGCGGTTGGCGGCCGGCGGCTCGGCGCCGCAGCCGGCCAGCGCCAGGACGACAGCAAGGGCAGGCAGGAGTTGGCGCAGGGTCGGGCTCATCGGGCGGGTCGTCCTTTTTCACAATTGTACGACTGCGCCGTCACGCCCATGTGCACACCGCGTCCCGATCCATGACGTTGCGTTGCAGCAATGGCGGCAAAAAAGATGCTTCTCCCACGTCCGGGACTGGCGCCGGCGACACCGGGACTGGCGCCGGGGTAACCGCCGAAAGCAGGGGGGCGGCGAGCCCAAAGGAAGCCGTTTTTAAGAAGTCATGGGCC
>JANOJQ010000038.1:0-31015 GCA_031418815.1 Lysobacteraceae bacterium
CACCGCGGTCAAGCACCAGCGCGAGGTCGGCACCGGGTATTTCGACTCGGTCACCCAGGCCATCCAGGGCGGCACCAGCTCGACCACGGCGCTCAAGGGTTCGACCGAGGAAGAGCAGTTCCACGGCGACGCCAAGGCGGCCGCGGCCTGATGCAATGCAGCAGCGCGCCCCGGCCGTTGGCCGGGGGCCGCGCCGCGCAAGCTCGACCCACGTCGCTGTTTCCTTCACCCCGGCTTGGATACACTCGAAAGATTCCCTGGTCCGAGTAGTCCGTGATCTCAGCCGATCTTCCCGGCATCCTGGCCACCGCCCCCCATGGCGGCGGACCGGAGGGCCACCTGCCCTCGCAGCTGTCGCCCGATGAGTTCCGCATCCTGGCGGCGGCCGGCGTGAGCCGGGCGATGCTGCCCGGCGAAGAGCTCTTCCGCCGCGGTGAAGCGGCGCAGAGTATGTTCCTGATCGACACCGGCGAAGTCCGCCTGGGCTTCGAAGACGGACTGGCCGACAAGCTGCTCGGCCCCGGGCAATATTTCGGCGAACTGGCGGTGTTCATCGGCCGCCATCAGCGCTTCGCGCGCGCCGAGGCTGAAACGCCCGGCGTGCTCTACGAAATCACCCAAGCCGCGTTCCAGGCCCTCGTGGACCGCGAGCCCGCCCACGTGGCGCGCTTCATGCAGCGCAGCTTCGCCTACCTGGTGGCCGGCGAGCACCAGCTGGTGCAGCACCTCAAGCGCCGCAACGAAGACCTGCTGCAGACGCTCGACACCCTGCGCCAGACCCGCACCGAACTCACCGTCGCCCAGCAGCTGGTGCGCACCGACGACCTGACGGGCCTGGCCAACCGCCGTGGCCTGTACCGCTTTTTGGACGAACTCGGCCGGCAGGACCTCACCGACCTCAAGCTGGCCCTGCTGCTGGTGGACATCGACCACTTCAAGCAGATCAACGACCGCAGCGGCCACCTGGCCGGCGACGCCGCCCTGCGCGCCTGCGCCGAGGAAGTGCGGCGCGTGGCCGGCCCGCTCGAGCTGCCCTGCCGCCTGGGTGGCGACGAATTCGCCCTGGTGCTGCGGGTCAGCGACGACGGCGAGCTGGCCAACCGGGCGCTGGGCCTGATGAGCGCCATCCGCAGCCTGCGGCTGCCCAGCCTGCGTGACCATCGCCTGTCGATCAGCATTGGCGGCGCTTTCTGCCAGGACCCGGGCGGCTGGTCGAGCTGGTACAGCGAGGCCGACCGCGCCCTCTACGAAGCCAAGCGACAGGGCGGCGACCACTGGCGCCTGGCCCGCTGAGCCGGTGGCCGGGGTCGCGCGGGGGGCGCGTTCACCCCTGAAAGACGCCTGCGGCACCCCCTGAATGGACGCTTCCGAGCCCCGCCCCACGCATCCGCTCAACACCGCGCCGGTCACGCCGATGCTGCGCACGGTGCTGCTGTGCGACATCGTCGAGTCCACGGCCCTCATCGAGCGCCTGGGCGACCTGCGCGCCGTGGCATTGCTCAAGCGCCACGACCAGCTGCTGCGCCAGCTGATGGACCTGTGCCACGGCCAGCTGATCGACAAGGCCGACGGCGTGCTGGCCCTGTTCGAGCGGCCGATCCAGGCCCTGGACTTCGCCCTGCGCTACCAGCGCGGCCTGCGCGAACTGGGCGCGGTGGAAGGCACGGACCTCAAGGCCCGCATCGGCCTGCACGTGGGCGACGTGATGACCTGGGCCAACGAGCCCAAGGACGTGCTGGCCGGCGCCAAGGCCTTCGAAGTGGAGGGCCTGGCCAAGCCGGTGGCCGCCCGGTTGATGAACCTGGCGCTGCCCGGCCAGATCCTGATGTCGGGCATGGCCCAGAACCTCTGCCACCGCGCGATGGGCGAGCTGGGCGCGGCTGGCACGAACCTTCGCTGGCTGATGCACGGCCGCTACAACTTCAAGGGCGTGCCGGCACCGATGCTGGTGCACGAGGTGGGCGAGCCGGGCCTGTCGCCGCTGCGCGCGCCCGAGTCCGGCGCCAAGGCCTGGCGCGAACTGCCCATCTGGCGGCGGCCGCCGATGGTGGCGGTGGAAGTGCTGCTGGTGGGCGCGCTCGGCATCGCCCTGTTCTGGACCGCGCTGCGCAGCCCACCCGCCATCGCCTTCGCCGAGCGTGACTGGGTGGTGGTGGCCGACCTGCAGAACCGCACCAGCGAGAAACTGCTCGACGACTCGCTGGACATGGCCCTTCGCATCGGGATGGAGCAGTCCCAACACGTGAACCTGGTGGCGGAAAACCAGATCGACCGGGCCCTGCAGCGGATGCAGCGCCCAAACCAGCCGATTGATCGCCAACTGGCCACCGAACTGGCGCTGCGCGAGGGCGCGCGCGCGGTAATCCTGCCCACCGTGGCCGACATCGGTGGCCGTATCCGGGTGAGCCTGGAGGTCATCGAACCACAAAGCGGGGTCACCGTCTTCAGCGAAAGTGCCGACGGCCGCGGTCTGGACAGCGTGCTCGGTTCGCTCGACAAGGCTCTGGTTGCCGTACGCGCCAAGCTCGGCGAAGCCGTGGCCACCACCCAGGCGAGCCAGCCGCTGGAAGTGGTCACCACCGGCAACCTCCAAGCGCTCAAGGCGTATTCGCTGGCCTACCGGGCGCGCATGGAGGGCCGGCGCGCCGAGGCGATTTCGCTGTACGAGGAGGCCGTGCGGCTGGACCCCGAATTCTCCATGGCGTGGCTGCGGCTGGCCTTCATGAGCTACGTGGCCAACGATGCCGACGGCACGCGGCGCTATCTCGACAAGGCGCTGGCGCACAGCAGCCATCTGACCCAGCGCGAGCGCATCTTCCTGGAGGGCGCGGAGGCCACGCTGTCGCGCCCGGACGTGGCGGTGGAAAAGTTCCGGATGCTCGCCGCGCTTTACCCTGACGACTACCGCGCGTACTACAATTTCGCCTTCTTTTCGCACTTCGACCTGCTGCAAACCGCGCAGGCGCGTGAACTCATCTCGTCGGCCGAGGCGCCGCAGAATCCCGGCCGCTCGGACGCGGCCTACCTGGCCGGCGCCTTGGACCTGGCGCTGAACCGCTACGACAGTGCCATCGCCCAGTTCGACAAGGCTGAGTCCTACGGCCTGACCGGTTTCCGGGTTGAACACATCCACGCTTACCTGGCGCTTCGGCGCCATGCCGATGTCGCACGGGTGGCGTCGCTGCAGGTCTCTTCCGGATCGGCTGGTGTCGACCTCGAAGGCCGGCTGCACGAGGTGACCGTTCCGCTTGACCGCGGCAGCTGGCAGTCGGCCAACGAGGCCATGAGGGCGATCATCCAGACGGCGATTGCAACCGATGCCCCTCTGCTCAGCCGCACCACAGTGGACACGATGGGCCTGGTGATGCGCGCCTACTCCCCCGATGAGACCTTCGCGAAGGACCTGCAGGCCAGCGCCGACGCGTTGCCTCAGAGAATGGGGTCCGCCGACCTGCTGCTGGCGCGGCACCTGGTGTTCCAGTCCGTGGCCTTGGCCTGGGCCGCCGCCCACACCGGCGATGTGCCGCTGGCGCAGCGGCTGCTGGCCATGTCCGAGGGCCACCAGCTGATGATGGCTTATCCGGCGAACGCGGCGATGCAGCAGCTGGCGCTGGCGGAGATCGAGCTTGCCTCTGGAAAGGCGGCGGCGGCGGTCGAGCGACTCGCGCCGTCGGTCGGCCGGGGCGAGGGTCTCTATCTGACGCGTGCGGTGCTGATGCGGGCCTATGCGGCCGAAGGCAAGCTGTCAGAGGCGCGCGAGCTGGCGCAGTGGCTGGCCCTGAACCGGGGGCGGGCCTTGGGAGAGCCCAACAGTCTTGGCATCCTGCAGCCCGTCAACATCATCGAGGCCAACCTCGCACTGCGGGCCTCGGGCCAACTGGCCCAGCGCATAGGCGATGCGGCAGTGGCCACCGAGCAGGCGGCGGCGTTTGCCAAGGCCTGGCCGAAGGGCGAAGAGCTGGCGCTCGTGAAGCGGCGCGACGCGGCCTTCTGACCGCGTCGCCCCGGGGCTCAGGCCTTCTTCACTTCCAGGGAGATCGGGCTGTGGGCCGCCTTCGACGCCAGTAGCTGCTGGCGCAGCGCGTCGCGGCTGGCCTTGATAGCTTCCTTGCTGGCGAGCTGGCTCACGCCCATGCACATCCAGGCGCCTTCGGTGACTTCGGGGTCGGCGGAGGGTTCGTGGCCGATGGAGGCCAGCGCCGTGCGCGGGTCCTTGCTGAAGGTGGCGCGGAAATCGTCGTCGGTGGCGAGCTTGTCCAGCAGCGTGTCGACGGTGTCCTCGGAAAGCTTGAACGGCATGGTGTTTCCCCTGGTGGTGGAGCGGAAGGCCGCCGAGACCGGCGGCATGGGCGGGTTCGCCCGCGGCGATCACCCGAAACTGCAAGGACGTCGCGCGGATCGCAGATGAACCATAAACCGGCCGAATGGCACTGTCACCCGTGCGCCCCGGCCGCAAGGGCCAGCCAGCGCGGCCGGCTTGGACCGAAAGGATTGCGGCTGGCGCGCGCGGTGCAAGGCCGCGGCGCGCCAGCCTTGACTCAGGCGGCGGCGCGAAGCTTGGGCTGCACTTCCAGCGAGATGGGGTGTTGAGCAGCCTTCTCGGCAGTCACCTGTCGGATCAGCGCGTTGCGGCTGGCCAAAACCGCTTCCTTGCTGGCCAGCTCGCTGACCTGCAGGCACTTCCAGATGCCCTCGGACACGGTCAGGTCGGCCGCCGGAGCGAAGCCGAGCTGGGCCAGCGCCTGGCGCGGGTCGGCGGCGAACACGGTGCGGAAGGCATCGTCGTTGCCGAGGCGGTCCAGCAGCTGGACGGCGAGGGATTCGGAAAGCTGGAAGGACATGCGGGAACTCCAGTGAGGGATCGCGGTGCGCCGGACGGCGCGCTTGCAACATAAACGGTCGGGCTGGCAGTGTCACGGGCCCGACCACCGGAACCCACACCCATGCGACTTCGCCGCTGCAGCCACCTGATGGTTGAACTGGACCAGGAGCCCCGCTTCTCGTTCGCCACTCTGCTGACGGGCGGCGACGGGCTCGACCGGTCAGTGCGTTGGCTGGCCCATGCGCCGCACCTGGTTGCGCCGGTCACGGTGCAGGCTGCCCACCTGGCCGTGCTGGAGGCGGCGCCGCGGGAAGAGTGGGTGGAGCACGAGGCGCTGGCCAGCACCCACGGCGCCGAAGCCGTGGCGGCCCTGCTGGCCGCAGGCCTGCTGATCAGCGACCAGGAAGCCCATGCCGACTGGCGCGCCCGCGACCAGACCGCCCGCGACATCGCCTGGTGGCCGCCGGCCCTGATCGCACATGCCAGCGGCGGCTGGGGCGAGGTCGACATCCAGGCCCGCAACGAAGCCGGGGTGATGCTGAGCAGCCAGGGCCTGGTGGACGCGTTCGGCGTCGCACCCACGCCGGACTATCGGCGGTCGCCGGAGGCGGCCGCGCTGCCGCTGGCCGCGCCGGTGCGCAGCGATTTCGACGACCTGCTCGCGGCGCGCCGTACCTGCCGCAACTTCGACGGCGAAGCGGTGCTGGGCCAGGTTGAGTTCGCCACCATGATGCGCCGGGTGTGGGGCGCGGTGGGCACGCGCGAACTGGCCCCCGGCGCGGTGGCGGTGAAAAAGAACAGCCCCGCCGGCGGCGGCCTGCACGCGGTCGAGGCCTACGTGCTGGTGCAGCGGGTGGAGGGCCTGGCGCCCGGCCTCTACCACTACCTGTCGATGGAGCACGCGCTCGAACCCATGCAGGCGCTGTCGCCCGCCGAGGCGGCGAAGTGGGCGCACCGCTTCGTCGCGGGGCAGGACTGGTTCAACAACGTGCCGGTGATGGTGATCATGACCGCGCGCTTCGACCGCCTGTTCTGGAAGTACCGCCGGCATACCAAGGCCTGGCGCGTGGTGCACCTGGACGTGGGGCACCTCTCGCAGACGATGTACCTGTCGGCCACCGAGCTGGGGCTGGGCTGTTTCGTCACCGCAGCGATCAGCGACCGCGCGGTCGAGGAGGCGCTGGACCTGCCGGCCCTGCGCGAGGGGCCGATCGCCCTGGTGGGTTTCGGCGCGCGCTCGGGAAAGATCGTCACGATGGAACTGGACCAGTTGGTGCCGGTGCAGCCGGCGCACCTGGCCGCGCAGGAATAAGGCCGACGGGAGAGGGCGGCGCCGGCTGGATCCGGCGCCCGGTCCGTCGGTCGCCAGGTCAGTCCGCCGCCGCCGGGTCGGCGGGCGCGGGTTTCCGCGACAGGCCGTCCTCGCCCAGCACCAGCCAGGGCGCGTGGCTGTCGAAGTAAACGTGCACCTGCGGCTCGCGGTCGACGGGGCTGTCGAAGTTGCTGCGCACGATGTGCAGCTCGCCGGGCCAGCGCGCGGAGCGGAAGAACAGCGTGGTGCCGCAGCGCGCGCAGAAGCCGCGCTCGGCGCCGGGCGTGGATTCGTACCACTGCAGGCGCGCGTTCGGATCGTGGATCTGCACCTGCGCGGCCTCGAAGCCGACCCACGTCACTACCGGCGCGCCGTGGGCGCGCTGGCACAGCGTGCAGTGGCAGTGCGCCACCCATTTCGTGGGCAGCGTGGCCTCGAACTGCAGGTCGCCGCACAGGCAGGTTCCGCGGGTGGTGGTCATGGCGTGGGCCTCCTGCGGCCAGCCTAGCTCAGGCCGGCGCGCCGGTGGCGGCGCCGCGGTCGAGCAGGCGGTAGCCCAGCGCCTCGGCCAGGTGCGCGGTGGCGATGTCGTCGCTGCCGGCCAGGTCGGCGATGGTGCGGGCCACGCGCAGGATGCGGTGCATGGCGCGGGCCGAGAGCTGCAGGGATTCCATCGCGGTTTCCAGCAGGGCCTGGTCGCGCGCTTCGAGCCGGCAGTGGGTTTCGGTCTGGGACTGGCTGAAGTGGGCGTTGAGCGTGCTTTCGCGTGCGAGCTGGCGTTCGCGCGCGGCCAGCACGCGTTCGCGCACGGGGGCGCTGGGCTCGCCGCGCGGGGCGTCCGGGCGCATGTCGTGCGGCGGCAGGCGCGGCACGGCCAGCTGCAGGTCGATGCGGTCCATCAGCGGGCCCGACAGCTTGGCGCGGTAGCGCTGCACGACCTCGGCGCTGCAGCCGCAGCGGCCCGAGGGGTCGCCGGCCCAGCCGCAGGGGCAGGGGTTCATGGCCGCCACCAGCTGGAAGCGGGCGGGGAAGTCGGACTGCCGCATTGCGCGCGACACCGTCACGACGCCCGATTCCAGAGGCTGGCGCAGCACCTCCAGCGTGTGGCGGCTCCACTCGGCCAGCTCGTCCAGGAAGAGGACGCCGTTGTGGGCCAGGGAAATCTCGCCCGGACGCGGGTTTGCGCCGCCGCCGGCGATGGCCCAGGGGCTGGAAAGATGATGCGGCGCGCGGAACGGACGGCGGCGCCAGTGCGCCAGGTCGATGCCGCGGCCGCTGACCGAGTGCACGGCGGCGGTTTCCAGCGCCTCGGCTTCGCTGGCCTCGGGCAGCAGGCCGGGCAGGCGCGAGGCGAGCAGGGTCTTGCCGCAGCCGGGCGGGCCGATCAGCAGCAGGTGGTGGGATCCCGCCGCGGCGATTTCCAGCGCGCGCCGTGCGGCCAACTGCCCGCGCACGTCGGCCAGGTCGAGGTAGCGCGTCGGCTCCCCGCTGACGGGCGGCGCCTGCGCCAGCGGCAGGGTCCGGGTGCCCAGCAGATGGGCACAGACCTCCAGCAGCGTGCGCGCGGTGCGGGCGTGCACGCCCGAGGCCAGCGCGGCCTCGGCGCCATTGGCTGCCGGCAAAATCAGCAGGCGGCCGGCCTGCGCGGCGGCCAGCGCGGCGGGCAGCACGCCGTCCACCGGCTTGAGTTCGCCCGTCAGCGCGAGTTCGCCCAACAGTTCGACCTCCGACAGCGCGGGCACGGGAATCTGGCCGCTGGCGGCCAGGATGCCCAAGGCGATGGCCAGGTCGTAGCGGCCGCCTTCCTTCGGCAAGTCCGCCGGCGCGAGGTTGACCACGATGCGCCGCTGAGGAAACTCGAACTGCGCGTTCTGGATGGCGGCGCGCACGCGCTCTCGGCTCTCGCGCACCGCCGTGGCCGGCAGGCCCACCAGCATGAAGTTGGGCAGGCCGCCGGCCAGATGCACCTCAACCCGGACCGCGGGCGCGTGCACGCCGGCCCGGGCGCGGCTGTGCGCCAGCGCCAGGTTCATGGGAAGCGGGGAAAACGCGCGGTTTAGTTCTTGGCGTCGCCGGGCGCGGCGAGCCGCGCCTCGAGCACGGTGAGCGCGCGCTCGAGCGCGTCGAGCTTCTCGCGGGTGCGCAGCAGCACCGCGCGCTGCACGTCGAACTCTTCGCGGGTGACCAGGTCGAGTTTGCCCAGGCCCGCCTGCAGCGTGGCCTTGAAGTTCTGCTCCAGGTCGGCGCGCGCGTCCTTCAGGCCGGGCGGCACCAGGTCGCCGAGCTTGCGGGCGAGGTCGTCGAGGTTCTTGAGGTCGATCATGGCGTGAGCTCCGTTGGACGCCTTCATGCTGCGTCGGCGCCCGTGGCGGGGATGTCGGGGAAGCGACCGGGGGCGGGTAGGAATCCGGCCCGGAGGCCTGCGCCGGAGCGATGGCCGCGCAGGGCTCACAAATAGAACACGACACGCGCGAGCAATCAATCCGTCATTCGTGGGTCATGGTTCAGGTGCTCTCCCCCGAGTCCCCCTTCCCTCAGCGCCAGGAGGCAATCCCGTATGGTTCCCGCAAAGCCCCACCGCCCGCTCGGCCTCCGCGCCCTGCTTGCCTCCGCCCTGCTGCTGCCCGGCCTGGCCCAGGCCGCCCCGCCCGCCCTCAACACCGGCGACACCGCCTGGATGATCGTCGCCACCCTGCTGGTGCTGATGATGACCCTGCCCGGCCTGGCCCTGTTCTACGCCGGCATGGTCCGGTCCAAGAACGTGCTGTCGGTGATGATCCAGTGCTTCGCCATCACCGCCCTGGTCAGCGTGCTGTGGGTGGTCTACGGCTACAGCCTGGTGTTCGACACCACCGGCATGGAGAAGGGCGTCGTCAACTTCAACTCCTTCATCGGCGGCCTGGACAAGGCCTTCCTGAAGGGCCTGGGCACCGACAGCCTGAGCTACGGCATCCCGGAAAGCGTCTTCATCACTTTCCAGATGACCTTTGCGGTCATCACCCCGGCGCTGATCGTGGGTGCCTTCGCCGAGCGCATGAAGTTCTCGGCGCTGCTGGTGTTCATGGCCCTGTGGTTCACCCTGGTCTATGCGCCGATCGCGCACATGGTCTGGAGCGGCGACGGCGGCCTGATGTGGGACTGGGGCGTGCTGGACTTCGCCGGTGGCACGGTGGTGCACATCAACGCCGGCATTGCCGGGCTGGTGGCGGCGCTGGTGCTGGGCAAGCGCAAGGGCTACCCGACCACGGCCATGCCGCCGCACAACCTGGGCTACACCGTGATCGGTGCCAGCCTGCTGTGGGTGGGCTGGTTCGGCTTCAACGCCGGCTCGGCGGTGGCCGCCAACGGCACTGCGGGCATGGCCATGCTGGTGACCCAGGTGGCCGCGGCCGCCGCGGCCCTGGTCTGGATGTTCGCCGAGTGGATCATCCACCGCAAAGCCAGCGTGCTGGGCATCGTCTCGGGCGCCGTGGCGGGCCTGGTGGCGATCACCCCGGCCTCCGGCACGGCGGGCCCGATGGGCGCGCTGGCCATCGGCGCGGCGGCGGGCCTGATCTGCTTCGTGTTCTCCACCAGCATCAAGCGCTCGCTGGGCTATGACGACTCGCTGGACGTGTTCGGCGTGCACGCCATCGGCGGCATCGTCGGCGCCCTGCTTACCGGCGTGTTCGCAGCGCCGGCGCTGGGTGGGTTCGGCACCGTCACCGACATCGCCGCGCAGGTCTGGATCCAGGCCAAGGGCGTCGGCTTCACCGTCATCTACACCGCCGTGGCGACGCTTGTCATACTCAAGGCCATCCAGTGGACGATCGGCCTGCGCGTGAGCGAAGAAGCCGAGTCCGAGGGCCTCGATATCGCCCTGCACAACGAACGCGGTTACAACCTCTAAGGCCCCGGGAGCCCACAACATGAAAATGGTCATGGCCATCATCAAGCCATTCAAGCTCGACGACGTCCGCGAGGCGCTCAGCGAGGTCGGCGTCACGGGCGTCACGGTCACCGAGGTCAAGGGCTTCGGCCGCCAGAAAGGCCACACGGAGCTCTATCGCGGCGCCGAATACGTGGTCGATTTCCTGCCCAAGATCAAGCTGGAAGTCGCGGTCACCACCGACCAGGTGGAGCGGGTGGTGGAAGCCATCCAGACGGCGGCCAACACCGGCAAGATCGGCGACGGCAAGATCTTCGTCTACGAGCTCGAGAAGGTGCTGCGCATCCGTACGGGCGAACTCGATGGCGACGCGCTTTGACGGTCGAAGGGCCAACGCGGGTACACGGATCAAATCTGATGAAGAGCGATAAACGCTGACAAAGCGTTGGGAGGGGGTCTTCGCCGCCGGGCCACCGGCGGCGAAGATCAATCCGGGCGCTCCGCACTATCGGCTCTTATCCGCTTCCATCCGCGTAATCCGCGGCAAGGCTTCTTTTCCCGGCCGGCTTTCCGGACCGCCGCGCGGCCGGGGCTCAGTCGCCCAGCACGCGCGCTACGAACGGCGGCAGCGCCAGCGCGCCCTGGTGCACGTCGGCGGTGTAGTACTGGGTTTCGAAGGGCTTGGCGGCGGCGTCGGCCTTGCGGAACTGCGACAGGTTGCGGGCTTCCGCGCTGGCGATGGTGCAGCTCCAGTAGCCGGTGGGGTAGCACGGCTGCGGGAAGGGCAGGGTGCGGAAGCTGGTGAAGCCGGCTTCGGTCATCGCGTCGCGCATGTCCAGGATCAGCTGCATCAGGGCCAGCGGCGACTCGCTCTGCTGCACCAGCAGGCCACCCGGGCGCAGCGCGGCCAGGCAGGTTTCGTAGAAGGCGCGGTTGAACAGGCCCTCGGCCGGGCCGACCGGGTCGGTGGAGTCGACGATGATCACGTCGATCGAGCCGGGCGCGGCGTCGGCCATGTATTTGATGCCGTCGTCGAACATCACCGTGGCGCGCGGGTCGCCGTTGGACTCGCACAGCTCCGGGAAGTACTTCTCGGCCATGCGCG
Source organism: Lysobacteraceae bacterium (assembly GCA_031418815.1). Classification (GTDB taxonomy): domain Bacteria; phylum Pseudomonadota; class Gammaproteobacteria; order Xanthomonadales; family Xanthomonadaceae; genus Arenimonas. Next base: position 11,108 of record JANOJQ010000038.1, read on the forward strand.
TCACCTGCTCGTCGATGTCGCACTGCACCGCGGTGCGCACGCCCGGGTGGCGCAGCACTTCGCGCAGGGTGCCGCAGTCGCCGCCGCCGATGATCACCACGTCCTTCGGATCGGCGTGGGTGAACAGCGGGGCGTGCGCCATCATCTCGTGGTAGAAGAAATTGTCGCGCGTGGTCACCATCATGGCGCCGTCGATCAGCATGACGTTGCCCCAGTCGGTGCTCTCGTACATCTCGATCTTCTGGAACGGCGACTGCACCTCGTCGAGCTTGCGGGCCATGCGCAGGCCGAAGGCCGAGCCGGTGTGGTCGAAGTTCTCGTGGAGCCACGTCGCTGAAGAGGAAGTCATCGGTATTCCGGATGGTGTGAAGGCGAGGCCGCATTGTAGCGGATCGCGCTTTTCACCCCGGTTTCAGCCCGACCCCTCCGGGTGCGCCCGCGAACATGAAGCCATCACCCCCGGGCGCTACAATGCGCGCCTCACCCGCCCCCGGAATCACGCCCATGCCCGCCTGGACGCTCGACCGCGCCCGCCACACCTACTCCATTCCCTACTGGAGCGAGGGCTACTTCGACGTGGACGCCGCCGGCCGCATGCTGGTGCTGCCGCGCGGCGCCGGCGGCCCGACCCTGGTGCTGCCCGAGGTGGTGAACCAGGCCACCGCGGCCGGCCTCAAGCTGCCGTTGCTGCTGCGCTTCTCCGACGTGCTGGGCGACCGCTTGGGCAAGCTGCAGGCCGCTTTTGGCCGCGCCATCGCCGAACTCGACTACCAGGGCGGCTACACCGCGGTCTACCCGATCAAGGTGAACCAGCACCGCGGCGTCGCCGGCGAACTGGCCGCCGCCGGCGGGGAGGGGTTCGGCCTGGAGGCCGGGTCCAAGCCCGAATTGATGGCCGTGCTGGGCCTGGCCAAGCCCGGCAGCCTGGTGATCTGCAACGGCTACAAGGACCGTGAGTTCATCCGCCTGGCCCTGATCGGCCGCAAGCTGGGCCTGCAGACCTACATCGTCATCGAGAAGCCGAGCGAGCTGGCGATGGTGATCGAGGAGTCGCGGGCGCTGGGCGTGCGCCCGGGCCTGGGCGTGCGCCTGCGCCTGGCCTCGCTGGGTGCCGGCAAGTGGCAGAACAGCGGCGGCGACAAGGCCAAGTTCGGCCTCTCGCCGCGCCAGGTGCTCGACCTGGTCGAGCGCCTGAAGGCCGCCGACATGCTCGACTCGCTCGAGCTGCTGCACTTCCACATGGGCTCGCAGATCTCCAACGTGCGCGACATCGCCAACGGCATGCGCGAGGCCGTGCGCTTCTTCGTGGAGCTCACCAAGATGGGCCTGGGCATCCGCTACATGGATTCCGGCGGCGGCTTGGGCGTGGACTACGAAGGCACGCGCTCGCGCGGTTTCTGCTCGATGAACTACGGCCTGGACCAGTACGCCCACACCCTGCTGCAGCCGCTGGCCGAAGCCTGCGCCGAGCACGGCATCACGCCGCCGATGATGGTGACCGAAGCTGGCCGCGCCATGACCGCGCACCACGCGGTGATGGTGGTGAACGTCTCGGAAGTCGAGCGCGCGCCGGAAGGCAACGTGCCGGCCGAGCAGGCCGGCGAGCCCGCTGCCGTGCGCCACCTGCGCGAAACCCACGCCGCGCTGGACCAGCGCCCGGCGCTGGAGCTCTACCACGAGGCCCAGCACCACCTCGCCGAAGGCCAGGCGCTGTACGCGCTGGGCCAGCTCACGCTGGAACAGCGCGCGCTGCTCGACGACCTGTTCTACGCCATCGCCCAGGCCGTGCGCACCCGCCTCACCGGCGAGGAGCGCAGCCACCGCGACGCCCTGGACGAGCTCAACGAGCGCCTGGTGGACAAGTACTTCGTCAATTTCTCGGTGTTCGAATCCATCCCCGACGTCTGGGCGATCGACCAGGTGTTCCCGATCGTGCCGATCGCGCGCCTGGACGAGGCGCCCGACCGCCGCGGCGTCATCGCCGACCTCACCTGCGACTCCGACGGCCGCATCGACACCTACGTCGAATCCGAGGCGCTCGACAGTTCGCTGCCGCTGCACAGCCCGCGCGAGGGCGAAAGCTACCGCTTGGGCATCTTCATGGTGGGCGCCTACCAGGAGACCCTGGGCGACATCCACAACCTGTTCGGCGACACCGACACCGCCAACGTGCAGCTCGACGCCGCCGGCGGCTATTCGGTGACGCGCCAGCGCCGGGGCGACACCACCGACGTGATGCTGGACTACGTGGGCTACGACCTGGCCGAACTGCGCGCGATCTACCAGACGAAAGTGGCCGCCGCCGCACTGGCGCCCGCCGACGCCGAGGCCATGATCGCCGCGCTGGAAGCCGGGCTCACCGGCTACACCTACCTGCATGAGGAAAACGCGTCATGAGCGCGGGCATCAGGGCCGGCTTCATCGGCCTGGGCGCGATGGGCGCGCCGATGGCGGGCCACCTGGCCGCGAAGGGCCTGCTGCACGTGATCGACAACCGCACGCGCAGCAAGGCCGACGCGCTGGCCGCGCAGCTGGGCGTGCGGGCGGCGACGACGCATGCCGACTTCGCCGGCTGCGACGTGGTGGCGCTGTGCGTGTCGATGGACGCCGACGTGATGCAGCAGGCCACGGCGCTGGCCTCCGTGCTCAAGCCCGGCAGCGTGGTGGTGGACCATTCCACGGTGTCGGTGGGCACGGCGCGCAAGGCGCAGGCGCTGCTGGCAGCGAACGGCATCGGCTTCCTCGATGCGCCGGTGTCGGGCGGCGTCGAGGGCGCGCGCAACGGCAAGCTTTCAGTGATGGTGGGCGGCGACGCCGCCGACCTGGAGATCGCGCGCCCGGCGCTGGACGCCTACGCCGCGCGCATCACCCACATGGGCGACACCGGCAGCGGCCAGGCCACCAAGGCCGTGAACCAGGTGCTGGTCGCGGGCATCAACGAGGCGGTGTGCGAAGGCTTGGCGCTGGGCGAAAAGCTCGGCCTGGACCCTGCCAAGCTGCTGCCCACGCTGATGGCCGGTGCGGCCGCGAACTGGTTCCTGGACAAGCGCGGCGCGACGATGCTGGCCGGGCAGTTCACGCCCGGCTTCAAGTGCGGGCACCTGCTCAAGGACCTCACCATCGTGCAGGCCATGGCCAACGAGGTCGGCCTGCAGTCGAGCGTCATCGGCATGGCCCGCGACCACTATGCCCAGCTGGTGCTGCGCGGCGAGGCGGACTCCGACACCTCCGCACTGATCCTGCTCAAGCGCGGCTGATCAGCCCGGGCCGCGTGAGACCCAGCCCAGCGCGGCGTCGTGCGTCAAGTGGCGCAGCTCCTCGGATCTACTGGGCCCGGATCGCCGCGGCCTCTATGCCGTTGTCGCCCAGGGTCTTCTTGGCCGCGGCCAGCGCGCTGGCGTTGCCATAGGGCCCCAGGCGGACCCGGTAGATGGTGCCGCCGGCGATTTCGGCCGACTCCACGCGCGCCAGTTCCCCGGTGAGGGCGATGCGCGCCTTGAGCGCCTCGGCATCGGACGACGAACGGAACGCGCCGGCCTGGATCAGGTAGCGCACGGTCTCGGCGTTCGCCGGCAGAGCCGCGTCGGCCGGCTTGTCGGCCTCGGCCTGCGCCAGCGCCGGCAGGTCGGCATCGGGGATGATGACTTCCTTGTCGCGCAGCACGTCGTAGAAGTCGTACTTGGGCCTCTTCGGCTCCGGGGCGGCCTGCTGGGCCACCGGCTCCTCGGACGGCGCCGGGGCGCGCGCTTCGGGGTTGGGTTGCGGCAGCAGGCTGCCGTCCTTGCCCCAGTAACCCTGCACGAACAGCACCACGGCGATGGCCAGCCCGCCGAGCAGACCCACCACCAGCCAGATCCAGCCGGGCGTGCCGCCGCCGCCGTTGCGGCGGGCCTGTTTCTTGGGGGCGCGTCTTGCCATTACATGGTCTCCGGGGCGGACACGCCCAGCAGCGCCAGGCCATTGGCCAGCACCTGCTGCGTGGCCTTGCTCAGGCCCAGGCGCGCATTGCGCAGCTCTTCGTCGGGCACGAGGATGGGCTGGGCGTTGTAGAAGGCGTGGAACGCCGCGGCCAGCTCGCGCAGGTAGTTGGCCAGCACCTGCGGCGCCCGGGTTTCGGCGGCGGCTTCGATCACTTCCGGGTAGCGCATGAGTTCATCGAGCAGGTCGTCCTCGTGCGGCTGCACCAGGCGCTGGCGCGCGGCTTCGGCGGCGCTGCGGTTGTAGCTCAGCTGCTTCTCGGCCAGCTGGCGGAACAGCGACGCCACGCGCGCGTGGGCGTACTGGATGTAATACACCGGGTTCTCGTTCGAGCGGCTCTTGGCCAGGTCGAGGTCGAAATCCAGGTGCTGGTCGTTGCCGCGCATCACGTAGAAGAAGCGCGCCGCGTCGGTGCCCACTTCCTCGCGCAGCTCGCGCAGCGTGACGAAGCTGCCGGCGCGCGTGGACATCTGCACGCGCTCGCCGCCGCGGAAAAGGATGGCGAACTGCACCAGCTGGATCTCGATGCGGGCCGGGTCGAGCCCCAGGCCCTGCGCCGCGGCCTTCAGGCGGGCGATGTAGCCGTGGTGGTCGGCGCCGAAGATGTACAGGCAGCGCTCGAAGCCGCGCTCGAACTTGCTCAGCAGGTAGCCCAGGTCGGACGCGAAATACGTGGTGACGCCGTTCTCGCGCACCACCACGCGGTCCTTGTCGTCGCCGAAAGCGGTGGCGCGGAACCAGGTGGCGCCCTGGTCTTCGAACAGGTGGCCGTTCGCGCGCAGGGTGTCGATGGCGCGCTGGACGTAGCCGTCGGTGGCCAGCGAGCGTTCGGAGAAGAAGTTGTCGTGCACCACGCCGAAGCCGGCCAGGTCGTCGCGGATATCGCCCAGGCACCAGTGCAGGCCGGCCTCGAACACGCTGCGGTAGCCGGCGTCGCCGAGCAGCTGCTTGGCGCGCGCCACCAGCGCGTCCACGTGGGTTTCCTTGTCGCCGCCCTGGCCTTCGTCGGGCGGCAGCCCGTCGGTGATCTCGATGGCGCTCCGCCGCAGCGCGTCACCGGCCTTGGCGCGCAGGCCGCGGGCGATGTCCACCACGTAGTCGCCCTTGTAGCCGTTGTCCGGGAAGCGCACGTTCACGCCGCCCAGCTCGTGGTAGCGCAGCCACACCGACACCGCCAGGATGTCCATCTGGCGGCCGGCGTCGTTGACGTAGTACTCGCGCTGCACCGTGTGGCCGGCGGCATCGAGCAGGTTGGCGACGCTGGCGCCATAGGCGGCGCCGCGGCCGTGGCCCACGTGCAGCGGGCCGTTGGGGTTGGCCGAGACGAATTCCACCGTCACCGACCCGCGGGCGCCGGGCGCCACGCGGCCGTAGTCCTTGCCCAGCTCGAACACCCGGCGCACGGTGCCCAGGCGGCAGCTGCGGGCCAGCGTGAAGTTGATGAAGCCCGGCCCGGCGATGCTGACCTTCTCGACGTGCTGGGAGCTGGGCAGGGCGTTGACCAGCAGCTGGGCCAGTTCGCGGGGCTTCATGCCGGCGGGCTTGGCCAGCAGCAGGGCGATGTTGCTGGCGTAATCGCCGTGTTCGCGCGATTTGGTGCGCTCGACCACGAAGTCGGGCGTGGCCAGGGCCTGGTCGAGGCGGCCGTGCCGCCTCAGGTCCAGCAGGGACTGGGCCACCAGTTCGCGAAGATGCTCTTTCACCGGTTGGAATTCCGCTTGGGGGAACTTCCTATTCTAGCGCGGACGCGGCGCCCCGGCCTGTCATGGGCTTGTCACCGCGTCTGGGCACACTGCGCGGGACACGCCTAGACATCGTGTTCCTCTCCTTACATTCGGTCCGATGCAGCACTCGGGGCCGGGGCAATGGCCGATCCCCCGGGGTCGGCCTTTTTTTGCCTGCGGCCCGGGACGGTCAGCCGGCGGAGCCGGCGCAGATCGCCTCGAACGCATCCAGCACGGCCTGGCCGGACGCCGGCGGCCGGTCTTCGAAGCGGGCCAGCAGGGCCGCGCTCGCTTCGAGCACGGCCGGCCCGTTGGCGACCTTGGTGGGGCCGAAGACCCGGTCGCCCTCGCGCGAGCAGAACCGGTGCAGCTCAAAGAAGTAGTTGATCTGGCCGCGGCTCAGGAAGCCCAGGCAGGTCGGGCCGCTGGCGGGGTTGGCGAGCGACCGGCCGGCGCGGCTTTCGCGCTCGCGGCACAGGCGCAGGGCGCTTTGCGCCAGCAGCGCAAACGCCTCGCCGACGTTGGCGGTGTCCAGGTCGGACGCCATGCGACCCAGCCGCTCCCCCCGTCGGGTGGCCGGGTCGCTGGCCCACTGCGGCCGTTCCCCGTCCAGCCACAGGCCCAGCCCGCGCGCCAGCGAGCCACCGGCCACGCTGGCCATGGCTTCGCCCTCGGGGTGAGGCAGCGGCCGCGGGTCGAAGGTGCTGCCGGCGATCATCAGCTCGAGCGCGACGTACTGGTCGCGGTCCGGCCCGCGCTGGAAGCCGCAGGCGTCGAGGATGCGGAACGTCTCGGCGATGCTGGCCGCCTCGTTGCCGCCGACCGGGCCGTGCACGTCGCGCGGCTCGCGCTGGCGCAGGTCGTGGCACGCGGCGAAGAGCAGCAGGGCCAGCCAGTCGTGGGTCGGCAGGCCGTCCTCGCCCAGGCTGTCGAGCAGGCGCGCCAGGCGGCGTTCGGCCAGCTCCATCACGTGGTCTTCGTTGTGGTAGTCGTGCGGGTCGTCGCCGAAGCCGCCGTGACGCAGGCCCAGCCGCGCCAGCCCGAGCAGCGCCGCATCGGCGTGGCGGACGTCGCCGGCGCCGTGGGTGATGCGCGACACCACGGCTTCGATGCGCGGGACCAGGTCGGGCCGCCGCTGCTGCAGCAGCTGACGGGCCGCGCCGGCGTCCGCCAGCGCGTGCTCGACCGCATCGGCGGCAAACAGGGTCGAATAACCGAGGATCACACCGGCTCCTGGCTGCGGCGACCAGCCGCCCATCCGGAGTATACGCAGCGGTGGGTGGGGGTCCGCCAGCCATCCCGACCCGTCTAGACGGCCCCCAGCCGCGCCATCGAGCAGGGTGCGCCATCGCCGATGATGAAGTGGTCCAGCAGGCGGACCTCGACCAGGGCCAGCGCCTGCTTGAGGCGGGCGGTGACGGCGCGGTCAGCGGCGCTGGGTTCGGCGCTGCCGCTGGGGTGGTTGTGGCCCAGGATCACGGCCGCGGCGTGGTGGGCCAGGCAGCGCTGCACCACTTCGCGCGGGTGCACCTCGGCGCCGTCCAGCGTGCCGCGGAATAGCTCCTCGAAGGCGATCACGCGGTGCCGGGTGTCCAGGAACAGGCAGGCGAACACCTCGTAGGGCAGCGCGCGCAGGCGGCGCGACAGGTATTCGCCGGCGCGACCCGGCTCGGTGAGCGCCTCGCCGCGCGACAGGCCCTGGGCCAGGTGCCGCGTGCCCAGTTCGAGCGCGCCGGCCAGCGCACACGCACGCGCCGGGCCCAGGCCGGCCATGCGCGCCAGCTGCGTGGGCGGCAGGTCCAGCAGGGCGCGCAGGTTGCCGGCCTGGCCCAGCAGCCGGCGCCCGAGGTCCACGGCGCTCAGGCCGGCCGTGCCCGAGCCGAGGAACACGGCCAGCAGCTCGGCGTCCGACAGCCTGGCCGCGCCGTGCGCGAGCAGTTTCTCGCGGGGTCTTTCGCCTTCGGGCCAGTCATGGATGTGCATGGCGCCATCGTCGCCCGGTGCCGTGGCCGGCGGCGTCGGAGCCGCCGGTCCCATCGGGTAAGCTAGCTGCGTTCAAGGGAGTAAGGAAAAACCCGGGTGGCTCCATTGCAAGGACAACGCATCCTGTTGGGTGTCAGCGGCGGCATCGCGGCCTACAAGGCGGCCGAACTGCTGCGCCGCCTCCAGGACGCCGGTGCCCAGGTGCGCGTGGTCATGACCGCGTCCGCACTGCACTTCGTCGGCCCGACCACCTTCCAGGCGCTGTCGGGCCACCCCGTGCGCAGCTCGCTCTGGGACGAGGCCGCCGAGGCCGCCATGGGCCACATCGAACTCGCGCGATGGGCCACGCGGATCGTGATCGCCCCGGCCACCGCGAACACCATCGCGCGCCTGGCCCAGGGTCGCGCCAACGATCTGCTCAGCACGCTGTGCCTGGCCAGCGAGGCGCCGCTGGTGATCGCGCCGGCCATGAACCGGGTGATGTGGGCCCATCCCGCCACGCAGGCCAACCTGGCCACGCTGGTGTCGCGCGGCGTCGAAGTGCTGGGCCCGGCCGAAGGCGACCAGGCCTGCGGCGAAGTCGGCGCCGGGCGGCTGCTTGAGCCCGATGCGATCGTCGCGGCCCTTGCGGCGTCGGCGCTGCCGCCGCGGCTGGCCGGCAGGCGCGTGCTGGTGAGCGCAGGGCCGACCTTCGAGGACATCGACCCGGTGCGTTTCATCGGCAACCGCAGCTCCGGGAAGATGGGCTTTGCCGTCGCCGCGGCCGCGCGCGCCATGGGCGCCCAGGTCACCCTGGTGGCCGGCCCGGTGGCGCTGCCGACGCCCGCCGGCGTGCGCCGCATCGACGTGCGACGGGCCGCGCAGATGCGCGAGGCGGTGCTGGCGGAGCTGCCCCACCATGACATTTATCTGGGCGCCGCCGCCGTGGCCGACTATGCCCCGGCCGAAACCCTGCCGCAGAAAATCAAGAAATCAGGCCAGACACTCACCCTGGTGCTCGAGCGCACCGCCGACATCCTGGCCGACGTGGCAGCGCACCCGCAGCGCCCCCGCCTGGTGGTGGGCTTCGCCGCCGAGACCCAGGACATGGAGGCCTACGCCCGCGACAAGCTGCACCGCAAGGGACTGGACCTGATCGCCGCCAACGATGTCGGCCGCGCCGGCCAGGGCTTCGAGTGCGACGACAACGCGCTGTCGGTGTTCTGGCGCGAGGGCCGGCACGACATCGCCCACGGCCCGAAGTCGCGCGTTGCGCGCGACCTGATGCAACTGGTGGCCGACCGGCTGGAGGCCGCGCGATGAATCACGAGATCGAGTTCAAGCGGCTCGACCCGCGCTTGGGCGCGCAGTTCCCGCTGCCTGAATACGCCACCGCGCATTCGGCCGGGCTCGACCTGCGCGCCATGCTGGACCAGCCGATCGAGCTGGCCCCGGGCGACGCGCAGCTGGTGCCGACCGGCCTGGCGATCCACATCGGCAACCCCGGGCTGTGCGCGGTGATCCTTCCGCGCTCCGGCCTGGGCCACAAGCAGGGGCTGGTGATGGGCAACCTGGTCGGGCTGATCGACGCCGACTACCAGGGCCCGCTGATGGTGAGCCTATGGAATCGCGGGCGGTTTCCCATCACCATCACGCCTGGGGATCGCGTCGCCCAGCTGGTTTTCCTGCCCGTGGCCCGGGCGGTGTTCCGGCAGGTGGATGAATTCGAACGCAGCGCGCGCGGGGAAGGTGGCTTTGGCCACACCGGCGTTCGTTGAACGGGACGGCCACGGCCGGGCCCGTAACCAGGGGGAAGGATGAAACTTTCAGCGGTAAACCTCACGCAGCTGCTGCGCACCGGCAGTCTGTACCTGCTCCTGGGCATCGTCGCCCTGTTGGGCGCGATCTGGTTCGGCTGGCAGGGATGGCAGGCCGGCGCCACCGAGGACCTGGGCCTGGAGGTGGACCGCGCCCGCATTGACGTCGCCGCCAAGGTCGGCGAGCAGGCAGGGCAGGCGGTTGAACAACTCGAGACCGCGCGCTCGCGCATCGCTCTGGCCACCGCGCTCAAGCGCAAGGACGACCAGGCCGCGCGCGACGTGATTGCGCAGGGCCTGGCCGGAGCGCAGGCCATCGAATGGCACCAGCCCGGCCTGAACGAGGCCTATGCGGACGCCGCTGCTTTCGGCTACGGCAAGCTGGGCGTGCTGGAAATGGCCCTGCAGCAGAACAGTGCCCAGATTGCGGTGGTGAGGGATGACGGCGGCCCGCGCCTGGGCCTGGCTGCGCCGGTGGTGGAAAACGGCCGCGTGCTGACCCTGGTGTACGTGCGCCTGCCGGTGGAGGCACTGACCGCGCCGGTGCAGGCCACGGTGCTGCCGGGCGGCTACCTGGCGCTGCGCCAGGGACGCCACACCATTACCCAGGTGGGTGACGAAAGCCTGGCCACGATGGCCGAGCCGGGCGCCATCAAGGTGCCGGGTACCGGCCTGCGCGTGGTTGCGGCGGCGCCGGCGGTCGATGCCGGCGTCGGGCGGATGGCCAATTACCTGTTCGCGGTACTTTGCCTGGCCGTGGGCGTGGGGCTGGTGGCCATGCCACACCTCAAGGGGCTGCGCCTGGAGCGTCGTCCCGGCGAGGACCACGTGGCGCCGGACGCGCCGACGATGGCCGAGCTGCAGGCGCGCGGCGAAGCCGCGCCGCCCCCCGCACCGGCTCTCGCGGCGAAGGCGGCATCGGTCGTGGCGGCCGCCGCACCGGTGCGCGCCTCGCTCGAGCGCAGCATCTTCCGCGCCTACGACATCCGAGGCGTGGTCGGCAAGACGCTGGACGCCGAAACCGCGCGCCTGATCGGCCAGGCCATCGGCACCGTGATGCACGCCAAGGACGCCCGCACCGTGGTGGTTGGCCGCGACGGCCGGCTGTCCTCCCCGCAGATGTCCGACGCGCTGGTCCAGGGCCTGCGCCAGGCCGGCTGCGAAGTGATCGACATCGGCGAGGCGCCAACCCCGGTCGTGTATTTCGGCGCCTACCAGCTGCGCGCGGGCTCGTGCGTGTCGGTCACCGGCAGCCACAACCCGCCCGACTACAACGGCTTCAAGATCGTGATCGAAGGCGAGACGCTGTCGGGCAACGCCATCATCGACCTCTACGAACGCATCGCCGAGAACCGCCTGCACCTGGCCGACAAGCTGGGCCTGGTGAGCCGGCGCGACATCACCGAGGACTACATCCAGCGTATTGCCGGCGACATCCAGATCGAGCGCAAGCTCAAGGTGGTGGTGGACTGCGGCAGCGGCATCGCCGGCCTGATCGCCCCGCGCCTGATGGAAGCCATCGGCGCCGACGTGGAGCCGCTGTTCTGCGAAGTGGACGGCACGTTCCCGCACCACCATCCCGACCCGAGCGATCCGGCCAACCTGCAGGACCTGATGAACGTGGTCAAGCGCGTGGACGCCGACATCGGGCTGGCGTTCGACGGCGACGGCGACCGCCTGGGCGTGGTCACCAAGTCGGGCGAGATGATCTACCCCGATCGCCTGCTGATGCTGTTCGCGGCCGACGTGCTCGAGCGCAACCCGGGCGCCTGCATCATCTACGACGTGAAGTGCACCGGCCACCTGGCCATGCACATCCTGCGCCACGGCGGCAGCCCGCTGATGTGGAAGACCGGGCACTCGCTGATCAAGGCCAAGATGCGCGAAACCGAAGCCGAGCTGGCCGGCGAAATGAGCGGCCACTTCTTCTTCCGCGAGCGCTGGTACGGCTTCGACGACGGCCTGTACGCCGCCGCGCGCCTGCTCGAGATCCTGTCCACCCGGACCGAGACGCCGCAGGAAGTGTTCGACACCCTGCCCAAGGGCGTGTCCACCCCGGAGCTCAAGATCCACGTCGAGGAGGGCGAGCAGTACGCCTTCATCGAGAAGTTCCTGGCCGTGGCGAAGTTCGAGGGTGCGCGCATCGCCACCATCGACGGCCTGCGCGCGGACTGGCCGGACGGCTGGGGCCTGGTGCGTGCGTCCAACACCACGCCGGTGCTGGTGCTGCGCTTCGACGCCAAGGACGCCGAGGCGCTGGAGCGCATCAAGGGCGTCTTCCGCGAGCAGCTGCTCGCGGTGAAACCGGGGATGGCGCTGCCGTTCTAGTCAGCCGGCGGGCGGCGCCTGCACGGGAGTGCCGGGCGCCTTCGCAGGCGCCTGGCCGGCGGACTTTATTTCGCGGAAACGCTCGACCAGGCGCACCAGCTCGTGGTCGAGGTCCACCAGTTCGCCCTGCTTGAGCACCAGCATCTGCTGCTGCTTGCCCATCTCAATGTGCAGTTCGCGGATGCTGCCGGCCTGCTTGGGGTTGACCGGCTTGCCCGCCAGTTCGGCCTCCGACGCGTCGGCCAACAGGCTGGCCAGGCTGGCGCGCTGGCTGCCGATGCCGGCTTCGATGGCGTCGAGCGTTTGCTGCAGCAGCTCGGTGCGGATCTTGAAGGAGCGCTTGAGCTCGTCCTCGTTCTGGAACGAGGCGATCATGGCTTCCTCGGTCTGCTTGACGCGCTCGGCTTCCTTGGTGGCGGTGGCCGTGGCGGCGTCGAGCGTTTCCTTCGCGGCGCGCTCTTCCGGAGTGAGCGAGCGCTCCAGCGAACCGGTGGCCAGGCCGCTTTCGGCATTGATCTCGGTGCGGGCCTGGTCCACGGCCTCCGGCGGCAGGGTGTCGCTGAACTGCACCTTGCCGTCCTTGTCGACCCAGCGGTAAAGCTTCTTGGCTTTTTCCTGGGCGCCGGCGGCGCCGGCGGCGAGGACCGCGGCCATCACGGCCAGGCTGAGCATCTTGCGGACCATCACGTGCCTCCGGTCATTCGGGCTGGCTGCCATAGCGGGAACGATACGCCACCAGCGAGGGCTTGTGCACCGCGATCTCGGGCCGCTGGTCGGCGTGCGCCAGCAGGTCGTCCAGCGCGGCGATGGCGTGCACCGGCAGGCCGAACTCGGCGGCGACTTCCTGCGCGGCCGAGCGGCTGCCGGCCTGGCCGCGCTCCTGGCGGTCCAGTGCGATCAGCACGCCGCAGGGCTCGCCGCCCGCATCGCGGATGGTCTGGATGGATTCGCGGATGGCGGTGCCCGCGGTGATCACGTCGTCCACGATCAACACCCGGCCGCGCACCGGCGCACCGATCAGCAGGCCGCCCTCGCCGTGGGCCTTGGCTTCCTTGCGGTTGAACGCTACCGGCAGGTCGCGGCCGCGGTGGGCCAGGGCCACCGCCAGCGTCGTGGCCAGCGGGATGCCCTTGTAGGCGGGGCCGAACAACATGTCGAAGGCCAGCCCGGACTGCTCGAGCGCGTCGGCATAACACTCGCCCAGCGCCGCCAGCGCCGCGCCCGAATCAAACAGCCCGGCGTTGAAGAAGTAGGGGCTGGTGCGGCCCGACTTGAGGCTGAATTCGCCGAAGCGCAGCACGTTGCGCTCCAGGGCCAGGTCGAGGAAGCGGCTCTGGTGGGGTTTCAAGGGCGGGTCCCGCGTTGGAAACCACGATTGTGCAACAGCCGCCGCCCGCTGGGCAGCGGCGGCCGGCGGGTTGTTTGGGCTACCCTTTGCCATCCCCGCCCCCGGCACCGCGTCCCTCGTGAAAATCATCAGCTTCAACGCCAACGGCCTGCGCTCGGCCGCCAGCAAGGGTTTCTTCGAGTGGCTGCCCGGCCAGGACGCCGACCTCGTCTGCATCCAGGAAACCAAGGCCCAGGAGCACCAGCTGCGGGTCGAGGCGCTGCTGCCGGCCGGCTACACGGCGTATTTCCGCGACGCCACCACGGCCAAGGGCTACAGCGGCGTCGGCATCTACACCCGGCGCGAGCCCGACGAGGTGCGCACGGCGCTGGGCTGGGACGCGTTCGACGAAGAGGGCCGCTACATCGAGGCGCGCTTCGGAAACCTCAGCGTGGTCTCCCTGTATTTCCCGTCCGGCTCCTCGCGCGAGGAGCGCCAGCAGTTCAAGTTCCGCTGCATGGATTGGATCACGCCGATCCTGGACCAGTGGCTGGCCAGCGGCCGCGACTACGTCATCTGCGGCGACTGGAACATCGTGCACACGCGCAAGGACATCAAAAACTGGACCTCGAACCAGAAGAACTCCGGCTGCCTGCCCGAGGAGCGCGCGTGGCTGGACCTGCTGTTCCAGCAGCGCGGCTGGGTGGACAGCTACCGGCACCTGCGGCCCGAGGGCGAGGACTACACCTGGTGGAGCCAGCGCGGCGCCGCCCGGGCCAAGGACGTGGGCTGGCGCATTGACTACCAGGTGGTGTCGCCGTCGCTGCGCGAGAGCCTGAAGGCGTGTTCGATCCATGCCGAGCCGCGGTTCTCCGACCATGCGCCGTACGCCGTGGTGTACGCATGAGCGCGCCTGCTTCCTGGCGCGACGCGCTGCCGGCGAGCCTTCGTCCCTACGTTGAACGCGAACCGCTGGCGGCGCTGATGCTGGGCCTGTCGTCGGGCTTTCCGTACGCCATGATCGGCGCCACGCTCACCACCCGCCTGGCGCAGGACGGCATCGACAAGAAGAGCGTCACGGCGTTCTCCCTGGCGTTCCTGGTCTACAACTTCAAGTTCCTTTGGGCGCCGCTGGTGGACGGGTTCCGCATTCCGCTGCTGGGCCGGCTGGGCCAGCGCGTCTCCTGGCTGCTGCTGGCCGGCACGCTGGTGATGCTGGCGGTGGCCTGGCTGGGCATGCTCGACCCGAGCGACGACCTGATGCGGGTGGCGATGGCGGCGGTGGCGGTGGGTGCCGCGGGCGCGACCTACGACATCGTCATCGATGCCTACCGCATCGAGACGCTGCGCCCGGAACAGCTGGGCGTGGGCTCGGGCATGTCGCAGTACGGCTGGCGCATCGGGTCGGTGGCGGCGGGCTCGCTGGCGCTCTACGTCGCCACGCTGGGCGACTGGGGCCTGGCCTACCTGCTGTGCGCGGCGTTCGCGCTGCCGGCCATGCTCACCGGCCTGCTGATGGGCGAGCCGGCAAGGCACGTGGTGGTGGCCAAGTACCGCGGCTGGCGCCAGGCATGGCAGTCGGTGGTGGGCCCGCTGGGTGAATTCTTCCTGCGCCGCGGCGCGCTGCTGGTGCTGCTGTTCGTGCTGTTGCACAAGGTTGGCGACACGCTGGCCAACCTCACGGTGCGCCTGCTGCTCAACGACCTGGGCTTCAGCAACGAGGAGATCGCCACCTGGGACGTGGGCGTGGGCTTCATCGCCTACCTGGCCGGCATCTTCGTCGGCGGCATGCTGTACGCGGGCATCGGCATGAAGCGCTCGGTGCTGGTTGCCCTGGTGCTGATGGCGGCGTCCAACCTCAGCTTTGCCTGGCTGGCGTCGATCGGGCATTCCAACGGCCTGCTGGCCTTCACCATCGGCTTCGAGAACTTCGCCAGCGGCATCGGCGGCGTGGTGGTGGTGGCCTACCTGTCGGCGCTGTGCAACCTGGCCTTTACGGCCACCCAGTTCGCGCTGCTGTCCGCGGCGGCCAGCATTGTCGGGCGGCTGCTGACGGGCACCACCGCCGGCTCGCTGATCGAGTCGCTGGGCTACGTGAACTTCTACCTGCTCACCACGCTCGTGGCACTGCCGGGCGTATTCCTGTACCTGTTCATGCTGCGTGCGGGGCTGATAGAACAGTCTCTGGGCGACGCGGGCTACGCCGAGCCGCCGAAGTAGGCCGCGGGCGTCCCGCCCATAAACCCTTGCAGTTGGCGCAAGTCGCCGTATGCTGAAACCCCCCCGAGGATCGAGGCGATGGCCGACTTCCTGTTGCGCGACATTGATGAGCGGGTCGCCGAGCGCATCAAGGAGATCGCTCGCCAGAAGGGCTGGCCGCTCAATGACGTGATGCTGCTGCTGCTCAAGCAGGCGCTGGGCATCATCGAACCCGAGCCGGCCCCGGTGCCCGGCGACATCGCGCGCCTGACCGGCGCCTGGAACGACGACGAAGCCCGCGCCTTCCAGGAGGCCATGGCCGCCATGAGCAACCTGCCCGACGACGCCCCGGCCTACCTGGTCGAGGAAGCCCGCCGCAAGAAGGAAGCCGGCGGCTGATCAGCCGTGGTGGATCGAGCCCAGCACCCGCGGCCCGCGCGCGCCGGTGACGCTGGGCAGGTTTCCCGGCCGCCCGGCCAGCGTTTCCCGGGCCAGCCAGGCAAAGCCGGCGGCCTCGATGAAGTCAGGGTCCAGCCCGATCGACGCCGTGCTGGCCACCGTCACGCCCGGCAGGCGGGCCGCCAGGCGCTCCATCAGCAGCAGGTTGTGCACGCCGCCACCGCAAACCAGCAGCCGGAGCGCGCCGGGCAGCGTCGCGCGCAGGGCGTCGGCCACGGTGGCGGCGGTGAGTTCACACAGCGTGGCCTGCACGTCGGCCGGCGCCAGCGCGGCGCCGCCCAGCCGCGCCTGCAGCCAGGCCAGATGGAACTGGTCGCGGCCGGTGCTCTTGGGCGGCGGCAGGGCGAACCAGGGCTCGGCCAGCAGGCGCGCGAGCAGCGCCTCGTCCACTCGGCCCTCGCGGCCGAAGGCGCCGTCGCGGTCGTAGGGCAGGCCGCGGTGGCGCAGGCACCAGGCGTCCATCAGGCCATTGGCCGGGCCGTTGTCGAAGCCGCGCACGTCGCCCTCGCGTGGCAGCAGCGTGAGGTTGGCGATGCCGCCCAGGTTGAGGATGGCGCGGTCTTCGGCGGGCGAGCGCATCACCGCGGCGTGGAAGGCCGGCATCAGCGGCGCCCCCTGGCCGCCGGCGGCGACGTCGCGCCGGCGGAAATCGGCGACTGTGGTGATGCTCGTGGCTTCGGCGATGACGTTGGGATCGCCCAGCTGCTGGCTGAAGGGCGCCGGGCCGCGTGGGTCGTGCCGCAGCGTCTGTCCGTGCGAGCCGATCGCGACCACTTGCGACGCGTCCACGCCGCTGTCGGCCAGCGCATCCAGCGCCGCGCGCGCGAAGGCCTGGCCCAGCCGCGTGTCCAGCCGAGCCACTTCGTCGAGCGAGGTCTCGGCGTCCACCTGGGAGCGCTGCAGCACGTCCTGCGCCAGCGCGGCGCCGAGCGGGTAGGTGCGACCGAACAGCAGCCGCGGCGCCGGATCGAACGTCACCAGGGCGGCATCGATGCCATCCACGCTGGTACCCGAGATCAGGCCAAGAAAAAGCCCGCCGTCGACGGCGGGCTGAAAAGGGGCTTGCGGCATCGGCTCAGCGCGCGGCGAGGCGCACGCCCTCCACGCGCTTGAGCTGGGCCATGGCCGGCGCGGTGGCGGCGCGGAACTGCGCCAGCGCGGCGCCCGTCAGCGGCTCGGGCTTGGGCATGGTCACCGTGAGCGGGTCGCGGTGCACGCCGTTGATGCGGAATTCGTAGTGCAGGTGCGGGCCGCTGGCCAGGCCGGTCATGCCGACGTAGCCGATCACGGTGCCCTGCGACACGCGCTGGCCGGTCTTGTACTTGCCGAACCGCGACATGTGGCCGTACAGCGTGCTGTAGCCGCGGCCGTGGTCGAGCACGACGGTGCGGCCGTAGCCGTTCTGCCAGCCCACGAAGCTCACGCGCGCCTCGCCCGCCGCCATGATCGGCGTGCCGGTGCCGGCGGCGTAATCCACGCCCTTGTGGGCGCGCACGGTGCCCAGCACCGGGTGCCGGCGGTTGGGGTTGAAGCGCGAACTGATGCGGGCGAACTCGATCGGCATGCGCATGAAGCTCTTCTTGAGCGGGCGGCCGGTGAGGTCGAAGTACTCTTCCTTGCCGTTGCGCTCGTAGCGCAGCGCCGTGTATTCCTTGCCGCGGTTGACGAAGCTGGCCGCCACCACGCCACCGCTGCGCAGGCGCTCGCCGTCGCGCCACAGCTCTTCGTACACGACCTGGAAGTGGTCGCCGTCGCGCAGGTCCTGGGTGAAGTCGATGTCGTAGGAGAACGCGTTGGCCATCTGGTTGATGGCCGCGTTGCTCAGGCCGGCCTTGGCGCCGGCGGCGTAAAGCGAACTGGTGATCTCGCCGCTGGCGACCATGACGCGGCGCTCCAGCGGCCGCTCGACGATCTTTTCCTGGATCTTGCCGTCGGCCACCAGCAGTTCGACGCGGCTGGCTTCGTCGCGCTCGAAGCGCAGGCCGCGCAGCTCACCGGCCTGGCCGAGGTCGAAGGCGATCTCGGCGCCGGCGCGCAGACGCGACAGGGCGCGGGCGCTCGGCATCTGCAGGACCTGGTGCATCACCGAAGCGGGCACGCCCATCTGTTCGAACAGGGTGCCCAGGGTCTGGCCGCTCTGCACCTGCACCACCTGCCAGGCGCTGCCCGCGGCTGCGGACGCGGCCTTGCCGGCAAGCGGCGGCAGCGGCAGGCTGAGCGTGGTGCGGTGGTTGGCGCCGTCCTGCCCGCGCATGGCGCTGGCAAAGCCGGGGATGATGGTGACGACGAGCACGCCGAGCGAAGCGCACAGGCCGGCCAGAACCCAATGTTCACGGGACCAGCGGGCGAGGGGGGATGCGTTTTGTTGCGGCAAGGGTGTGTCCCCGCTCAGGTCATTGTGTCGCGGTACGATAACCAGCGCGAAATACTTACGTCAAACCCTTGTCGCATCTGGCTTTTTTGTTCGTTGCGGATTAACTTTCTATTAACCTCCAGTTAACGCCAGCGGCCATTTCGGGCCCTGGCCCTGAACCCGGGCACACCTTCATTCATGTCTGACCTGCAGCAAGCCCTCGACATCATCGGCCGTGGCGCCGAAGAAATCCTCAAGCCCGACGAACTGGCGGCCCGGCTGGCGCTCGGCCGGCCGCTGCGCATCAAGGCCGGCTTCGACCCCACCGCGCCCGACCTGCACATTGGCCACACGGTGCTGCTCAACAAGATGCGGCAGTTCCAGGACCTCGGCCACCAGGTGATCTTCCTGATCGGCGACTTCACCGGGATGATCGGCGACCCTTCGGGCAAGAACGCCACCCGCAAGCCGATGACGCGCGAGGATGTCGAGGCCAACGCGCGCACTTACGAGGAGCAGGTTTTCAAGGTCCTGGATCGCGAGCGGACCGAGGTGCGCTTCAACATGGAGTGGTTCGGCGGCATGTCCGCCGTGGAGATGACCCGCCTGGCCGGCCTGCTCACGGTGGCGCGCATGCTCGAGCGTGACGACTTCGCCAAACGCTATGCGGCACAGCAGCCTATTTCGATCCACGAGTTCCTCTATCCGCTGGCGCAGGGTTACGACTCGGTGGCCCTGAAATCCGACGTTGAGCTCGGCGGCACCGACCAGAAGTTCAACCTGCTGATGGGCCGCGGGCTGCAGGAACACTTCGGGCAGCCGCCCCAGATCGTGCTGACCATGCCGCTGCTCGAAGGCCTGGACGGCGTCAACAAGATGTCCAAGTCGCTCGGCAACTACATCGGCATCAACGAGCCGGCGATCGACATCGTCACCAAGACCCTCAAGATCGGCGACGAGCTGATGTGGCGCTGGTTCGAGCTGCTCAGCTTCGACGTATCGCTGGCCGAGCTCGCGCGGATGAAGCAGGACGTGGCAGCGGGGCAGCTCAATCCGCGCGACGCCAAGCTGCGTCTCGCGCGCGAGCTGGCAGCGCGCTTCCAGGGCGCCGCGGCCGCGGAAAACGCCGTTGCCGGCTGGCATGCGGTGGTGCGCGGCGAGGGCGACACGAGCCTGCTGGCCTTGGCCGACATCGCGGTGCCGGCCGAAGGCCTGCGCATCGCCGCGCTGCTGGTGGCGGCCGGGTTGGCACCCAGCAACTCCGAGGCGTCGCGTAAGCTCAAGGAGCGCGCCGTGAAAGTGGACGCCGAGGTGTTCGAGGATCCCCAGCGCGTCTTCACGCCCGGATTCGAGGGCGTTTTGCAGGTCGGAAAGCGCAGTTTCGCCCGCGTCCGGCTCGTGCAGGCCTGAGCTTTCCGGGCGAAAACGAAAATCTCTTGCAATGCGTGTTGCGCCGCAGCTAAAGTTCGCCCCCCGCAAGTCCCGGCCAACGCCGGCGACGTGCGGGGGATTCAAAAAAGGGCGAAACGCGGTATTGACGTCCTTCGGAATTGCCCTATAATGTGCGGCTCGGTCAGGCGAAAGGCCCGACCACTTCGGCAGCGAAACGCGCCGGAATAGGCAGAGATCTTTGACAGTGTGCGCAGGAAATTTGTGCGGGCGCCTGACGGGGGATGGATGAGTCCATTTCTTGCAGACGTCTAGCCAACAAGCTTTATATTTATTGAGTAATCAAGTGATGTAAGGCCAAGGTCGGATTTC
>JANOJQ010000039.1:0-2173 GCA_031418815.1 Lysobacteraceae bacterium
GACATGACCGACATGTTCAACGGCGCTACGGACCGCTTCACCTGGACCCTGGTGGGCAAGAAGGAAATGTTGGTGCCGTACAACTCGTACCGCGCCCACAGCGACAAGACGAAGGTGAAAGACCTGATCCGCCCGGGCCACCTCAACCCCGACATGATGCGGTACGAACTGCACCGCGTCTGGGTGGTCGAGGCCAAGCTCAAGGCCGGCCAGCGCCACATCAACAGCCGCCGCACCTTCTACGTGGACGAAGACAGCTACCAGATCCTGCTGACCGACCACTACGACGGCCAGGGCAACCTGTGGCGTTATTCGGACGCACCGTCCATCAACTACTACGAGGTGCCGACCTTCTGGTCCACCCTCGAGACCCACCACGACCTCAAGTCCGGCCGCTACATCACCGGCTTGCTGGACAACGAGGACAAGCCGCGCGACTTCGGCTACCAGAGCACTCCGGCAAACTACTCGCCGCAGAACCTGCGCACCGCAGGCGTGCGCTGATTCCCAGCTGTTGGTAAACCAGCCGCGCCCGAAAGGGCGCGGCTGCGTTCCGGGCCCCGCATGACGCGGGTGCCGCGCAGGAGGAAACGATGCCCAGCAACACCCTTCGAAGCTCGCACCTGTTCGGTGCCCTGCTGCTTGCCCTGGCGCTGCCGATTTCGGCACAGGCGCCCGAGGTCGATGAAACCCCGGCTGATCCCGCCGCGCAGCCCGCGGCCGATGCCACCAACGCTACTCCCCCGATTCCGGAGCCGGAGGCCACCAAGCCTGCGGCCACCGACCCCGCGCTGCTCGACGCCGAGATCCTGCCGCGCGCCAGCCGCGCCCTCCTGCTTGACGCCGTGCGCACCAACGCCGGCTATTTCGCCGTCGGCGAACGCGGCCACGTGCTGGCGTCCAGCGACGGCGTGCAGTGGCGCCAGGCGGCCGTGCCGACCCGCGCGACGCTGACCTCCATCGCCAGCGTCGACGGCGTCATCTGGGCCGCCGGGCACGACGGCGTCATCGTCCAGTCGTCCGACGCCGGCCAGACCTGGGTCCGCCGCCGCGCCGCGCCCTGGAGCTACGACATCGTCGACCCCAGCGAAGGCGTGCCGGTGATGGACCTGCTTTTCACCGACGCCATGAACGGCTTCGCCATCGGTGCCTACAGCCTGATGCTGGCCACCACCGACGGCGGTGTCACCTGGACCCCTCGCAGCGTCTCGTCGGCGGCGCCGCCCGCGCCGGTCGCGGCCCCCGAGCCGGTGGAAGCGCTGGACGACGGCATCGATCCCGCTGCCGAGGAAGGCGAAGACTGGACCTTCAGCGACGAGGACCTGGCGCTGGACGCCGAGTCCGACCCGCACCTCAACGCGATCGCCCGCGCCGGTTCCGGCGCGCTGGTGATCGCCGGCGAGCGCGGCACCTTCCTGCGCTCGCGCGACGGCGGTGCAACCTGGACCAGCAAGCGCCTGCCGTACGAAGGCTCGATGTTCGGCGTGCTGTCCTGGCAGGACGACCACATCCTGGTGTTCGGCCTGCGCGGCAACGTCTACGAGTCGCGCGACCTGGGCGACAGCTGGACCCGCGTCGAGACCGGCATCACCACCAGCCTGATGGGTGGGTATGCGCTTGAAAACGGCGGTGCGGTGCTGGTGGGTGCCAATGGCGCCATCCTGACCCGCCCCGACGCCGCCACGCCCTTCACCGCGACCGCTTTCGCGACCGCTTCCGGCGAAACGCCGCTGCTCTCGGGCGTGGTTCCCGTGGACGGCGCCGGTTTCCTCGTGATCGGCGACAAGGGCGCCGACCTCTACCGCCCGCAGTGACGGAGAACCAATGAGCCTCCCCAACGCCCAGCCCGGCCCGTTCGCCCGTTTCGCCGAGACCATCGTCTTCGGCAACCGGCCGCTCGTCCTCATCGTCTTCGCCGCGGTCACGCTGGCGATGCTGTTCTTCGCCAGCCAGCTCAAGGTGGACGCCGGCTTCAAGAAGCAGGTGCCGCTGCAGCACGAATACATGCAGACCTTCCAGGACTACGAGCTGGAGTTCGGTGGCGCCAACCGCGTGCTGGTCGCGGTGATCGCCAAGGACGGCGACATGTTCGACCAGGAGTTCATGAAGACCCTGGAGAACGTCACCAACGAGGTGATCAACCTCGACTCCACCGACGACGCCCGCTCGCGCT
>JANOJQ010000040.1:0-18648 GCA_031418815.1 Lysobacteraceae bacterium
TCGTGCACATCCAGTCCGAAGCCGCGCTGCGCGCCATGGCCACCAGCTACCCCTACGACCAGCACGAAGACGGCACCGTCGCCCTGCGCAGCCACGCGGCCGAAATCGCCAAGCACCTCACCGAGGAAATCCAGGAGCGCCTGGCCGCGGCCGGCGTGCACGTGTCCGAGGCGCGCATCAGCCACCTCGCCTACGCGCCGGAAATCGCCCAGGCCATGCTGCAGCGCCAGCAGGCCGGCGCCATCATCGCCGCCCGCACCCGCATCGTCGAAGGCGCGGTGAGCATGGTGGAAATGGCGCTCGAGCAGCTGTCGGCGCGCAAGGTGGTCGACCTCGACCCCGAGCGCCGCGCGGTGATGGTCAGCAACCTGCTGGTGGTGCTGTGCGGCGAGCGCGGCACGCAGCCTATCGTCAACGCCGGCAGCATCTACTGAGCCGGCGATGGCGGAGAAGAAAGCCTATCCGCTGCGCATCAGTGCCGACGTGCTGGAGGCCATCCAGCGCTGGTCGGACGACGAGCTGCGCTCGGTGAACGCGCAGATTGAGTACGTGCTGCGTGATGCGCTGCGCAAGGCCGGACGCCTGCGCCACGACGAGACCGGCGAGGAGAGCAGGAAATGAGCGGCTTCCGCCGTCTCGCGCTGACGCCGCTTGGCCGGGCGCCCATCGCCTTCGCGCTGATCGTGGGCGCCGGCATGCCGGTGTTCTTCGCCGTCGGGACGCTGTTCGTGTTCGAGGATGGCGACATCACGCCCGTGATGCTGCTGGGCATGCAGGCCGCCGTTGCCCTGGTCACCCTGGGCCTGGTGCTGCCGATGTGGCGGCGGGAAGCCAGCTTTGACGGCCGGCACCTGCGAGTGAAGGCCACCTGGTACACGCGCGAAGCGCCGCTCAGGGATTTCAAGCTAGACCAGGCGCGCGTGGTGGACCTGCGCGAGCATCGCGAACTCAAGCCCTTCATCAAGACCAATGGCTACCGCCTGCCTGGCCTGCTGGCCGGGCACTTCCGGCTGCGCGACCTGCGCAAGGCCTTCTGCCTTCTCACCGACCCGTCGACGGTGCTGGCCCTGCCCCACGCCGACGGCCGCGTCTGGCTGCTGAGCCTGCAGCACCCACAGGCGGTGCTGGACATCCTGCGCCGGCGTCCGGACTGACATATTCCCGCCACCTTCTTCCCACAAAGTGCGCGCCATGGACCTACCCACCAGCCTGATCGCCGTTCTCCTTTCGCTGTTCGTGGTCTTCATCGGCGTGTTCCTGGCGCTTCGGGCCAGCCGCGGCAGCGGCACCAGGCCGCGCCGGCAGTCCCGCCACCAGGACGGTTCGATCGTGGTGATGGCCGGCAGTGACGGCGGCGGATCGCGCAAGGGCGCGTCCGACAGCGACGGCCGCGACTCCGGCAACAACGACGGCAGCGATGGCGGTGGCGGTGATGGCGGCGGCGGTGGCGGCGACTGAGCGCTTCCCGGCGGCAGGCCGGCACCGCTAAGCTGCCCGCATGAAACCCCTCGACTGGCACCTGGTCAACAGCCCCGACGTGGAGGCCTGGCCCGCGCGGCTGCTGCGCGCGCGCGCTGCCGCCGATGCCCGCGCGATGGCCCGTGCCGACTGGGTGCTGCGCCGCAAGCGCGACGGCCGCTTCCTGGCTGCGCTGGGCCACGGCCGCCTGCATGCGCTGGTGCCTGGCCTGTCCCGCGAACCCGGGCTTGGCGCGGCGCTGGATGCGCTGGAAGCGCCGGCGGAACGTGCCGGGCACGGCCTCCACCTGCCGCTCGACGGACTGGTTGAACGGCTGCACTGGCTCGGCCTGGACCAGGGCTACGGCGAGCGCAGCGGGCTGTCGCTGTTCGCCGAGCCCTGCCGGCTGGAGTTCGCCGGCTTCGACCGCTACCGGCGCGTGCTGTGGCTGGTCGCGCCTGCCGCGCGCGCGTGGCGCCGCCTGCACGGCGCCGCGCTGGCCGACGGCATCGCGCTGCAGGCCATTTCCGGCTATCGCAGCCACGACTACCAGTTGGGCATCTTCGAACGGAAGCTGGCGCGCGGCCTGTCGGTGGAGGAGATCCTCACCGTCAACGCGGCGCCGGGTTACAGCGAACACCACGGCGGCGTGGCGCTGGACATCGGCGCACCCGGCGAACCGGCCGCGGAGGAAAGCTTCGAGGGCACGCCGGCGTTCGGCTGGCTGCAGCGGCGCGCGGGCGAATTCGGATTCCGCATGAGCTACCCGCGCGACAACCCGCACGGCATCACCTACGAGCCCTGGCACTGGCGCTGGCATCCGGCGGCCTGAGCCGCGCGGCTCAATCCTGCGAGCGTTTCACCGGCGTCTTCGCCGGCGCCGCGCTGTCGGCGATGCGCCACAGGTACAGCCCCGCGAGCGTTCGGTAGGGGCCCCATTTTTCACCGCGCGCCTGCAGCTGCTTCGGCTTGGGCATCTCGTCAAGCCGGTCCAGCAGCTGCGCGCCCTTGCGCACGCCCAGGTCGTCCACCGGCAGCACGTCCGGGCGGCCCAGGCTGAACATCAGCATCATCTCGACCGTCCAGCGGCCAATGCCGCGCACGGCGGTGAGGCGCTCGATGAGGTCGGCGTCGTGCAGGCCGGCCATTTCGCGCGACGACGGCACCTCGCCGCGGGCGGCGCGGGCGGCCAGGTCGCGCAGCGCGAGCGTCTTGTTGCCCGACACGCCGCAGGCGCGCAGGGTGGCGTCATCCACCCGGCCGAGGGTGTCGGCGTGCAGCTTCTTCGCATCAATCGCCACTTCCACCCGGCCGACGATGGTGGCGGCGGCCTTGCCCGACAGCTGCTGGTAGAGGATGGCGCGGGCCAGCGCGTCGGTGGTGTCGAACGGCTTGCGCCAGCGCGCCGTCACGTCCAGCGGGCCAATGCGCTCGATCCAGCGGCCCAGCTTGCGGTCGCGCTTGGCCAAGTGGGCCGCGCCCGCTTCCAGGTCGAATCCGCGGACGTAGCGGGCCATGGCGACCGCTCAGCCGCGGAGTGCGTCGGCGGCGACCGCCAGCCAGCCCAGCATCAGCAGCACGCCGCCAGCGGGTGCCAGCGCCGTGGGCGCGGAAAGCAACACCGCGGCCAGCAGGCTGCCCGAGAACAGCACCACGCCCAGCGCCAGGCCCGAAAGCCCGGCCGTGCGCAGCTTCGTGGTCGTGGCCGGCGCCAGCAGCAGCAGCGCCAGCCCGTGACCGAATGCGAACAGCGCCGCCAGGCCGACGCGCTTGGCCGCCTCGCCGTCGAGGCCGTGCGAGGCATAGGCGCCCAAGCCCACCGAGACACCGCAGGCAAGCGCGCCGAAGCCGGCGAGCGCGCGGCGCAGGCCGCTCACCGGCTGCCTTCGAGGTAGTCGCTGCGCGACCGCACCAGCCCCTCGACCTTGTGCGGCGGCAGCAGGAACTGGCGGCCGGCGAAGGCCTGCCGCCAGGTTTCGACCTGTGCCTTGAGTTCGGCAAGGCGCTGCTCGACCGACGCCGCCTTGACGGCATCGGCCGGCGCCACCGCGCCCTCGCCCGCCGGCGCCAGCGGCCGCGCGAACCATGCCGCGGCGCGGGATGGATCCAGCTCCACGCCCAGCCGCGCCCAGAGTCCGCCGTCCTGCGGCCAGGACGCCACGGTAATGCGCAGCCCGTCCAGCGTTTGGAAGACCGCCGTCTGGGTGGCGACGGAACCGGCGTCCCTGGCCACGTCGTCCAGCGCCAACTGGTCGGTAAAGCCGGCGGTGGTGTTGCCGGCATCGGGATTTGCCATCGCCGAGGGCGGCAGCCCGTCGATGCTGAAACGATCCTCCACGCGCGACAGGCGGAACGCGCGGCCATCGGCGGGCGTCACTTCGACCACGTCGATGCGCGCCATCGGCACGTCGAGCAGGCGGCGGTCGAGCCAGTCGGGCGCGCTGCGCGCGGGGGCGATGTCCTGGTCAAGCAGCCAGGCCTGCGGTTCGTCGCCCACGCGCACATAGCTGCCGCCGAGCGTGGGGTGGTTGTTGCCCACGACGAGGGAAGCCGGCTCGCCCGGCCCGCCGGACAGGCGCAGCTGCGTGCCCTTGGCATCGGCGGCGCCGATGTCCTCGACGCCCAGCCGCGCGTGGCGCCCGGGATCCGCGGTCTTGGCCTCGATGCGCCGGGCCTGCCCGAGCCGGAACAGCGCACTGCCCACTTCGCGCTGGTTGGCCGGCCAGCCGTCACGATCGGGCATGCGCCAGCGGCCGTCGCGCTTTTCGATCAACACCAGCGTCCGTGCACCCGCGCCCAGCACTTCCACCCGATCGATCGACTCCACGCGCGCCGCGAATCCCGGCAGCGCCAGCGACTCCGACACCGCGCCAGCCGGGGCCTGGCGATCGAGCAGCCACCAGGCCAGGCCGGAAGCGGCCACCACGACCAGCGCCAGCGCCGGCAGTGCGCGAGTGCGCATGGTTCAGGCCGCCGCCGCGCGCCGGCGCAGCCAGCGCCGCCACGCCACGAACAGCGCCAACAGCACCACCAGCAGCGGCATGCCCAGGATGTTGACCAGCTTGAGCTGCATGCCCAGCGCATCAATGTCGGCGTTGAGGCGATGCTGCACTTCGCGCAGCTCCTTGCGCATGCGCAGCTTCTCGTCCTGGAAACGGACGATCTGCGCCTGCTGCTGCGGCGACAGTGCCTGCGCCTGGCCGTTGACGCCGGGCTTCTGCAGCGCGGCGAGCTGTTTCTCGAGGTCGTCGAGCTGGCCCTGCAGCTTCTGCTCGGCGCTGCGGTAGCGCTCTTCGGCGCCACGGCGCAGCGCCGCAACGC
Source organism: Lysobacteraceae bacterium (assembly GCA_031418815.1). Classification (GTDB taxonomy): domain Bacteria; phylum Pseudomonadota; class Gammaproteobacteria; order Xanthomonadales; family Xanthomonadaceae; genus Arenimonas. The sequence continues at coordinate 4,780 of JANOJQ010000040.1, forward strand.
GCTCGAACGGGCGCGCCGCGGTGGCGCGCGTGCGCACCGAGATCAGGTCGGCGTTGCCCACCAGGTTGTCCACCGCGTTGTAGACGAAATCACCGTTGCTGGAAAAAGCGTTGAACACAGGCTGGCCGAGGAAATCGCTCACCTGCACCCACAGCCGGTCGGTCAGCACGTCGGTGTCGGCCACCACCACGATGTTGACCGGCGCGACGCTGGCCGCGAGGTGCTTGTCCCCCTTGCGGTCGGGGAACGCGGACTTGAGCGGCCCGGTGAAGCGCGCCGCCAGCACGAAGGGTTCGCCACCCGGCTTGAAGCCCACGCGCAGGCGGTCGGGATCGGCCACGGTGTCGCGCACTTCGCTCACCAGCGCCAGGGCCGACGCGCTGGAGCTCTGCGCCAGCGCGGTCATGGCCAGGGTGGAATCGCGCGCCAGCGACAGTGCGCCGGCGCTCGACAGGTTCAGTCCCTGCAGCTCGGCCGACACCACGTCTTCCTGGTTCAGTGCGTCCTTGCCCAGGCCCAGCACGGCCAGGTGCCGCACCGGCAGGCCGTTGGGGTCGGGCTGCACCTGCAGCGCGTGCTTGTCGTCCAGCACCACGCGGGTGGCGTCGTACTGGATGCCCCAGCCGTTGAACAGCACCGGCAGGTCGGAGCTGCGCGGGATGGCCAGCGACAGCGGGTCCAGCGGATCCACGCCGGACTGGTCGGCCTCCGAATCCGGGTCCACGAAAGCCAGCAGGCGTCCCCCGCGCATCACGAACTGGTCGATCGCATACAGCGTGTCTTCCGGCAGCCCGCGCGGATGCACCACCCAGAGCAGGTCCACGTCGTCGGCGAAACTGGTGGGGTTGCCCTGGAACCGGCGCAGTTCAAACAGTTCGCTCACCTGCCGGTCCACCACCCAGCCCGGCGTGGTGCGGCCCGTGGGGTCGGTGGACGGCCCGGTGGGCAGGCCGCTGACCAGGCCCACCACGGGCAGCGCGTCCACGCTCAGGGTGGACACCAGCTTGGCCACGTCGTACTCGAGGAAGGCTTCCTTGTCGGGCTGGATGAACGGCATCACCGTCTCGCCGTCGGTGCTGTTGATGCCCACCAGGCCGAAGTAGAGTTTCTCGCCCGTGCTGCCCAGCGGCACCGCCTGCAGGCCGTGCGCCGCGGCCTGGTCCTCGGCTTCGGAGAACGGTTCGGGGTCGATGATTTCCAGCACCAGCTTGCCGTCCGAGCGCGCCGCGATTTCCTCCAGCAGCTCGCGCACGCGGGTGGCGAAGACGCGGAACTGCTGCAGGTCGCGGGTGGCGTGCTCGGAGTAGTACAGCTTCAGGCGCACCGGTTCGTCGATGCGGCCCAGCACGTTGCGGGTGCCTTGCGACAGCGTGTAAAGCTGCTTCTGCGTGAGGTCCAGGCGCGCGCCGCGCAGCGCCACCGACGACAGCGCCACCAGCGCGACGAAGCCCAGGGCCAGCAGCGCCAGGGCAACCAGGGGAACGAAACGGCGGTTGGCTCGGGTCATGGCGTTCAATCGGCTTTCTTCAGGTCGATCACCAGCACCGTGGCGGCCAGCCAGGTGGCGATGCACAGCAGGAAGAACACCACGTCGCGCAGGTCCAGCACGCCGCGGCTGATGGCCTGGAAATGGGTCAGGAAGCTCAGCCCGGCGAACGCGTCCACCCAGGCCTGCGGGGCCCAGCCGCGCACCAGGTCGAGCGCCATCGGGAAGCCCGCCAGCAGCATCAGCAGGCAGATCACCACGGTGAGGATGAAGGCCACCACCTGGCTTCGGGTGGCCGCCGACAGCGCGCTGCCGATGGCGAGGAACGCGCCAGCCATCAGCCAGCTGCCGAGGTAACCCGCCAGGATGACGCCGTGGTCGGGATCACCCAGCCACGCCACCGTGACCCACATCGGGAACGTCAGCGCCAGCGCCAGGCCCAGGAAGGCCCAGGCCGCGAGGAACTTGCCCAGCACCGCCTGCCAGAGCGCCAGCGGCAGCGTCAGCAGCAGTTCGAGCGTGCCCGACTTGCGCTCCTCGGCCCATAGCCGCATCGCCACCGCGGGTGCCAGCAGCAGGTACAGCCACGGGTGGAACCGGAAGAAGGTCTGCAGGTCGGCCTGGCCCGCTTCGTAGAAGCCGCCGAGGTAAAAGGTGAACGCGCCGGCCAGCGCCAGGAAGATCACCAGGAAAACCGCCGCCAGCGGCGTGGCGAAATAGCTGTGGAATTCGCGCTTGAACACCGCGTACACCGCGCTCATGCCGGCACCTGCGCCGTGGTGATGCGGCGGAACACTTCGTCGAGCCGGCCGCGCTCGGGCTGCAGGCCCGTGAACGCGACGCCGCGCTGGCGCAGGCGCTCAGCCACCGCCTCGGGCGCCACCGGCCTGCCCTGCGGGAATACGTACAGGCGACCGTCGCCGGCGTCCTGGTGGAAGCCGCTGACGCCGGGCATGCCGTCGAGCGCGGCGCGCGCGGCGATGCTGTCGGCCGCCAGCACCGACACCGCGCCCTGGAAGCGCGAGCGCGCCAGCAGTTCGGCCGGCGTGTTGTCGGCCAGCACCTTGCCGCGCGCCACGATCATGGCGCGGCTGCACACCGCCTCAACTTCTTCCAGGATGTGGGTGGACAGCAGCACCGTGCGTTCGCGCGCCAACTCCCGGATCAGGGTGCGCACTTCGTGCTTCTGGTTCGGATCGAGGCCGTCGGTGGGTTCGTCCAGGATCAGCGCCGGCGGGTCGTGCAGGATGGCGGCCGCCAGGCCGACGCGGCGCTTGAAGCCCTTGGACAGCGTGTCGATGGGCTGGTGCAGCACGTCTTCCAGCGCCAGGCGCTTGAACACGGCCTGCATGCGCTCGCGGCGACGCTCGCCGGTGAGCCCGCGCACGTCGGCCACGAAGCCCAGGAAGCCCTCGGGGCTCATTTCACCGTAGCCCGGCGCACCTTCAGGCAGGTAGCCCAGCGAGCGGCGCGCGGCCATCGGGTCGGTCTGCACGTCGTGGCCACAGACGGTGGCGGTGCCCGAGGTGGGCGCCAGGAAGCCGGCAATCATCTTCATCGTGGTGGACTTGCCGGCGCCATTGGGGCCGAGGAAGCCCAGCACCTCGCCGGGTTCGACCTTGAAGCTGATGCCATCCACCGCCAGCAGGCGGCCATAGCGCTTGTGCAGGGCGTGTGCCTGGATCATCGGGTTCGGGTCTCGCGAATTCTGGCGCCGGAAATGACAGGGCGGGCACTCGGCCCGCCCTGCATGTTGCTTACGCGGCGGCCGGGGTTTCCGGGGCCTCGGCGGGAGCCGCCTCGGCCTCGGCGCCGGTGGCGCCCTCTGCAGCCGGATCGGCCGGCAGCGGCGCGATGATCAGCGGCTCCGCCGGCTCGACGCCTGCGACCTTGACCGGCCAGTACACGCGGAACTCGGCGTCTTCCGCCAGCATGTCCTTGATCGGGCCGAGGTATTCCTCGTACGGGCGATCCCAGGTTTCGGTACCGCGCACCATCGCCCAGGCCTTGGCCAGGTCGCGGATGCGCGGCAGGCCCGGCGACGGACCGGTGTAGGTGGTGACGGCGGCGCGCATGGCCGGCAGCTGGGCGTAGACGACCGGGCCTTCGACCTTGACGTCGAGGCGCTCCAGCGGCGCGTTCGGATCAACCGGCGCGGCCGGGACCACCGGGGCGGCTTCGGCAACGGCCTCGGTCGCAGCGGCATCACCTTCGCCGGCATCGGCATCGGCGGCTTCCGCCGGCGCCGGGCCGGTGCCCTTGCGACGGATCGGCATCACCACGTCGAAACCGTAGGTGTCGGTGCTGAACTCGTTGGTGACGATGCGCATCGGGCCGGCGGCCTCGAGACCGCTCTTTTCCATGACCTGCTGGATCCACTTCAGCTGGTTGGTCATGGCCAGGGCGATGTCGTCGTTGGCGCGCTTGGCCGCCGTGGTCACGACCAGGGCGTTGGTGGCCGGCAGGTCGGCGAAGGCAAAGCCCGGCTCGTGCTGGCTGTAGTCGAAGCGCGGGATGGTGGCGAGCAGGTTGCTCAGCTTGCCCAGGCCGGCCTTGATATCGTCGCCCACGTCGCGGGTGACGTACAGGCCCGCGTAGCGACCGACCAGGTTCCAGCCGTAGTCCACCGTGTAGCGCTGGGTGATCTTGACGTTCTGGTTGCGCTGGCCGGTCCGCTCGAAGCGGAAGGTCATGCGCTTCTGGTCGCCGCGGGCGCGGTTCTGGAGTTCATAGACGATCTTCTCGCCCGGGACATCCTCGACCAGCGTCCAGGAGCCGCTGCCGATGGAACCCTGGGTGGACTGGAAGTCGAGCTTCGCACCGACACCCTGTTCAGCGCCCGACGGGGTGAGCTGGATGCGCGGGTCGTTGTTGACCAGGGCGTTCCAGTCGCGGAAGCGCGTGAAGCTGCCCAGCAGGTCGTTCACGGTGGACATCGGGCGATTGGTCTCGACCGAGTGCGACACGGTGCGCTTGGCGGGCAGGAACAGACCGATCACCACGAACAGCGCGATGACGATCAGCAGCGAAACAATCCATTCGATAACTCGGGTCATTCTTGGGTTCTCCGGGACCGGTCCCCGGCGGGTTGACGTGCCCTGCCGCAGGAATCGCAGAGGATATCAGGTCATGCCGCCGGCCGGCAGGGGTTGCCGGAAAACACCCCGCAGCCCGCGCCGCGGCTCGCTGTGGGCTATACGAGCTTGAGCTCGAACGCCTTCAGGACGGCACGGGTACGGTCGCGTACGCCCAGCTTGGACAGGATGTTGGAGACATGGTTCTTGACGGTGCCCTCGGCCACGCCCAGCGAGTTGGCGATCTCCTTGTTGGAGAAGCCGCCAGCCATCAGCCGCAGGATTTCGGTTTCGCGCTCGGTCAGCGGGTCGGGCTGGTCGAGGCTGACGAACTGTGTCTGCAGCCCTTCCAGGCCCGACAGCAGCCGTTGGGTCACCGCCGGCTGCACCAGCGAGCCGCCGTCGGCGACGGTCTGGATGGCGTTCACCAGTTGGTCCAGCGACACGTCCTTGAGCAGGTAGCCGCGCGCGCCGGCGCGGATTCCGGCCAGCACCAACTGGTCGTCGTCGAAGGTGGTCAGGATGATGGTGGGCGGCAACAGGCCCTTGGCCGACAGCGCCTGCAGGGCCTCCAGGCCCGACATCACCGGCATGCGCATGTCCATCAGCACCACGTCGGGCTTGATCTGCGGGATCAGTTCGACCGCCTGGCGGCCGTCGGAGGCTTCGGCGATCACTTCGATGCCGTCGGCCAGTTCGAGCAGCGATTTCACGCCCTGGCGAACCAGGGTCTGGTCGTCGACCAGGCAGACACGGATCATGTAGCGTTCTCCAGTGGCAAACGGATGTCCAGCGCGAAGCCCTGCCCGCGTCCGGTGATGATGTCGACGCGGCCACCATAGGCGGCCAGGCGCTCGCGGATGCCGCGCAGGCCATTGCCCTGGGCCGCGTCGGCCTCGGCGCCGCGGCCATCGTCGCGGGCCTGGATGCGGGCCTCGGTGGCGTCGCGGCCGATGCTCAGCCACAGGGTCGAGGCCCCGGCGTGGCGGACGGCGTTGGTGATGATTTCCTGGGTGCAGCGCAGCAGCACGTGCGCGCGCTCCGGGTCCTCGATGCGCAGCGGATCGGACAGGTCCAGCCGGATGTCCAGCGCCGGAACGCCCTCCACCAGCGTGCGCACGGCGCCGCTGAGGTCGATCGCGCCTTCGTCGCGCATTTCGCTGACGGCCTCGCGCACGTCGGTGAGCAGCAGCTTGGCCAGGGTGTGGCTCTGGCGCACGTGTTCCTGCGCGCGCCCCTCGGTGAGGTGGCCGGCCACTTCCAGGTTCAGGCTCAGCGCGGTGAGGTGGTGGCCCAGCAGGTCGTGCAGTTCGCGCGAGATGCGCACCCGCTCGCTCATGCGCGAACTTTCGGCCAGCAGGGCGCGGGTGGCGCGCAGTTCGGCGTTCAGGCGGCGCTGTTCCTCGCGGGCCTGGGCCTGCTGCTTGGCGACCAGGCCGATGACCATCGCGAAGCTGGAATAGCCGGCGTAGAGCATGGCCTGGAGCACGGCGAAGCCGGGGGTGAAACCCTCCATCTGGCTGAACACCGGCACCAGGGCCGCGTGCTGGAGGACCAGCCAGGCCACGCCGACGCCCAGCGGCACCAGCCACAGGATGACGCCGGCGATGATCATCATCAGCACCGCGCCCATGCCGGTGCCGGTCTGGTAGCTCACCGCGATGGCGGCCAGGGTCAGCGCCGCCAGCCACATCGTGTCCACCGGCTTGGGCTTGCGCATGCCCAGCGACCGCGTGACCTGCCAGTAAATGATGCCGAACGCCAGGTACGCCAGGGTGCCGGTGGCCAGGCCGGGGGTGGAGAAGCCCTGGGACGCATCGGCGGCGTCCAGGGCGTCGGTGGCCGGGAAGTGCCAGGTCAGCACGATCAGCGGGATACCCACCATTGCCCAGGTGAACATGCCGGCATACCGGAGCAGCTGGGTGTGGGAGAGACTGTTCAGCATCCCGGCATCATAGGCCCGCGGCGGCCGGGCACGCCCCCCCGAAAGTCATGGGACCGGGCGGGAGGCCAAGGCCGCGCCCCGGCGCCCGGCACCCGTGCGATAATCACTCCCCGATCGCCCGCCGGAGTCTCCAGCCCAGGCGGCCCCTTTGCCATCGGAGTCCTTTAGACAATGCCGATCACCCTCCGCGACGTGCGGGAGCACGAGCTGGATTCCGTGCTGGCCCTGAACAACGCGGCCGGGCCGTCCATCCTGCCGATGGACGCTGCCAAGGTTCGATTCTTCTGGGAACATGCCGAATACTTCCGCGTCGCCGAACAGGACGGCCAGGTCACCGGCTTCCTGGTGGCGCTGAGCCAGGATGCGCCGCACGACAGCCCCAACTTCAAGTGGTTCCAGGACCGCAAGGGCCGCTTCCTGTACGTGGACCGCATCGTGATCGCCCGGCCGCGCCGCGGCGGCGGCCGCGGCCGCGCCTTCTACGCCGACGTGCAGAGCTTCGCCGAACTGCGCTGGCCGCAGCTGTGCTGCGAGGTCTTCCTGCAGGCCGGCAACGACCCGGCCCTGCTTTTCCACGGCAGCTTCGGCTTCCGCGAGGTCGGCCAGCAGGTCATGGCCGGCACCGACATCCGGGTGGCGATGCTGGTCAAGGAAATGTGCAGCTATCCGTACGTCGCCGAGACCTACGGCGCGCGCCTGCCCGACCAGCCCTGGCTGCAGGCCCGCGCCCTGCCCGGCCGCGCCGCCACGCTGGCGACGGGGGCCTGAGCCATGTCCGCCACGACCCCCATGGACTACGAACAGGCCGGCGACCTCAAGTTCGGCCAGGTCGGCATCGCCAACCTGCGCGTCCGCACGCTGGACCCCGAGCGCCTGGCCGCCGAAATGGCCGACCGCGTGCAGCGCGCCCCCAAGCTGTTCGCACGAGCCGCGGTGGTGATTGATTTCGGCGGACTGAGCCGCTGCCCCGAGGCGTCCCAAGCCAGCGCCCTGGTCGACGCGCTGCGCGGCGCCGGCGTGGTGCCGGTGGCGCTGGCCTACGGGACCAGCGCGATCGAAGCCCTGTCGCAGGACATCGGCCTGCCGCTCCTGGCCAAATTCCGCGCCTCCTACGAGCGCGAAGGCGAGCCCGAACCGGCCCCCGCCGCGCGCCAGGCCGCCGCGGCCGAACCCGCGGCTCCCACCCCGCCGGCAGCGCCCCCGGCGCGCGGCGAACCCGGTCTGGTGCACCTGCATCCGGTGCGCTCGGGCCAGCAGGTCTACGCCCAGGAGCGCGACCTCACCGTCTGCGCGACGGTGGGCGCCGGCGCTGAAGTCATCGCCGACGGCTCCATCCACGTCTACGGCGCCCTGCGCGGCCGCGCCCTCGCCGGCGCCGGCGGCCTGGCCTCGGCGCGCATTTTCTGCCGCGAATTCCACGCCGAGCTGGTCGCGGTGGCGGGCCACTACAAGGTGCTGGAGGAAATCCCCAAGGAACTGCTCGGCAAGGCCGTGCAGATCTGGCTCGAGAATGACAAGCTGCGCATCGAGCAGCTCGACTGAAACCCCATTTTTTTGGCGCTTTGCAAGCGCCACGTCACGGAGAAGACCATTGGCTGAAATCATCGTTGTGACCTCGGGCAAGGGCGGCGTCGGCAAGACCACCACCAGCGCCAGCATCGCCTGCGGCCTGGCCAAGGCCGGCAAGAAGACCGTGGTGATCGACTTCGACGTCGGCCTGCGCAACCTGGACCTGATCATGGGCTGCGAGCGCCGGGTCGTTTACGACTTCGTCAACGTGGTCAACGACGAAGCCAACCTCAAGCAGGCCCTGATCAAGGACAAGCGCTTCGACAACCTGTTCGTGCTCGCCGCGTCGCAGACGCGCGACAAGGACTCGCTGACCAAGGAAGGCGTCGAGAAGGTGCTCAACGGCCTGAAGGACGAGGGCTTCGACTTCATCGTCTGCGACTCGCCGGCCGGCATCGAGAAGGGTGCGTTCCTGGCGATGTACTACGCCGACCGCGCCGTGGTGGTGGTGAACCCGGAAGTGTCCTCGGTGCGCGACTCCGACCGTATTCTTGGCCTTCTCGCTTCGAAGACCCAGAAGGCCGAGAAGGGCGAGCGGGTGCAGGAGCACCTGCTGCTGACCCGCTACAGCCCCAAGCGCGTGGAGGCCGGCGACATGCTTTCGATCGCCGACGTGCAGGAGATCCTCGGCCTGGACGTAGTGGGCGTCATCCCCGAGTCGCCCGAGGTGCTGCAAAGCTCCAACGCCGGCGTGCCGGTGATCCTGGACGAGAATTCGCCCGCCGGCCAGGCTTATACCGACGCCGTCGCCCGCATCCTCGGCGAGAACCGCCCGATGCGCTTCACCACCGTCGAGAAGAAGGGTTTCTTCTCGAAGATGTTCGGGGGCTGAGCCATGGGCATCTTCGATTTCCTCACCCAGCGCCAGAAGAACAGCGCCAGCGTCGCCAAGAACCGCCTGCAGATCCTGATCCAGCAGGAGCGCTCGATGCGCGGCGCGCCCGACTACCTGCCGCTGCTGCAGCGCGAGCTGCTGGAAGTGATCCGCAAGTACATCAACGTCGACTCCGACGCGGTGAAGGTGGGCCTGCACAAGGACGGCGACAACGAGCTGCTCGACATCTCGGTGGCGCTGCCCGACAAGGCCGCCCCCACCGGCAACTGAGCCATGCTCACCCTGGCCGACATCGGCTTCGATGCGGCCGGGGCGCTGCTTTCCGGCCAGGGCCTGGCCCTGGTGCGCGTCCCCGACGGGCAACCCATCCCCGGCAGCTACTGGGGTGAGGTGGAGGCCGGCCTGATCGGCGGCACCGTCTACGCACGCGCCGACACGCCGGTGCACTCGCTGCTGCACGAGGCCTGCCACCTGATCGTGATGCCGCCCGAGCGGCGCGCCGCGGTGCACACCGACGCCACCGATTCGGTGCCCGAGGAAGACGCCGCCTGCTACCTGCAGATCCTGCTGGCCGACCAGCTGCCCGGCGTGGGCCGCGACCGCCTGATGGCCGACATGGACGCGTGGGGCTACAGCTTCCGCCTCGGCTCCGCCCGCGCCTGGTTCGAAGGCGACGCCGAGGACGCCCTCGCGTTCCTGGTCGAGCGCGGGCTCGTTGGCGCCTTGGCGCGGCTGCCTTCCCGGCCGTGACCGGAACCCTCCCCCAAACCACGTTGTGTCCTTGGACGCGCCGGATCCCCGGCGTCACCCCGGAGACCACCATGCCCACCCGTCGCGCCACTTCGTGGCTTGCCTGCCTGTTCGCCGCGATGTTCCTCGCGACCTCGGCCTTGGCGCAGCCGGCCCTTCCGGCCGACGTACCGGGTGGCAAGGACCACCCCCTGGTGGGACGCTATGAAGGCTCCCGGCTGACCGCCTATGACCAGCAGGAGTTCGCCGGCAAGGCACTGCTCAGCAGCACCCTCACACGCGCCGCCAACTACAAGCTGGCGCCGGCCAACACCACCACGCGCGAAGGGCGCTACACCCACATCGCCTACCAGGCGCCGTTCGGCCGCTCGTCGCTGGAAGTGTTCCGCAACCAGGTCGAGCGGCTGGCGTCGCAGGGCTTCCGAACCGTGTTCACCTGCGAGGAAGCCGCCTGCGTGGACGACCCGAAGCAGGCCCGCTACATGTCGCTCAGCTGGAGCGACGCGGGCGAACACAAGATCGGCGCCGACCGCAAGATCCGCTACGCCCTGCTCGAGCGCGACCAGGCTGGCGCGATGACCACCGTGGCCATCCGCACCGCCGAACACGGCGCACCCAACGTCGGCCCGCGCAGCGTGATCTCGGTAGTGGAAGCCAAGCCGATGCAGACCGGCAAGATCGTCTTCGTGGACGCCTCGGCCATGCAGGCGTCCATCGCCAGCAGCGGCCGGGTGGCCCTGTACGGCATCCTGTTCGACACCGACAAGGCCGACATCAAGCCCGAGTCGAAGGCCACGCTGCAGGAAATCGCCAAGTTCCTGCGCGCCAACCCGTCGCTGGACCTGGTGGTGGCCGGCCACACCGATGCGCAGGGCGCGTTTGATTACAACGTCGGCTTGTCCCAGCGCCGCGCCCAGGCGGTGGTGGCGGCCCTGGTGCAGCAGCACGGCATCGCGGCCAAGCGCCTTACGGCCTTCGGCGCCGGCATGGCCGCCCCGGTCGCAAGCAACGACGACGAGGCAGGTCGCGGCAAGAACCGGCGCGTGGAATTGGTGAAGCGCTGAGCACGCCACGGGGCTCCGGCCTGCCCGGGGCCCCGATGCTTTTGGCCTTGCGGCCGAACAGCCAGTGCGACTAGCCTGCGAGTCACTTTTGCTGGCCATGGATGGTTGAACCGTGAAGACGCGAATTGCCGCCGCGCTGCTGCTGGCCTCTGCTTGCGGCGCCGTCGCAGGCGCCTCCCCGCCCGGCATCGACCAGTTCGCCGACGGCACCGGTTTCGGCATCGCGCGCCTTTCGCCCGACGGCCGCCACCTCGCCATCGAGCGCATCCAGGACAACGGCAACAGCCTGCTGATCGTGCGCACCGACACGCTGGCGCCCACCACGGAGCTGGCGTTCGCGCCGCACGAATACGTGTACGGCATGGACTGGGCCAACGCCGAGATGGTGGTGGTGAGCCGCGCCATCCGCATGGGCGGCCTGGAAACACCGCGCCTGACGGGCGAACTGTTCGCCATCCCGGTGGAGGGCGGCCGCACCCGCCACCTGGCCGGCGGCCAGAGCGACGTCCCCAAGAATGGCGACCTGCCGATCGCCTTCCTGGTCGATGCGCTCGAACAGGATGACGATGCGCTGCTGGTCAGCAGCACCAGCTTCCCGCAGTCGGACGACGACGAGCCCAAGCCGCGGCTGGTGAAAGTGTCGTTGGGTGGCAACAAGCGCGAGGAAATCGCCATCGCGCCCATCGCCAGGGCGCAGTTCATCACCGACCGCGAAGGCCGGCTGGCCTTCGTGCAGGGCACCGACGACGACTTCCGCCCCGTGGCATTCCGCTACCTGGCCGGCGAGAAGCGCTTCGAGCCCATCGTCGCCGGGCCGGGGCCGAATGCGTCGTTCCAGGTGCTGGGGTTCAGCGCTGACAGCCGCACGGCCTACGCCTCGATCAGCGAGCGTGGCGAGACCCCGTGCCTGTATGCGGTGGAGATGGCCAGCCAGGCGCGCCAGCGCCTGCAGTGCGATCCCGAATCCGAGCCTCTCTGGCTGGAGGCCTCGCACATCCAGGGTGAGCCGCTGGGCGCGCAGTTCGCCAGCGGTAAACCGCGCCTGCACCTGTTTGCACCGGAGTCGGCCCAGGCCCGCTTCCACGAGAAGCTGTCGGCGGCGCACGCGCCGTCGCTGGTCACGCTGCTCGACACCAGCCGGGACGGCAAGCTGACGCTTTACACCGTCTGGGGCGATCGCGAGCCCGGCCGCGTCTACCTTTACGACCATGCCACGCAGAAAAGCCGCGGCGTCTACGAACGTGCCGCCGGCCTGGACCGAAACAGCCTGGCCCCGATGGTGCCGATGCCGCTGGCCGCACGCGACGGCACCGTGCTGCGCGCCTTCCTCACCTTGCCGCCCGGCGGCCCCATGAAGAACCTGCCCCTGGTGGTGATGCCGCATGGCGGCCCGCACGGCGTGCGCGATGGCTGGGGCTACGATCCCGAGGCCCAGCTGCTGGCGAGCCGCGGCTATGCCGTGCTGCAGGTGAATTTCCGCGGCTCCGCGGGCCGCGGCGAAGCCTTCACCCGCCTGGGCTACGGGCAATGGTCGGGAGCGATGCAGGACGACATCGCCGATGCAACGCAGCAGCTGGTGGGAGCCGGCGTAGCCGATGCCCGGCGCATCTGCATCTCGGGCGCCAGCTTCGGTGCGTATTCGGCAATGACCTCCAGCATCCGCTACCCCGGGATTTACCGGTGCGCCGTGGGCTATGCCGGCGTGTACCGACTCGATCGGCTGTTCCGCTCGGGCGATACCAGCCAGAAGTCCAGCACGCGGCGCTATTTCGAGATGGTGATCGGGCGCGATGCCGATGCGCTCCGGCGCGAGTCGCCCGCCAGCCGCGCCGCCGAGCTCAAGCAGCCGGTCCTGCTGGTGCACGGCCAGGCCGACTGGCGAACACCGCCCGAGCAGGCTGAAGCCCTGCGCAAGGCACTCGCCGCGTCGGGCAATCCGCCCGAATGGCTGATGGTGCCGCGCGAGGGCCACGGATTCGCGCGCAAGCCCAGCCGGGTGGCCTACTACGAGGCGATGCTGGCCTTCCTGGACCAGCACATCGGCAAGGCACCCGCCCCGGCCGCACCCTGAACCCCGCGCGGGCCGGGCCCTTGCGCCACCCCGGGGACGGGTCTAGCCTGCGGCGACTTCCGTTCCCCCCGTTCCTGGAGCCTTACCCGTGAAATCCCAACGCGCCCTGCTGGCGCTCGCCATTTCCGCCAGCCTGTTCACCCTGGCGGCCTGCAGCAAGTCCGACAATGCCGCCGGAACCCCTGCGGCCACCGGCACCACCGCCGCGGCCAGCGGCGAAACCGCCGACGAGTTCGTCGCCCGCGTCAACAAGACCCTCAAGGACCTCACCCCCGAGATCACCTCGGCGGCGTGGCTGGGCGCGACCTTCATCAACGCCGACAGCCAGCGCCTGGAGTCCGCCGCCAACGAGCGCTTCCTGACGCTCAACAACGGTTTCGTCGAACAGGCCAAGAGCTACGACATCGCCGCCCAGAACCCGCAGACCGCACGCGTGCTGCACCTGCTCAAGGTCAGCGCCTCGCTGCCCGCGCCGCGCGACCCGGCCAAGCTCAAGGAGCTCACCGAGATCGTCAGCCGCATGGGCGGCGAGTACGGCAAGGGCAAGTGGTGCGTGGACGGCAAGGACTGCAAGGACATCGGCCAGGTGTCGGAGATCCTCGCCAACCCGGCCAGCACCTACGAAGAAATGAAGGCCGCCTGGGAAGGCTGGCACACCATCGCCGTGCCGATGCGCAAGGACTACCGGCGCTTCGTCGAGCTCACCAACGTGGGCGCCACCGAAATGGGCTTCGCCAACACCGGCGAGGTCTGGCGCGCCGGTTATGACATGACCCCGGCCGAATTCGAAGTGGAAGCCGACCGGCTCTGGGGCCAGGTACAGCCGCTGTACGAGCAGCTGCAGTGCTACACCCGCGAGAAGCTGGTGGCGAAGTTCGGCGACAAGGGCCAGGTGGACGGCATGATCCCGGCCCACCTCACCGGCAACTTGTGGCAGCAGGATTGGGGCAATCTATGGCCGATCCTGGAGCCCTATGCGGGCGTGGGCAGCCTGGACGTCAACAGTGCGCTCAAGAAGCAGCGTGACGCCATCCTGGGTGAACTGGTGGCCGAAGCCGGCGGCATGGGCAAGCTC
>JANOJQ010000041.1:0-4849 GCA_031418815.1 Lysobacteraceae bacterium
GCCGACCCGACGATCGCGGGCTTGCGCGAGGGCCAGCATCGCAAGGGCGCGCACAGCGGGGACGCAGGACATCGAGCCACTCCCAGTCAGAAGGTTCGCAAGCATACCGTCGCATTGCGCTAAAATTCCGGGCATGACATCACACCACCCAGACCACGACACCCTCACCCGCTTCCTGCTCGAACGCTCCGGCATCCGCGGCGTGGTGGTGCACCTGGACCAGACCTGGGCCGAGATCGCCAGCCGCACCGAGTACCCGCTGCCGGTGGCCGCGCGCCTGGGCGAGACCTGCGCCGCGGCGGCGCTGTTCACCGGCCACGCCAAGATCGACGGCCGCCTGAGCGTGCAGCTGCGCGGCACCGGTGCCCTGCGCACGCTGTTTGCCGAGTGCACGGCCGCCGGCACGTTGCGCGGGATTGCCCACTTCGAGGCACCCATCCCCAGCCCGCTCACGCCGCGCGCCTTCGGGCCGGGCTCGCTGCTGGCGATCACCATCGAGTCCACGCCCCCGGGCGCGCGGGAAACCACCCGCTACCAGGGCCTCGTGGGCCTGGACGCCGACAGCCTGGCCGAAGCCTTCGAGGGCTACTTCGAACAGTCCGAACAGTTGCCCACCCGCCTGCTGCTGGCCAGCGTGGACGGCCGCGCCGCCGGCCTGATGCTGCAGAAGCTCCCCGGTGCCGACGGCGACATGGACGGCTGGGACCGCTGCAACGCCCTGTTCGAGACTCTGGGCGGCCAGGAGCTGGCCGAGCAGCCGGTGGCCACGCTGCTGCACCGCCTCTTCCACGAGGAGGGCGTGAAGCTGCTCGACCGCCGCCCGCTGCGCTTCGCCTGTTCGTGCTCGCGCGAGCGCGTGGGCGACATGCTGCGCACCCTGGGCCCGGACGAAGCCCGCAGCGCCCTGGTGGACGGCGTGGCCGAGGTGCACTGCGATTTCTGCGGCGAGGGCTACCGGTTCGAGGCTGAACAGATCGAAGCCCTGTTCATAGTCACACCCACTGCGCCCGGCTCCGACAGCATCCAGTAGCCCCCCGGGTGCCCGGGCGGGGTTGACGGCTGGCCTCAAAGGGTTAAGTTATTGTAAAATCGCGACACAGGCCCCGTCCGGGGAACTTACCGGGCTGGCCGGGCTCCAACGGGCCAACGAGGAATGATCATGCTGTCCCTGCTGCGCGCCATCGCCGCCACCCTGCTCGCCGTCGCGGCCCTGCCCGCGCTGGCGCAGGCGCCTGCGCCGCTGGTGCTGCCGGCCGACGACAGCAACACCACCGCCCTGCCCATCATCCGCAACAACCAGGTCGAAGGCTTCCTGCTGATCGAGTCGGGCTCCGGGTCGCCCGCCCGCTCGTCGCTCGATCGCATCCTGGGCCGCACTTCGTCGCCCGGCGTCGGCGCCGGCATCAACATCCCGCTCGACAACGGCCGCCGCATCGGCACCAGCCTCACGCTCGAGAGCAATCCGACGGTGGGCCTGCTGTGCGACGGCAACAGCGTCTCGCGCAGCTTCGGTTCGCTGGCCCAGCACTGCCTGGTCGCCAACCTGGCGCCCAACCCGGCGCTGCCGCTGGCCTACTCGCGCCCCGGCGTGCGCGCCGAAGCCCGCCTCGAGGGCGAGCGCTCGGCGCTCACCGCCAGCCTGGGCCTGAACCGCTTCGACCTCGAAACCCCGCTCGCCCTGCCCGGCACCACGCCCGGCACCGGCGCGTCGGACGTGCTGCTGTCGATCAACGGCGCCGAGTTCGACCAGCAAAGCATCGGCCTGCTGGGCGAACTCAAGGTCGGCGAATCCGGCTGGGTCAGCATCGGCGGCAACCTGGCGCGCGCGCGGATCGTCCCGGCCAGCCAACTGCCCGGCGGCGTACGTCCCGAATGGAATACCGGCACGCTCAGCCTCGGCGGTGGCGTCGGCAACTTCGGCGGCGAAATCATCGGCCGCGTGATCGAGATCCCGGGCAGCAGCAATCGCTACAGCAACGTCGGCCTGGGCGTCACCTGGCGCGCACCCTGGCGGGCCCGCCTGAGCGTGGGCGCCGAAAACCTGGCCACCCACGGCAAGAACCCGTTCTCCACCGCCGACAAGGACGACGACGAGTCGTCCCGCGTGCCCTACATCCGCTACGAGCAAGACCTCTAGTCGAAGAGCTTGCCGGGGTTGAGGATGCCCGCCGGGTCCATCACGGCGCGGATGCCGCGCATCAGCGCAATTTCTTCCGGCGAGCGCGTGCTGCCCAGGTAGTCCTTCTTCACCAGCCCGATGCCGTGTTCGGCCGAGATGCTGCCGCCGACGTCGTGCAGCAGCTGCGCCAGCACGCCGGTCACCTTCGCGCACTGCGCCATGAACTCCGCGTCGCCCACGCCGTCGGGCTGCAGCACGTTGATGTGCAGGTTGCCGTCGCCGATGTGGCCGAACCACACCACTTCGAACTGCGGGTAGGCCTCGTCCAGCAGCACGCGCGCCTGCGCCAGGAAACCCGGCAGCGCCGCGATGCGCACCGAGATGTCGTTCTTGTAGGGCCGCCAGCGCGCCAGCGACTCGGTGATGCCCTCGCGCAGGCGCCACAGCTGCGCGGCCTGCGCCGCGCTGGCCGCCTGCACGCCGTCCACCACCCAGCCCTGCTCCAGGCAGTATTCGAACGCGGCCAGGCCGGCGGCCTGCTGCGCTTCGTCGGCGGCGTCGTATTCGGTGACCACGTAGTACGGGTAGACCGTTTCGAACGGATTGACGCCGCCGTGGGCCAGCACGTGCTTCAGGCCGATGTCGGTGAGGAACTCGAAGGCCTGCAGTTCCAGGCGCGCGCGGAACACGCCGAACACCTGCATCACGGCCTCGAACGAAGGCAGCGCCAGCAGCAGGGTCTGCGCCGCGGGCAAGGGCCGCGTAAGCCGCAGCGTGGCCTCCACCACGATGCCCAACGTGCCCTCGGAACCGATGGCCAGGTGCCGCAGGTCGTAGCCGCTGGAGTTCTTCACCAGGCCGCGGCCCAGGTCCAGCAGTTCGCCCGTGCCGGTGACCAGCTTCAGCCCGGCCACCCACTCGCGGGTGTTGCCGAAACGGATCACCCGGATGCCGCCGGCATTGGTGGCGATGTTGCCGCCGATGCTGCAGCTGCCGCGCGAGCCGAAGTCCACCGGGTACAGCAGGCCGTGGGCCTGCGCCGCCTCCTGCACCGCCTGCAGGGGCGCGCCGGCCTGCACGGTGAGGTGGTTGTCGATGGGGTCGTAGCCCAGCACCCGGCTCATGCGCTCCAGGCTGAGCACCAGTTCGCCCTTGGCGGCCACGGCGCCGCCCGACAGGCCGGTGCGGCCGCCCGAGGGCACGATCGCCACGCCCTCGGCCACGGCCCAGCGCACCACGGCCTGCACCTGGTCGACCGTCGAAGGCAGCGCGATGGCCAGCGGCGCCGGCGTCCAGCGCCGGGTCCAGTCGCGGCCGTAGTGTTCCAGGTCGGCGGGGTCGGTCTTGACCAGCAGGCCGGGGACGGCGGTGGTCAGGGCGGTCAGGCGCGGGTCGGTCATGGCATTCGGTCGGAAGGTGGGGTGGTTGTTGCGGTGCAGCGCACCTGAGCAGCATAGTGCAGTAAGAAACCCCACTTTTGCCCATCCCCCATGACGACACCGAAAACTTCGTTCCCCCGGCAGGACATCCGCGTGCTGCTGCTCGAGGGCGTCAGCCAGACCGCCGTGGACCAGCTGCGCGCGGCCGGCTACACCAATATCGACCACCACACGAAATCACTGCCCGAGCGCGAACTGCGCGCCGCCATCGCCGACGCCCACCTGGTGGGCATCCGCTCGCGCACGCAGCTGAGCGCCGAAGTGCTGGCCGACGCGCGCCGGTTGATCGCGGTGGGCTGCTTCTGCATCGGCACCAACCAGGTGGACCTGGACGCCGCGCAGGAAGCCGGCATCCCGGTGTTCAACGCGCCCTATTCCAACACCCGCAGCGTGGCCGAGCTGGTGATCGCCGAAGCCATCCTGCTGATGCGCCACATCCCGCAGAAAAACAGCGAATGCCACCGCGGCGGCTGGTCCAAGACCGCCGAAGGCAGCCACGAAGTGCGCGGCAAGACCCTGGGCATCGTCGGCTACGGCCACATCGGCACCCAGGTGGGCCTGCTGGCCGAAAGCCTGGGCATGCAGGTCATCTTCCACGACATCGAAACCAAGCTGTCGCTGGGCAACGCCCGCCCCGCCGCCAGCCTCACCGACCTGCTCGACCAGAGCGACGTGGTGAGCCTGCACGTGCCGGAAACCCCGGCCACCCAGAACCTCATCGCCGCCGCGCAGATCGCCCGCATGAAGCCCGGCGCGCACCTGATCAACGCCTCGCGCGGCACCGTGGTGGACATCGACGCGCTGGCTGAAGCGCTGCGCAGCGGCCACATCGGCGGCGCCGCCGTGGACGTGTTCCCGGTGGAGCCCAAGGGCAGCGACGAAGAATTCGCCTCACCCCTGCGCGGCATGGACAACGTCATCCTGACCCCGCACGTGGGCGGCAGCACGCTCGAGGCGCAGGACAACATCGGCACCGAGGTGGCGGCGAAACTCATCCGCTACAGCGACAACGGCAGCACCCTGTCGGCCGTGAACTTCCCGGAAGTGTCCCTGCCCGGCCACATCGGCAGCCGACGCATCCTGCACATCCACCGCAACGTGCCGGGCGTGCTGTCGCTGGCCAACGACATCTTCCGCGACCAGGGCATCAACATCGACGGCCAGTACCTGCGCACCGACGCCAAGCTGGGCTACGTGGTGATGGACGTCACCGCCACCGAACAGCAGGCCGACGAGCTGCGGCAGGCGCTGGCGGCGATCCCGGGCACGCTGCGGGTTCGCGTCCTGTACT
>JANOJQ010000042.1:0-20578 GCA_031418815.1 Lysobacteraceae bacterium
ACTCCCCCGCCCCCGGGCGAAATCTGCAATTTCGCGGGAAATACCGGGGTCTGTTTCACTTCTTTCCACAACCCAATGGTTTGTTAAAATATGTTAACCTGACCCCGCGTGTAGGCGATAATGTCCGTCCCTCCGAAAACCCCGGACCGGCTGCGCGGCCTCCTGCGCGGCCCCACCCTGCCCGGCCGCGCCGTCCACCGCGCCGCCCCGGCCTGATGCGAGAGCCCACGATGCAGTACATCTACACCATGATCGGCGTCAGCAAGACCGTGCCGCCCAAGCGCCAGATCATCAAGGACATCTCGCTGTCCTTCTACCCGGGCGCCAAGATCGGCCTGCTCGGCCTGAACGGCTCGGGCAAGACCACCGTGCTGCGCATCATGGCCGGCGTGGACCAGGACTTCACCGGCGAAGCCCGCCCGGCGCCCGGCATCAAGGTCGGCTACCTCGAGCAGGAGCCGCGCCTGAACCCCGAACACACCGTGCGCCAGGCCGTGGAAGAAGGCGTGGGCGACCTGCTGCACGCCCAGGCGCTTCTGGACGCGGTGTACGCCGCCTACGGCGAGGAAGACGCCGACTTCGAGAAGCTCGCTTCGGAACAGCAGCGCCTGGAGTCCATCCTGGCCACCGGCGACGCCGCCACCCTGGAACTGCAGCTGGAAATCGCCGCCGACGCCCTGCGCCTGCCGGCCTGGGACGCGATCTGCGGCCAGCTGTCCGGCGGTGAAAAGCGCCGCGTCGCGCTGTGCCGCCTGCTGCTGAGCAAGCCCGCCATGCTGCTGCTCGACGAACCCACCAACCATCTCGACGCCGAATCCGTGGAGTGGCTGGAACACTTCCTCACCCGCTTCCCCGGCACCGTGGTGGCCGTCACCCATGACCGCTACTTCCTGGACAACGCCGCCGAGTGGATCCTCGAGCTCGACCGCGGCAAGGGCATCCCCTGGAAGGGCAACTACAGCGACTGGCTGAACCAGAAGTCCGAGCGCCTGAAGCAGGAAGACTCGCAGGAAAAGGGCCGCCAGAAAGCGCTGCAGAAGGAGCTGGAGTGGTCGCGCCAGAACGCCAAGGGTGGCCGCACCAAGGGCAAGGCCCGCCTGCAGCGCCTGGAAGACCTGCAGTCGGTCGAATACCAGCGCCGCAACGAAACCAATGAACTGTTCATCCCACCCGGCGAGCGCCTGGGCGACAAGGTGATCGAGTTCAAGAACGTGTCCAAGAGCTTCGGCGACCGCCTGCTGATCGACGACCTGAACATCACCATTCCGCCGGGCGCCATCGTCGGCATCATCGGCCCCAACGGCGCGGGCAAATCCACGCTGTTCAAGATGATCACCGGCGCGGAAAAGCCCGACAAGGGCGAAGTGAACGTCGGCCACACGGTGAAGATCGCCTACGTGGACCAGAGCCGCGATTCGCTCGACGCCGACAAGAACGTCTGGCAGGCGGTGTCGGGCGGCAGCGACATCATCACCATCGGCAAGGTGGAGATCCAGTCGCGCGCCTACATCGGCCGCTTCAACTTCAAGGGCGCCGACCAGCAAAAACTCGTCGGCACGCTGTCGGGCGGCGAACGCGGCCGACTGCACATGGCGTCCACGCTGCTGCAGGGCGGCAACGTGCTGCTGCTCGACGAACCGTCCAACGACCTGGACATCGAAACCCTGCGCGCCCTGGAAGACGCGCTGCTGGAATTCCCGGGCTGCGCGATGGTCATCTCGCATGACCGCTGGTTCCTGGACCGCATCGCCACCCACATCATCGCCTTCGAAGGCGACTCGCACGTGGAGTTCTACCAGGGCAACTACCGCGAGTACGAAGAAGACAAGAAGCGGCGCCTGGGCGAGGAAGGCGCACGGCCGCATCGCCTGCGCTACAAAGCCCTCAAGTAAGCATCAGGAACGGGGTCAGGTTAACTTCTTTTCACTAACCGGCTGTTAGTGAAAAGAAGTTAACCTGACCCCGTTCTTATTGCCGCGCGCGCCAGCGGGCGCGGAGCGAGGCTGCGGCGAAGTGGGTCCAGACGCCGCACCACAGCACCGGCCTGAGCCAGGCGGGGGTTTCGCGGGCTTCGAACTTGGTGAAGTAGCGCCAGAGGCCGCGGTGCTTTTGCCATTCGACCCACACCGGCCGCGTGCGGCTGGAGACGCCGCGCACGTGGGTGACGCGCAGGTCGTTGGCGACCACCACTTCGTAGCCGGCTTCGCGTACGCGGCGGCACAGGTCGAGGTCTTCGGCGTGCAGGCGGTAGCCTTCGTCCATGCCGCCCAAGCGCACGTACAGGCCGGTGGGCAGCAGCATCAGCGCGCCGGACACGGCGTCCACGGCCTGCACCTTCTGCGCCGGGTCCCGGCCCAGGAAAAGATTCTCGCGGCGGCCCAGGCCCGACAGCTGGTCGCGCAATGACGGATCGCTGCGGCGCGACGCCAGGTCCACCGTGCCGGCCTCGTCCACCAACTCCACGCCCAGCAGGCCGGCGCCGGCGCGCACGGTGGCGTGGGCCACCAGGCGCGACAGCGTGTCGCGCTCGACGTAGGCGTCGGGGTTCACGAACGCGATCCAGGGCTGCGACACCGCCGTGGCGCCCTGGTTGCAGGCCGCCGCGAACCCGCGGTTCTCTTCGTTGCGCACCAGCGTGAGGCGCGGTTCGCGCTGGGCCATGCGCTGCACGCGGTCGGCGCTGTCGTCGGGCGAGGCATTGTCGATGACGATCACGCGCGCCACGTCACGCGCGGCCAGCAGGCGGAACAGGCAGGCTTCCAGGGTGCTGGCGCTGGCGTAAGACACCACGATGACGCCGATGTCGCGCGCGTTGAAGTCGCGCGCGCCGTTGTCGCCGGTGACCGGGAAGTCGTGGGTGGTGTTGCTCACGGCCCGCCCCGCAGGCGCGCCAGTTCCGCCTCCAGGTGGGCGATGTGCGAAGCAGCGGCGCGGTTGCGGGCGATTTCGGCGCGGTAGTCGGCGTACACGCTTTCCACCGTATCGCCGAACAGCGACAGCGTCGGCAGCGCCGCCAGCGCGGCTTCGTCATGTCCGCACGCCGCCAGGAAATACAGCGGCGCCGGGCCGACACCGTCCCGCACCGTGCCGCTGGCGTCCAGCGTGCTGGCCGCCGCGCCGTCGCCCTGCCCGTCCAGCGACCACAGCACGGACTGGAACAGGTTCTTCTGCCCGTACAGCCGCCGCGCCGGGAAGCGCGCGGCCAAGAGGGCCTCGAACTCGTCGCGGTACAGCTCGCGCACGTGGTGCGGATTCACTTCGCCGGTGAGGTCGGTGTAGGTGCGCTTGTCGGGCGTGGACACCAGCAGCAGGCCGCCCGGCGCCAGCAGCCGCGCGAAGCCGTCGAGCAGGCGCTCCTGTGCCTGCACGTGTTCCAGCGTCTCGAAGCTCAGCACCAGGTCGAAACTGGCGTCGGCACAGGCGTCGAGCGCCGTGGCGTCCGCCTGCTCGAAGCGCAGGCCGGCGATGCCGGCGTAGCGCGTGCGCGCATGCGCCACCGCGTCGGCGCCGATGTCTACGCCCAGCACGTCGGCGCCCGCACGCGCCACCAATGCGCTGCCGTAGCCTTCCCCGCAGGCCGCGTCCAGCACGCGCCGACCCGGCGCCAGCGCGCGCGCGAAGGCGTAGCGGTGCCAGTGCTCGGCGGCGATTTCCAGCGCGTGTTCGGGCGTGTAGCGCTCGCCGGTGAAAGGCAGGACGGGTGGGCTCATGGCCGAATGCTAGCCGAACAGGTCGCGCTGCGGGCCGGACGCGGCCAGCGCCTGCAGGCGCTCAAGCAGCCGGATGCGCAGCGGTGCCAGCGGGTCGGCCATGATGAAGCGGGCGATGCGCTCGTTGTAATCGGGCCAGCGGGCCAGCAGGCGCTCGAGGTTTTCCCCGCCCGGCGCCAGGTCCAGCGGCGCGAACGAGGCGCCGCCCAGGTGCACCACGTAGGCGGTTTCGCAAAGTACGTTGCGCCAGCCCATGGCCGCCGCGCGCAGGCAGAAATCGTTCTCCTCGCCGTAGCCGCGGCCGAAGGTCTCGGCGTCGAAGCCGCCGATCTGCCGCAGCGCCGCCCGCCGCACGAACATGCAGAAGCCCACCGCCGTGGGCAGCTCCGGGTACTCCACCGGCGCCATGCCGGCCGCGGCTTCGGCGATGGCGTCGGGCTGGTCGGGCACCGGGTTGTCTTCGCAGAAGCGCGGGAACGAACAGATCTCGGCGTTGTTCGACCACGGCGTGATGGTGGCTATGCGCGGGTCGCTCGCGGCGCAGCGCGCCATCTGCTTCAGCCAGCCTGCGGTGGCCAGGGTGTCGGAATTGAGCAGCACCACGTCGTCGTCGCCGGTCTCGGCGAAGGCGGCGTTGCAGTTGGCGGGGAAGCCCAGGTTGCGCTCGCGGCGCACGTGGCGCGCGGCCAGCTTCGTGCGCTGGCACCACGATTCCACCAGCGGGGCGATGCGCGGGTCGCTGGAATGGTCGTCGGCCACCAGCACCTTGGCGCCCGCGGGCAGCGTGCGGTCCAGCGAGGCCAGGCAGGCGTCCAGCGCGTCCAGCGCGTTGTGCACCGGCACCACCACGGTGGGCAGCGCGTTCACTCGGCCGGCCCCAGCCAGCGGTGCGGCAGCCGCACCAGGCCGTACTCGCGCGCCTGGCCGGTGACGCTGACCTCGCGGTCCAGCGTGTCGAACAGGCGCAGGCCTTCGGTGTCCAGGGCGCTGGCGCGCAGGCGGTAGCTGCCCGGCAGCAGCGGCAGCGCATCGAAGCACAGCCGGAACCGGAACCGCCCGTCGCCCAGCGCCTGCGCCGGCACGCCGTCCATTTCCGAACTGACGCCGTAAACAGGCGTACCGTCGGCGCGCACCCAGCCGTTGAGCATCACCGGTGCGCGGCCGTCGCGGCTGCGCAGCACCACGTCCTGCACCACCTGGCCGCCCGCCGCCACGACCGCCGCACCGTCGCCGGCGACGCCGTTGATGGCCACCGACTCCACCGAGTACTCGGGCTGGGCCACCGATGCCGGCGCCACCGATTCGCCCTTCTGCTTGGCTTCCTGCGCGGCCATGTAGCGCTGGCTGACGTCGAAAACGTCGCCCTGCGCGGCCACCCGGCCCTCGTGCAGCCACAGCGCGCGGCGGCAGAGCTTCTGCACGTGGTAGAGGCTGTGCGACACCAGCAGCAGGGTGCCGCCGCCGGCCAGGTAGTCGTCGAGCCAGCGGATGCACTTGCGCTGGAAGCCTTCGTCGCCCACCGCCAGCACTTCGTCGGTGATCAGCAGCGCCGGCCGCACCGCCGCCACCACCGCGAAGCCCAGCCGCACCACCATGCCCGAGGAGTAGTGCTTCACGGGTTCGTCGATGTAGCTGCCGATGTCGGCGAAGGCCTCGATCTCGGGCATCTTCGCCGCCAGCGTGGCGGCGTCCATGCCGTGCAGCGCGGCCGAGAGGCGCACGTTGTCGCGGCCACTGAGCTCGGGGTGGAAACCGGCGCCCAGCTCCAGCAGCGCGCCCACGGTGCCGCGCGTCAGCACGTGGCCTTCGCTCGGGGTCAGCACGCCGGTGACCAGTTTCAACAGCGTGGACTTGCCGGCACCGTTCTCACCGATGATGGCCAGTGATTCGCCGGCGTACACCTGGAAACCCACGCCTTCGAGCACGCTCACCACCCGCCGCGGCTTGCGGCCGCGCAGCACGTCCCAGAGCGCACTGACACGGTCGCCGCTGTGGCCCAGCACGGGATAGCGCTTGGCCAGGCCCACGGCTTCCACCAGCGGCAGGCCGGTCACAGGAAATCCTCCAGGTGGCTGCGCGCGCGCCGGAAGAAGGCGTTCGCGAGCACCAACAGCGCCGCACCCACCGCCAGGCTCAGGCCCAGCGCCGCCCAGTCCGGGGCACCGCCCGACAGCGCGCGGCGCACGGCTTCCACCGGCGCCACCAGCGGGTTGATCGCCAGCCACCGGGCCGCGGTCGCGGGCAGCAGGCTGCGGTCGTACAGGATCGGCGTGAGGAAGAAGCCCAGCACCAGCAGCTGGCCGATCACCGTGGCGATGTCGCGCAGGAACACCTGCAGCACCGCCAGCAGCCGCGCCGCGGCCAGGGCGTAAACCGCCACCACCGCCAGCGCCGCGGCGGCGGCCGGCAGGCCCGACAGCGAGAGCCCGACGCCGAACACCAGCAGCACCACCAGCACCATCGCGAAGCCCGCGAGGTCCACGGCCACGCTGGCCGCCACGCGCACGTCCACGTACAGCGTGTGCGGCACGGCGACCTTGCCGATCAGCGCGGCGTTGTCGGTCAGCGCGGTGACGCCGCGATTGGTGGCGTTGGCGAACAGGTTCCAGGGCCACAGGCCCAGCGCGAGGAAGGCGGCATACGGCAACGCGCCGCCGTGCGCACGCGCGGGCATCAAGTGCCCGAACACCCAGGCCAGCACGGCCAGCTGCAGCAGCGGCAGCAGCACCAGCCACGCGGCGCCGAGCAGGCTGCCGCGATAGCGCTCCTCCAGCTCCCGTCGCAGCAGCTCGCGGAAGACAGCGCGCGTGGCCGGCACCATGTCAGCGCTGCTGGGCGGCGGGCTCGGCGCGGATCGGGTCCAGGGCGCGGAAGCGTTCGCCGTATTCGTCGGTGAGCTTGCGCGCCTCCGCCGGATCGCGGATAACGCGCGGCGTCACCAGGATGATCACCTCGGAACGGTCCGACGTGCGCGACTTGGTGCCAAACAGCCCACCCACGATCGGCAGGCGGCTCAGGCCCGGCACGCCGCTGCTGCCCTGCGTGGTGCCCTCGGTGATCAGGCCGGCCAGCATGACGGTTTCGCCGCTCTTGATGGCCGCTTCGGTGATCAGGCTGCGCTTGTTGATGGGCACGTTGCCGGTGGGGTCGTTCGCGCGCGGCGGGCCGGGCGAGCTGACTTCCTGTTCGATCTCCATGAACACGGTGCCGTCGCGGCTGATGCGCGGCGTCACCGTGAGGATGACGCCGGTGTCGAGGTACTGCACCTGGGTGAAGGTGCCGTTGCCCGCGCCCGGGTTCTCACCGGTGATGGGGTTGAAGCTGGTGGAGTTGACCGGGATCTTGGTGCCGACGTCGAGCTTGGCCTCGGCGTTGTTGCGCACCACCACCGAGGGCGTGGACAGCAGGCGCACGTCCGACACGTCGTCAAGCGCGGTGATCACCGCGGCGGCGTTCTTGCCCAGGAAAGTCCAGCCCACGCCGTCGCCGCCGATGGTGCCGGCGATGTCGCCCCAGATGCTGCGGCCCTGGGCGTTGGGCAGTTCGGCCACGTCCTGCACGGCGTTCTCGAAGAACCAGCTCACGCCGTAGCTGAGCTCGCCGGTGAGCTGCACCTCGACCACCTGGGCCTCGATGTGCACCTGCAGCGGCATGGTGTCGAGCCGCTCGATGGCGCGACGGATCGACTCCCACTGGCCCGGGCTGGCGCGCACCAGCAGGGCGTTGCTGGCTTCGACCGCGCTGATGGAGACGTCGTCGTCGTTGCCCAGCGCGATGCCTTCGCCGCCGCTGCCGGACGCGGCGTTGTTCGACGCCTGCGCCGCCGCCTCGCGGCCCTTGGCGCCGGCGGCGTCGGGGGCGGGCGTGTCGGTGGAACGGATCTGCACGGGCTCCAGGCCCGGCATGATGGACGGCGAGGCGTTGGACTCGCTGCGGCTGGACGAGGCGCCGCTGCCGCCGCCGAACACCTGGCCCAGCTGGTCGGCCAGGTCGGTGGCCTTCATGTACAGCACTTCGTAGGTGTACAGGCGCGAGCCTTCGCCGCCGCCCGCGTCCAGCCGTTCGATCCAGGTCTGCGCCTCGCGCAGGTAGCGCGCCTGCGGCGTGATCACCAGCACCGCGTTCTGCCCTTCCAGCGGCATGAACCGGAACATGCCCGACACCGGCGTGCTGCCGCCTTCGCCGAACACGCCGTTGAGTTCGTCCACCACCTTGCTGGCCTGCGCCGACTGCAGCGGGAACACGCCCACCGACATGCCCGCCAGCCAGTCCACGTCGAAGATCTCGACCGTGCGCAGGTAGTTCTGCAGCTCGCTGCGGGTGCCGGCCAGGACAATCAGGTTGCGCGAACTGTCCACGCTGACCACCGCGTTCGGGCGGGCGTAAGGCTCGAGCACCTTCTTCATCTCTTCGGCCGAGATGTACTTCAGCGGCACGGCGCGCACCTCGTAGCCGCGGGCGTTGGCGGCGCTGCCGGTGCGCGGCGACAGGTTGCCGGCGATGGCCTGGTCGGTGGGCAGCACGCTGTAGCGGCCGTCCGACCAGACCAGGCGCGCGTTGTTCCAGCCCAGCACCATTTCCAGCAGGCTCAGTGCCTGCGCGGCGTTGACCGGGCGCGGCGTGGCCAGGGTCACCTGGCCCTGCACGTTCGGGGCGATGACGTAGTTCTGCTGCAGCAGGTCGCCCAGGATGGCCTTGACCACCGCGTGCACCGACTCGCCTTCGAAGTTGAACGTCGCCTCGCCGGTGGAATCGAGCGAGGGAGCCGGCGCGGATGCGGCGCGCTGGTTGATGACCATGCCGGTGCCCGGGGTCAGCCGCGCACCGTTGGACGGCGCGGGAGCGCCGGCGGCGGACGGGCCGCTGCCCGCGGTCTCTTCGGTGCGGGCGGGCTCGCGGCCGGCCAGCGGGTCGTCGCCCCGGCGCACCTGCGGCGTGGCGACGGTGGCGCAGCCGGAAATGAACACAATCAGGGCAAGGCCCAGGGCGGGCACGGCGGACGGGAGTCTGGTCATTGCTTCACTTTACCTGTTTGCATTTTCCGAAGCCGCCTGCTCGGCCGCCGCCTCTGCGGCACGCATGGCGCGCCTGGCTTCGATGCGGCGACGGATGGCCTCGACCTGTTCATCGGGGGTGACGGGCGCCACCGTGGACGGCGCGGGCGCCGCTCCCGGTGCGTTCGAACCATTGGCCGCGACGGGTGCGGCGGCGTCGGGCTTGTTGGCCGCAAGGGCGCCGGGCGGCGCCACCCCGGGGCCACCCGTGCCCGAACCGGCCTGGGCCGTCGGCGACTGGCCGCCGGAGCCGTCGAACACGCGCAGCGCCAGGTCGCGCTGGCCTTCGGGGCCCTCGAACACGGCGCGGCGCGGCTCCAGCTGCACCAGGCGCCAGGCCGTCCCTTCGAGGGTGTCGCCCAGGCGCACGCGGCGGCTGGCGCCGTCACTGGTGTTTTGCACGATGGCGAGCTTGAGGTCGGGGGTGATGAGCACGCTGGTGAGGTTCACTTCCAGCGGCACGGCGGCGGGGCCGCTGTCGGCGGTCATCGGCGCGGGACGGCGGTCGCGGCTGAACAGCGGGCGGTTGCCGACTTCCAGATAGTCGGCGGCCGGCCCGAGGCGCGAACCCACCGCGTCCAGCGTCACCACCGGCAGCGCCGGCGTCAGCGCGGCGTTGCCCGGGTGCAGGCCGACGCGGCCGCCCAGCCCGGCCAGGCCCAGGACCACCAGGCAAAGGGCCCAGGCGGCGATGCCGGCCAGCACGGCGCCGCCGGGGCGCAGTGCGCTAATCACGCGGCGCCTCCGTGGGCGTGCTCAGGTAGCCGTAGAGGTCGAACCCGACCTCCACCCCGCCGCCATCGGGGCCGGCGCCCATGTAGCTGGCGCGCGACAGCAGGTCGAGGTTGTTGACGAACAGCTGCGGGCTGCCGCTTTCCAGCGCGTGCAGCACGGCGCCCAGTTCGGCCATGCCGCAGCGCAGGCGCACCTGCACGGTGGCGCGGGTGAAGGGTTCCTGGACGCGGGGTTCCGACGGCGTGCGCGCGGTGATCTGGCAGCGCCCGGGCTGCGGGCTGGCGGCCGCGACCACCGACTCCAGGCGCTGCACCAGCGCTGCGGTGGCCAGCTGCTTGTTGGTCTCGGGCAGGAAGCCGGGATTGCCGGCTTCGAACTCGCGCACGCGCGCCAGCTCGCGTTCCAGCAGCGGGCGCTGGGCTATTTCCATGCGCAGCGCCAGCTCTTCGTTGCGCAGGGTGGCGATCTCCTCGCCCATCGCCAGCATCGGCGCGGTCCACCACCAGTGCAGCAGCACCAGGTAGGCGACGGCGACCACCGCGGCCGCCATGGCCAGGATGCGCGCGCGCTCAGGGACGGGGCGCATCGGCAGCCTCCGGGCTGGCCTGCACGGCGATGCGGGCGGCCATCGTGAAGCGGTCGCGGCCCGTGCGCGGGTCGGCCTGCACCGCACCCGACAGCGCCGGCTCGACCAGCAGCGGCGACGCCTGCAGCAGCGCCACCAGCGCCGGCGCGGCGTTGCTGTGGCCGACCATCACCAGGTTGTCGTCGTTGATGGCCAGCTTGTCGAGCGAGGTGTCGTCGGGCATGCGGCGCGTGAGGTCGTCGAGCACCTCGAGCATGGTGGGCCGGCTGGCGCGCGTGGCGGCGAGGAAGTTCGCCGCCTGCGCGGACACCTGCAGCTGGTTGCGCAGCAGGCGGGCCTGGCGCGCCTGGACGTTGGCCGCCTCGACCTGGGCACGGAAGTCGTCGCGCACGTCGCGCCGGTTGGCCAGCGTCAGCAGCAGGGTGGCGAACAGCGCCACCACGGCGATCGCGGCCAGCGCGGCGTTGAGCCGGCGCACGGGGTCGTGGCGGCGCTCGCGGCGCGACTCGGGCAGCAGGTTCACGCCGAGCCGCCGGCCCTGCGCGTCCACCACGTCCACGCCGGCCAGGTCGGCGCCCAGCGTGCCCAGCGCCAGCAGTTCGGCCTCGAGCCGCGACTTGGGCAGCACCAGCAGCTCGACGTCCAGCTGCTGGGCAGCGACGTCGCGCGACAGCACGCGGCCGTGGTAGCTCACCTGGTCGGCGGAGAACGGCGTCTGGCGATCGAGTTCGAAGGCCAGCACTTCGCGCAGCCGCGGCTCGGCGGCGATTGGCAGCACCAGGCCGCGACGCAGCACCTGGGCCACCGGCAGCAGCAGCCAACGCGGCACCGCGCTGCCGTCGAGCCGCTGCCGGGCCTCGCCGAGCACGGCGGCATCGTCCAGCGGCAGGCAGCCGAGCACCGTGTCGCCGCGGCGATCGGCGGCGCGCAGCTCCACCTCGTCGCCCTGCCGCAGCAGGAACAGGCGCTGGTCGTCGCCCTGCACCATCGCGCGCAGCCCGGCCGGCATCAGCGAAAGCAGTGCCGTCCAGGCGTCGCGGGCGTGCCCCGGAAGCGAAGTCCGGGCCAGTCGCTGGGTGATGGGATCGAACAGGGTCGAAATCTGGTCGGCGGCGGGCATCAGTCGGGTTCTCCCGTCCGCCAGGACAGCGGCGCATAAAGTTGGCCGAAGCCCAGGCCCGCGCCGATCCTCAGCACGGCGGTCACTTCGACGCCGTTGCCGTCGGAACGGGTGGCGCGGCTGGCCACACTATACGTTCCCGACCCCACCACGGCGATAGGCGTTCCGTCGGGCAGCAGCGGCATCGGCAAGCCGGGTTGCCAGGCCTCGCGGGCCGCCACCAGCTGGGCCGCCTGGTCGGGCGACAGGCCCATCGCCAGCAGCACCGCCAGCTGCGCGAGCCCGGCCTCGGGCCGCGGACGCGCCGTGAAAACGGTGACGTGCGGCGCCAGCAGGCGGTAGGTGTCCAGGTCCATGCCCAGCAGCTGCTGCAGCTCGGAGATCGTGGTGAAGGGCTGGTCCTTGGCGCCGTAGGGCAGGCCGGCCGCATCGTAGTCGCGGTCCTCGGCGCCGCCCTCGATCGACAGCAGCTCGTCGGGATCGCGCCAGTCCTGGATCACGGCGGCCAGGTTGCGGGCTTTGTCGTCCTCGACCCCGAGGCCCCGCATCAACGCCGTCAGCAGGGCCGCGTCCGAGGCATTCAAGTCCACCTTGCCGGCCTCGTCCTGGATCCGCACTTGCACCCGGTAGCCTTCGAACTCGAAGGGATACGGACGCGCGTCGGGAATCCACAGCTTCGCCGGGTCGTTGCCCGAAAGCCGCAGCGCGGCGACCTCGATGCCGGCCTCGGCGGCGTGCCGGCTGGCGACCTGGGTGCGCAGCGCGCTGCCCTGCAGCGCCTCGGTGCGCGACGTGAGCGCAAACACCGCCACCAGCCCCGCCATCAGCAGCAGCAGCCACAGCACCAGCAGCAGGGCGGCACCGCGCGGGGCGCGCTTCATTGTTCGTCCAGGATGGGAACGCCCGCGTACGACGGCAGCGGCGCCTGCGCCAGCCGCGGCGAGGCCACGAGCTCGGGCCACTGCGAGCGCGCGTCGCGCATGCGCAGCTTCAGGCGCACCAGGCGCGGGAACTGGTCGTTCCGGGTCCAGTCGTCGGTCCAGTCGCCGGGCTTGCCGTCGTCGCCCAGGGTCCGCACTTCGAACACCGCCTCGGCGATGCCCTTGAGCAGCACTTCGGGTTCGCGCTCGGCGTCGAGCGGCCCGTCCGGCGTCAGCAGCTGGTGGCTGAACTGCAGCTGCAGGCCGTCTTCGCCGCGCACCAGTTCGAAGGTCTGCAGGTGCGGGCCGCCGCGGGAAAGATAGCCGGGCATGGATGCCACCAGGCGCAGCGTCTGGCCGTCGCACTCGAACAAGGTGGCTTCGCCCGTGGCCTCGACGAACTCGAACGGCAGCGGCAGCGCGCCCTCCAACTGGCGGCGCAGGAACGACTGCACGGCGCGCAGGCGCTCGTTGCGCTGGGCCATTGCCTCGGCGCGCTCGGTCGCCTTGGCGGCGTTGGCGAAGGTCGCGAACGCCAGCGCGATGCCGGTGGCCAGCAGCGCCGTGGCCAGCATCACCTCCACCAGGCTGAAGCCGCGCGCGCGCGTCACGGCAGCGGCCCGGTGGGCGTGGGCGGCGTGCGCGCGCGCAGCGTCACGAACGAGATGCGGCGCTCGAGGTCGCCTTCGCCCCAGGACATATCCAGCTGGATGCGATACAGCAGCGGTGCCGAAGGCAGCTGCAGGCCCACCGTTTCCACCACGGGCGCACTCGGGTCGGAAACGCCCGCGGGCGCCGGATCCGGCGTCTCGGAGATCTGCATCTCCCAGCGATAGCGGCCGTCGTCGAAATCACCGCCGCGGCGGCCGGGTTCGATCGGCTCCAGCACGCCCACTTCGTCCAGCAGGGACTGCGCGTGCAGGGTGGCCACGCTGGCGTCGGCGGCGCCGCGCACCTGGGTCAGGCCGCCGCCCAGGATGGCCATCAGGATGCCCAGCGCCACCGCCAGCAGGGTGAAGGCCAGGATGACCTCGAGCAGGCTGAAGCCGCGCTGGCGCCTCATGGCCGGCCCTCGCCGCGGCTGAGCGTGACTTCGCCGGTGAGCCAGCCCACGTCGATGCGCCAGGCGGCGTCGCCGCGCTTGATCACCACGCGGCCGCCGGTGGACGCGCCTTCGGGGAAGAAACGGATGACCGCGGTTTCGCGCGCGGGCTGCTCTTCCCGCGCGGTGGTGGCGATGATCTCGAGTTCGGCCGGCAGCGTGCCCTCGCGCTTGCCGGCCGAGGTCCAGCGCTTGTCGGCGACGTTGATCTCGAAGGTCTGCTCGCGCCCGGTGGCGATGGCCTGGGCGCGCGCGAAGCGCACCTCCACCGCCATTTCACGCGCGGCGCCGCGCAGCTGCTGGCCCGGCAGGCCCGAGCTGATCGCAGCCGCACCGATGCCGGCCAGCACGGCGATGAGCACCATCACCACGATCAGCTCGACCAGGGAAAACCCGCGCTGCGCTTTCATCGGGAGTGGCGGTCCGGACCCGGGGTTCAGGGCCTGCGGATATCCGCGTTGACGCTGTCGCCGCCGGCCGCGCCGTCGGCGCCCAGGCTCACCAGTTCGAACGGGCCCGACTCGCCTGGGCGGCGATAGTCGATGGTGCCGCCCCAGGGGTCCTTGAGCTCCACGTCCTTGGCGTACGGGCCGAGCCAGCTCGGCAGGCCGGGCGACGTCACCAGCTGGTCGAGCGATTCGGGCAGCTTGCCGGTGTCCATGCGGAACTGGTCGATCTTGCCCGCCAGCGTCACCAGCTGGGTCTCGGTGATGCGCACGTTGGCGCGGTCCTGGCCGCCCATGATGCGGCTGGTGATCAGCGCCAGCACCGAGCCGATCAGCACGATCACGATCATCAGTTCGATCAGGCTCATGCCGCGGGCGGCATGGCGGGAAGTCGGTGTGCGTCGCATGGGAAGCCGCCTATATGGAGTTGGTGAGGTCGTAGATGGGAAGCAGCACGGAGATCATGATCGCCCCCACCACCAGGGTCATCAGCACGGTGAGCGCGGGCACCAGGGCAGCCAGCAGGCGGTCGAGCGCGTTGGCGGTCTCCTGGTCGAAGGTGTCGGCGGCCTTGAGCAGCATGGCGTCGAGCTCGCCCGACTCCTCGCCGACCTGGATCATGTGCACCGCCAGGCGCGGGAAACATTTCTGCCGGGCCATCGCATAGCCCAGGCCGCTGCCGGTCTTGACGTCCTCGGCGGCGGCCTCGATGGCTTCGGCCAGCACGCTGTTCGACAGCACGGGGCGGGAAAGGTTCAGGGCCGTCAGCAGGGGCACGCCGTTGCGCACCAGGGTGCCCAGGGTGCGGGCCAGGCGCGCGGTGTCGAGCTTGGCGATCAGGTCGCCGGGGAACTTCCAGCCCAGCACGCGGGCGTCCAGCGCGCGCCGCGCGGCCGGGTCGTTGAAGCGCGAATACAGCCACGCCGCCACGCCCGCGCCCGCCAGCAGCAGCGCCCACCACCAGCCGCGCACCAGCAGGCTCACCTGCAGCACCAGGGTGGAATACCAGGGCAGCTGCGCGTCCATGCTGTCGAACAGGGCCTGGAACTGCGGCACCACGAACGCCAGCAGGAAGCTGACCGAGGCGAACACCAGCACCACCAGGATCACCGGGTAGATCAGCGCGTTGATGACGCGGCTGCGCAGCTGCGCGCTGCGCTCGAGGTAGTCGGCCAGGCGGCGCAGGCTTTCGTGCAGGTTGCCGCCGGCTTCGCCGGCGCGCACCAGGTTCACGTACAGGCGCGAGAACGGACCGTGCTGCTGTTCCAGCGCCGTGGAAAGCGGCGTGCCGCCCCGCACCGCCTCGCGCACGCGCTCGATCACGCGGCGCGCCCCGGGGGTGTCGGGCAGGTCGAGCAGGATGCCCAGCGCACGGTCCAGCGGCTGGCCTGCGCCCAGCAGCGTGGCCAGCTGCTGGGTGAACTGCAGCACCTGTTCGCTGCCGAAATCCTTGCGCTTGAACAGGGAGCCGATGCCCTCGCCGCCGGCCTGGTCGGCGCGACGCGCCTCCACCGGCAGGTGGCCCTGGTCCTGCAGCCGGGTGATGACGTCTTCGGCGCTGGCGGCCTCCATCTGGCCGTCGAGGGCTTCGCCGGCGGCCGACAGCGCCTTGTAGCGGAACAGCGCCATGGCCCTAGCTTTCCTGCGTGACGCGCAGGACTTCCTCGAGGGTGGTCAGGCCCTGCATGGCCTTGACCAGGCCGTCCTCGTACATGGTGCGCATGCCCGCCGCGCGCGCGGCCTCTTCCAGTTCACCCATGCCGGCGTGCTTCATCACCAGGCGGCGAAGGCCGTCGTTCATCACCAGGAATTCCATGATGGTGGTGCGGCCCAGGTAGCCCGTGGGCGTGAGCGCGGACGGCTTGGGGCGGTAGAGGTGGATGGTGCCCTCGGGCTGGAAGCGGCGCAGGCCGAACTCCTCCACCACTTCGGGCAGCGCCTCGTACTTCTCCATGTGCGTGGGTTCGATGCGGCGCACCAGGCGCTGGGCCAGGATGCCGTTCACGGTGGACGTGAGCAGGTAGTCCTCCACGCCCATGTCCATCATGCGGGTGATGCCGCCGGCGGCGTTGTTGGTGTGCAGGGTGCTGAGCACAAGATGGCCGGTGAGCGCGGACTGGATGGCGATGCGCGAGGTTTCCAGGTCGCGCATTTCGCCGATCATGATGATGTCCGGGTCCTGGCGCACGATGCTGCGCAGCGCGTGGGCGAAATCCAGGCCGATCTGCGGCTTGGCCTGGATCTGGTTGATGCCCTCTATCTGGTACTCCACCGGGTCTTCGACGGTGATGATCTTCACGTCGGGGGTGTTGAGCCTGCTCAGCGCGGCGTACAGCGTGGTGGTCTTGCCCGAGCCGGTGGGGCCGGTGACCAGCAGGATGCCGTGCGGCTGCTCGAGCACCTTCATGAAGTCCGACAGGAATTCGTCGGTGAAGCCCAGCGCCTTGAAGTCGAGCACCACGGACTCGCGGTCCAGCAGGCGCATCACCACGCTTTCGCCGTGGGCGGTGGGCACGGTGCTCACGCGCAGGTCGAGCTCCTTGCCCTGCACGCGCACCATGATGCGGCCGTCCTGCGGCAGGCGGCGCTCGGCGATGTTGAGCTTGGCCATGATCTTGATGCGCGATATCACAGCCGCGGTGAGGTTGGCCGGCGGGGATTCGGATTCCTCCAGCACGCCGTCCACCCGGTAGCGCACCTTCAGGCGGCTCTCGAACGGTTCGATGTGGATGTCGGACGCGCGCAGCTCCACCGCGCGCTGGATGATCAGGTTCACCAGGCGGATCACCGGCGCTTCCGAGGCCAGGTCGCGCAGCTGCTCCACGTCGGCCTCGTCGCCGCTGGCTTCATCGCCGAGGTTTTCAACAATGGTGCCCATGGCCGAGCGGCCCGAGCCGTAGTAGCGTTCGATCAGGTCGGCGATCTCGGCGCGCAGGCCCACCTTCACCCGCACGGCGCGGCCGGTGGCCAGCGCGACCGCGTCGGCGGCGTAGGCGTCCTGCGGGTCGGCCACCATCAGTTCGACGTAGTCGGCGCCCTCGCCCACCGGGCACACGGCCAGCTGCTTGAGGAAGCGCAGCGACAGCTGCACGCCGGGGGGCGGCGCATCGGGGCAGTCCTTCGCGGCCAGCAGCGGCAGGCCCAGCACCTCGGCCGAGGTTTCGGCCATGTCGCGCTCGGACACCATGCCCAGCCGCACCAGCAGCGCCGACAGCGAACCGCCGGCCTCGGCCTGCAGGCGCTGGGCGCGGGCGAGGTCGGCTTCCTTCAGGCGGCCGCGGGCCGACAGCGCCACGGCGATGCGGCTGTCGGCGGTTTCCATCGTTTCGTTCATGACCGAGGCCACAGTGGCTCCATGCGGGACTGCCCCGGAATTTAGCAGGTCGGGGCACCCGCGGTCGCACCCTGCGCCTTGGCCGGTGCGGCCTCGCCGCGTTCATCCAGCGGCGCGGGCCGCCGGCGGCGGCTCACGCCACCCACTCACGGGCATTTCGGAACAGGCGCAGCCACGGCGAGTCCTCGCCCCACTCGCGCGGGTGCCAGCTCATCTGCAGCGTGCGGAACACGCGCTCGGGGTGCGGCATCATCAGCGTGGCGCGACCGTCGCGGCTGGTCAGGGCCGCGATGCCCCCGGGCGACCCGTTGGGATTGGCCGGATAGGTTTCCACCGGCTGGCCTTGGGCGTCGACGAAGCGGAAGGCCACATGGGCCTGCGCGGCGTGTTCGGGCGCGTCGAAGCGGGCGAAGCCCTCGCCGTGCGCCACCACCACCGGCAGGCGCGAGCCGGCCATGCCGCGGAACAGGATGGACGGCGACTCCTGCACCTGCACCTGGGCCAGCCGCGCTTCGTACTGTTCGCTGCGGTTGCGCAGGAAGCGCGGCCAGTGCTCGGCGCCGGGCACCAGGCCCTTGAGCTGGGCCAGCATCTGGCAGCCGTTGCACACGCCCAGGCTGAAGCTGTCGCGGCGGTCGAAGAAACGCGCGAACTGTTCGCGCAGGTCGGGCCGTTCCAGGATGGACGTGGCCCAGCCGCGGCCCGCGCCCAGCACGTCGCCGTAGCTGAAGCCGCCGCAGGCCGCCAGGCCCTTGAAGGCGTCCAGCGAAGTGCGGCCGGCGATCAGGTCGGACATGTGCACGTCCACCGCCGTGAAGCCGGCGCGGTCGAACGCCGCCGCCATCTCCACCTGGCCGTTGACGCCCTGCTCGCGCAGGATCGCCACGCGCGGGCGCACGCCGGTGTGGATCCACGGAGCGGCGATGTCCTGCGCGGGGTCGAACGTGAGGCGGGGCACCAGGCCCGGGTCGGCGAAGTCGAGCTTGGCGTCGCGCTCGGCGTCGGCGCCGGCGGGGTCGTCGCGGCCGGCCTGGATGGCGTGGGTCACCGACCACCAGCTTTCGAACAGCTCATGCCAGGTCCACTCGGCCAGGGTTTCGCGCTCTTCGCTGATGCGCACCACCGGCGCCGTGGTGGGCTTGCCTATGCGCTGCGCGCAGTGGGTGAGGTCGTGGCGGTTGACCAGGTCGGCGAAGGCCGCGCGGTCCTCGGAGGCGATCTGCACCACCGCGCCCAGCTCTTCGTTGAACAGCGTGGTGAACGGGTCGTCGCCCCAGCCGTCGAGGCTGAGCTCGAGGCCGCAGTGGCTGGCGAACGCCATTTCGCACAGCGCGGCAAACGCGCCGCCGTCGGAGCGGTCGTGGTAGGCCAGCAGCAGGCCGTCGGCGCGCGCGGCCTGCACCAGCGCGAAGAAATCGCGCAGGCGGCCGGGCTCGTCCAGGTCGGGGCTGGCGCCGCCGAAGGCCGAATGCACCTGGGCCAGGATCGAGCCGCCCATGCGCCGCGCGCCGGCGCCCAGGCCGATCAGCCACAGTTCGGAATCCACGCCGCGGTCAAGCACCGGCACCAGCGTTTCGCGCGCGTCGGCGACGCGGGCGAAGGCGGTGATCACCAGCGACACCGGCGACACCGACTTCTGCGGGCCTTCCGGCGCCTGCCACTGCGCCTGCATGGACAGCGAGTCCTTGCCGACGGGGATCGCGATGTCGAGCTCCGGGCACAGCTCCATGCCCACGGCCTTCACCGCGTCGAACAGCAGCGCGTCTTCGCCCGGGAACGACGCGGCGGCCATCCAGTTGGCCGACAGCTTCACTTCCGACAGCGAGGCGACGCCGGCGGCGGCCAGGTTGGTGATGGCTTCGCCCACCGCCATGCGCGCTGAAGCCGCGGCATCAATCAGGGCCAGCGGGCTGCGCTCGCCGATGGCCATGGCTTCGCCGGCCACGCCGTTGAAGTCGGTGAGCGTCACGGCCACGTCGGCCAGCGGCAGCTGCCACGGGCCGACCATCTGGTCGCGCGAGCACAGGCCGCCGACGCTGCGGTCGCCGATGGTGACCAGGAAGTTCTTGGCCGCCACGGTGGGATGCGACAGCACGCGCAGTCCCGCCTCGCGCAGGTCGAGCGCGGCAACGTCCAGGCGTGGCCAGCGCGGGGCCGGCGTGCGCTGGGTGTCGCGGTGCATCTTGGGCGACTTGCCGAACAGCACGTCCATCGGCAGGTCGATCGGCAGCGAGCCGTCGGGCGCCTTGAGCACCAGGCGCTCGTCGGCCGTGGCCACGCCGACGGCGGCGAACACCGCGCGCTCGCGCCGGCAGATGGCCTCGAAATCGGCCAGGCGGTCGGCGGCCACGCCCAGCACGTAGCGCTCCTGGGCTTCGTTCGACCACAGCTGCATCGGCGACAGCGAGGGATCGTCGCTGGGGATCTTCGCCATCTCGATGATGCCGCCGACGTTCGAGTCGTGCAGCAGCTCGGGGATGGCGTTGGACAGGCCGCCGGCGCCGACGTCGTGCGCGGTGAGGATGGGGTTGCGCTCGCCCTGGGCAAAGCAGCGGTCGATCACTTCCTGGCAGCGCCGCTGCATCTCGGGGTTGTCGCGCTGCACCGAGGCGAAGTCGAGGTCTTCCGAACTCTGGCCCGAGGCCACCGACGATGCGGCGCCGCCGCCCAGGCCGATCAGCATCGCCGGGCCGCCCAGCACCACCACGAAGTCGCCGGCGCGCAGGTCGAGCTTCTTGACCTGGCAGCGGTCGATCGCGCCCAGGCCACCGGCCAGCATGATGGGCTTGTCGTAGGCGCGGCTCAGGCCGGGCTGGTCGGTCGGCAGCTCGAAGCTGCGGAAATAGCCGGTGAGCGCCGGACGGCCGAACTCGTTGTTGAAGGCCGCGGCGCCGATCGGGCCGTCGGTCATGATTTCCAGGGCCGTGGCCATGCGCGGGTTGAGCGGGCGGTCGGCTTCCCACGGGCGCGGCAGCGACGGAATGCGCAGGTGCGACACCGAGAACCCGGTGAGGCCGGCCTTGGGCTTGCCGCCGCGGCCGGTGGCGCCTTCGTCGCGGATCTCGCCGCCCGAACCGGTGGCGGCGCCGGGGAAAGGCGAGATGGCGGTGGGGTGGTTGTGGGTTTCCACCTTGATGCAGAAAGCGGAATCCACCGGCGCGCTGTGGCCGTAGTCGCCGCTGGCAAGGTCGGCGCGGAAGCGTGCGCCCGGATGGCCTTCCACCACCGCGGCGTTGTCGCTGTAGGCGGTCAGCGTGAGCTGGGGCGACTGGGCGTGGGTGTTCTTGATCATCTTGAACAACGACAGCGGCTGCGGCTCGCCGTCGATGGTCCAGTCGGCGTTGAAGATCTTGTGGCGGCAGTGCTCGGAGTTGGCCTGGGCGAACATCATCAGCTCGGCGTCGGTCGGGTCGCGGCCCAATTCAGCGTAACGCTGCTGCAGGTACTCGATTTCGTCGTCGGACAGGGCCAGGCCCAGGCGCACGTTCGCTGCGGCGAGCGACGACAGCGCGATGCGCTCGACCGGGCCCGGGGCGAGGCGCACGAACAGGCGCGCGGCGTCTTCGCGGGT
>JANOJQ010000043.1:0-21405 GCA_031418815.1 Lysobacteraceae bacterium
GAAAAGAAGTGAACCTGACCCCGTTCTTGTTTTGCGTGGATGCTCCGGTGGCGGGGCAACGCACTATGATCGTGCAATGACTTCCCCGGTCGCCCCGCCCGCCGACAGCCTCGCTACGCCCATCGCCTGGGCCGACGGGCAGGGCCGGCTGCTGGGCTGCAATCCCGCGTTCGCCAGTTGGCTGGGCGTGAGCGTGCGGCGCCTGGCGGGGCTGGCGCTGGCCGAACTCGACGGCGAACACAGCCGCCTGGCCAACCTGCTTTCGCGCCTGCCCGACACCGGCGAAGGGGTGCGCGTGCGTCGCGCGCGGCTGGCCTTCCCCGGCGGCACCGAACGCTTTGCCGAACTGTGGCTGGCCCGCACCGAAGACGGCGGCATCCGCATGGAGGTGCACCCGACCGACGAATTCCCCGGCGAAGACCCGGCCACGATGCTGCCCGCCGCACTGTCCGCCGCGCTCAAGGGCCTGGCGCACGAAATCCGAAATCCGCTGGCCGGCCTCAAGGGCGCGGCGCAGCTGTTGGGCCGTCGCGTCGAGGGCGAGGACGCGCGCGAGCTGGTCGAACTGATCGGCAGCGAAGTCGATCGCCTGGCCGCGCTGGTCGAACGCCTGCTCAACCCGGCGCCGCCCAACGATTTCCACCCCACCAACATCCACGCCGTGCTCGAACGCGTGCGCCAGCTGGCGGAAGTGGAGGCCGGCTGGGCCATCAAGATCGTGCGCGACTTCGACCCTTCGCTGCCCCAGTTCCCCGGCGACGCCGACCGCCTGGCGCAGGCGCTGTGGAACCTGGTGCGCAACGCGCTGGAGTCGGGCGCCTCGCAGGTGCAGCTGCGCACGCGCGCCGAGCACCACCTGCTGATCGGCGACGCGGCGCACAAACTCGTGGTGCGCGTGGAGATCGCCGACGACGGCCGCGGCGTGCCCGACGACCTGGCCGAGCGCATCTTCCTGCCGCTGGTGAGCGGCCGCGCCGAAGGCACCGGCCTGGGCCTGCCGCTGGCGCAGCAGGTGGCGCGGGAGC
Organism: Lysobacteraceae bacterium; assembly: GCA_031418815.1. GTDB lineage: Bacteria > Pseudomonadota > Gammaproteobacteria > Xanthomonadales > Xanthomonadaceae > Arenimonas. The sequence continues at coordinate 1,026 of JANOJQ010000043.1, forward strand.
ACCGCGGCTCGCTGAGCTACCGCTCGCGGCCCGGCCACACCGTGTTTACGCTGCTCATTCCCGTCCCCGACGAAGAGCAGTAACGGGGTCAGAGCAACTTCCCGGGGGACAGGATTTGGCCCTCCGGCGCGTCGTTCTCCCGGGAAGTTGATCTGACCCCGTTACCGTTGCCAGCCTGCTGGCGACTGTGCATACTGTGCATACTCCGGCAGCACAGTGGCCTTCGTGAACCCCGAACTCTTCTTGTCCGCCGGCGACCCGCGGCCGATGTACCAGCAGATCGTCGACCAGGTCACCGCCAAGGTGATGGCCGGGGACTGGACGGCCGGGCAGTCGCTGCCGTCCATCCGCGAGCTGGCCGCGGCCAGCCGGGTCAGCGTGATCACGGTGCGGCGCGCCTACGAAGAGTTGGAGCGCGCCGGCGTCATCGCCACCCGCCAGGGCAAGGGCTCGGTGGTGGCCGAGGGCGGCGACCTGCCCACCGTGCTGATGCATGAAGAGCTGCAGCGCCAGCTCGAGGCTCTGCTGGCCTGCGCCACCCGCCTGGGCCTGCCCCGCAGCGAACTCCACCGCCTGATCGACCAGGCCGCCGACCCCGACCCCGCGGCCAACAACGGAACCCGCCAAGGACCCACGCCATGACCCACGCTTTCTCCCTGTCCGGCATCGCCAAGCGCTACCCGCACTTCGCCCTGCAGGACATCACGCTGGACCTGCCCGAAGGCCAGGTGATGGGCCTGGTGGGCGTGAACGGCGCCGGCAAGACCACCCTGCTGCGCCTGCTCACCGGCCTGGCGGCGGCCGACGCCGGCGAAGTGACCGTTCTGGGCCACCGCCTGCCCGACGCCCAGGTGGCCGCCAAGCGCGACATCGGCTTTGCGTCCGAAGACATGCGCCTGTACCGCGGCCAGTCCCTGCGCTGGCACATGGACCTCATCCGCCGCATCTACCCCGGCTGGGACGAGGCCTACGCGGCCAACCTGATCAAGCGTTTCGAGCTGCACGCCGAACAGGCCGTCGGCGGCTTCTCGCACGGCCAGCGGGTGAAGGCCCTGCTGCTGCTGTGCCTGGCCCACCGCCCGCGCCTGCTGCTGCTGGACGAACCCACCACCGGCCTCGACCCGGTGGCGCGCATCGAAGTGCTGGAAGCCCTGGCAGACGTGCTGCGCGACGAACACCGCAGCGTGCTGTTCTCCTCGCACAACACACACGACGTGGAGCAGCTGGCCGACAACATCACCTTCCTGCACCAGGGCCGGCTGGTTGCGTCCGCCGACAAGCACGTGTTCGTGGACCGCTGGCGACGCATCGTCTGCCAGGGCGCGCTGCCCGCGGGAATCGAGGCCTGGCCGGAAATCGCCAGCGCGCGCGCCAACGGCAGCCTGGTGGAAATCAAGGCCCGCACCTGGGACGACGGCCTGCCCGCCCGCCTGGCCGCGCAGGGCCTGCAGGTGCAGCGCGCCGACCCGATGGCGCTGGAAGACATCTTCGTAACCGCCGTTCGCTCCGGAGCCGTGGCATGACCCTCAACACTCCCGTGATCCGCCTGCTGGTGGCCAAGGACTGGCAGCTGTTCCAGAAGCAGCTGGCCGTGTACGTGCTGGCCGGCATCGTGGCCCTGTGCTTTCTCGGGCTGGCCAAGCCCTGGGCCTTCTACATCGGCTCGCTGACGCTGCTGATCGTGCTGGTCTCGGCGGCGTGCTTCTCGATCTCCACCGCGCTGGTGGTCGAGCGCAAGGACCAGACGCTGGCCTTCGTGATGAGCCTGCCGGTGTCGCCGCTGGACTTCACCGTGTCCAAGCTGGTCGGCAATGGGCTGACGTTTGGCGTGCCGTTCGTGGTGCTGCTGGGCGGCACGCTGGCGGTGGTGCTGCTGACGCCGCTGCCCGACGGGCTGTTCGTCTACGCGCTGCTGATCTTCGCCTACATCCTCTTTGCCTACGCCGTTTCGCTGGCCGTGGCGATGTCGGTGGAGTCCGAAGGCTGGGCCACGTTCGCGATGATCGGCTCGATGGTTCTGATCAATCCCTACATCATGGGCCTGGCGCAGCTGCCCGAGATCAACAAGCGCGTCGGCGTGGACGCGCTGGTGTGGACGCCCACCGCCGTGGCCATCCTGGCCACGCTGGGGCTGCTGTCGGTGTTGGTGATCGCCGCCACCGCCTGGGTGCACGGCCGCAAGCCGGCCTTCTACTGAGGGCACGGGCGTGACCGCCACGCAGGACCGGCTGCACTACATGGACCACCTGCGGGCGCTGGCCATGCTGGCCGGCGTGTTCTTCCACGCCGCGCTGGCTTTCAGCCCGTTGATGCACGGCTTCTTCCCCACGGCCGACCGCCAGAACAGCGTGTGGGTGGATGTCGTTGCGTGGGGGCTGCACCTGGTGCGCATGCCGCTGTTTTTCCTGGTGGCGGGCTTCTTCGCCGCTTGGGTGATCGAGCGGCGCGGCGGCGTGGCTTTCGCGCGGCAGCGCGTCCGGCGCATCGCGCTGCCGTTCCTGGTGGCGTGGCCGCTGGCGTGGCTGTCGCTGTCGGCGGCGGTGATGTGGGCGGTGGACAACGTGCAGCACCCGTCCGCGTTCCTGGTGATAGTGCGCGAGTGGATCCAGATGGACGATCGCCCGCAGGCGCCGCTGGGCACCTCGCACCTGTGGTTCCTGTACTACCTGCTGCTGCTGGCCGTGCTGCACTGGGTGGCGCGCACGCTGGACATGGCGCGCGCGGTGCGCGGCGTGCTGGCCCGGCATCCGGCGTGGTTGCTGCTAGGCCTGCCGGTGCTGCTGGTGCCTGCGCTGGCGTCGGTGAGCGCGCCGCACCCGGCGCCCGAAGGCCTGCTGCCGCAGTTCTGGGCGCTGGGTTTCTACGGCGCTTTCTACGCGATGGGCAGCTTGATGCACGGCCAGCCGGCCTGGCTGGAGCGCGCGCGCACGTGCCTGCCCTGGCTGGTCGCAGGCAGCGGAGTGCTTTATGCGCTGTTCCTCTTGCGCCTGTCGGTTGAACTTCCGGGCGCGACCCAGTCCACCGCATCGTGGCCGGTGGCCGCGCTGGAAGCCTGCCTGAGCGTGTGGCTGACCGTGCTGTGCCTGGTCGCGGGGCAGCGCCTGTTGAACCGGCCCAGCGCCACGATGCAGTACCTCGCGCAGAGCGCCTACTGGACCTACCTGCTGCACCTGCCGCTTCTGTTCGCGCTGCAGTTCGCCATGATGGACAGCGCCCTGGCCTGGCCGCTGAAGTTCGCGCTGGCCAGCGCCGGCACGCTCGCCATCTGCCTGCTCAGCTACCAGCTGCTGGTGCGGCACACGCCGCTGCGGCGGTTCGTGGGGTAGGCGCCGCGCCAGTGCGCCGCTTCACGCGTCCGGATCCGGCGCACCAGGCTTGCCCGTGTGGACATAGCCCTGCCCGTCGCCCTGGCCGAAATCGATCTGGGTACCGTTGCGGCTGGGCGGCGCGTTGTTCACGTCCACGCTCAAGCCGGGCGACGCTTCATCCTGCTCGGGCGGCGACTGGCGTCCTCAGCGCCGAGCTCGCCCGGTTCGCGCAGGGACGCGTCGCTGGCCGCCTCCGCAGATGCCGGATCGAGCTTGCCGTTGTCGAAGCTGCGCTCGCCCGCCGCGTGGCCCTGCGTGTCTTCCGCCGTGCCTGCCCGATCGCTTTGCGCGGCATTGGCTTCGCCCCAGCCATCCTTGTCGTGGCGCGGCCCGTGCTTCTCGGCGTAGCCGCCGTTGGCCGCAGTGGTGGTGCCCTCGGTGGGCGAGGCCTCGTTTTCCTTCGCTGCGCGGCTGTCAGGATGGGGCTTGCGGCTCATGGCGGTGTCCCTGGAGATGCCGGAAAACACCGGGCATGGCCAACACCGCTGCAATAGCCATGCCATGGGCCAAGGGCGCGCACATGCGCAGGTTCCGCAAGAGTGTTCGTGCATCGCGCTTGATGGCCGTGCGATCTGCCCGGCGGCCAATGCGGGGCGTTGCGTTGCACGCGCGGCGGCTCACGCCGTGATACGCGCCACGATACGGCGCACCACCGGCGCAATCAGGGTCACGGACACGAAGGCGATCGGCCAGGTGGTGGCGCAGCTCTTGGCCCACTGGCTGAGGAAGCCCGGTTGCAAGCCTTGCGTGGTGGCGATCACGAAGGCCGAGACGATGGTCACCATCAAGGCGGAAAGAATGGCGCGAAACAGGATCGGCGCGTAGCGGGCCGGGATTTTCAGGAGGCTTCTCCAGGGAACGGATGGATGGAAGTTTGGCAGGGGCGCCGCGGACGGCATCCGTACCAGGCAATGAACGCTGTGGCCCAAGCCGACGCATACAGGCCCGAGCCGAACACCGCGCGCATGGCCAGGCTGTGCATTCGCACGAAGGTCGGCCGCCGGCTGCGGCGCGCGGCGATGCCGGCTCCCCACGCCCGGCTGCTAGCGCCATCATTGGCGCTGGCGAGTGCGGCGATCCGCGTCGTTTGCCTACTCCTGCTGGCCGGCCATCGCCTGCTGGATCGTCCGAATGCCGCGATGCGCTACCTGGCCCAGAGCGCCTAATGGATCTACGTCGTGCATCTGCCGTTGGTGTTCGCGCTGCAGTACCTGCTGATGGACCAAGACTGGCACTGGACGCTGAACTTCGCGCTGTCCGCCGTTTGCACGATGGCCCTGTGCCTGGTCAGCTACCAGGGGCTGGTGCGGCATACGCCCCTGCGGCGATTCCTGGGCTGAGAACGGGGTCGGGTCACTTCCCCGGCACGATTCGCTCCCTTCAAACAACCAAGGGTTGACTGAGATTGAACCAGTTCAGCCCCTGGCGTCGCCCGGTTCGGCACCCCAAGCTCTGGACCGCTGAGATGTGGGTCCCTTCTGCTTGTATCGGCCGACGCCTGGTTGATGCAAGCAGGGGCCATGACCTGTCGACAGTGGGGGCTATGTCGGGCCACGTCCACGACGATAGTGATTTCCCTACCAACGCTTGGGCGGCTCCTTGATCAGGACAAGTCGCCGCCGGCCGTCCTTCGCAAGAAAACCACCGCGGTGCAGGTCCCGGACGACGTGGCTGATCATCTCCCGAGTGGCGCCTACCCGGGAAGCCATTTCCTGTTGGGTGAGCGAAGATGGAATGACCAGGTGACCCTCCTGCTCGACGGCTTCTGACTTCATAAAATCGACGACGCGTTCGTATACGCCGTTCAACGCCAGGCCCCGGACCTGATGGGTTGCATGTCGCAGTCGCCGGATCAAGGTCAGGATTACGAACTCCGCAAAAGCAGGGTTCTGTCCCATGAAATTCCGGAGCTCCGAAAATCCGATCTCGATGCAAGCTGCAGGCTCCGTGGCCTTTACCGAAGCAGAGCGTACGCCGCCATCAAGTAGCATCTCGCCGAAGAATTCACCCGGCCGCATGTCGTTGTAGACGAGCTCACGCCCTTTGGCATCGCGGGTAAAAACCTTGAGCCGGCCGATGACGAGTACGAACACCGATTCCGCTACGTCACCTTCCGATACCAAGAGCTCGCCCTTTTTGAACGAGCGTAGCCCTCCCGGGGCCGCCAACTCGCCAAGCAGCTCGTCAGGTATCAGTTGGGCGCTGTCGTTAGCCATTCCGTCAATGTCTTGATTCTCCGGGAAAACAATAGCCCATTCCGAGCATGGCCGGATATGGCGGCCATGCTGTGAACTATTTCCGTTGCGGCGATGCCGGCTTCGTGATCTCTTCCAGTCAAGCCCAGCCACAGCAACCAATGTCTCTTCGTTGCGGGGTCGCTGGAGGGGTCGCGCTCGCCCTGGGGGACTGCAACCAGTTTTTGCCAGCGTGCGGGGAAGCAAAAGGCTGCGGATCGCAGTAGATCTGGCAGGAACAGCCACAGGGAGCTGACATGGGAAAGAGATACGATGCCGTCAAGCGGGCCGCGCTTGTTGCCATTGACTATGTGTCCGAGCAAGACCTGGATCCGAATTTACTCAAGCAACCGGCCGCATCGGCTACCCTGGCCTCATTGGGAATCCCAGGGGTCATGAATGCCTGGCTGTGCAAGCCGCTCAACAAGCAGCTGATTGTCGCGGAAATCGGCGATTTCACCTTGGTCGAGATTCTGGATCTGCAGCAGGCCAAGCTCGTAGGCGACGTCATTGCCGTCGCTTGCAAGAAGTCCAAGACCAAGGTGCCGAAGGGCGAGCCAACATGAACCTTGTCCTGGCGCTCGCCTTATTGTCGGCAAACGATGTGGATGCATCGCAGTGCCGCGAGATCAGCGTTCCCCTCCATCGTCTCGCGTGCTACGAGCAGTGGGACAGGAATCGGCAGAAGAACACGTCAGTTCCAGCCGTGCTACCAGAAGGCGCGCCGGAAGTTGAAGATGACGAGATCGTCACGACCCCGGTGCGCGACACCTATGTCAGGTTTGTCGTGCGAAACGACGCCAGTCCATTTCCAAACCCGAGGGCCGAGTTTGGACCAAAGGGTGCGTCCGTTGTCTATGAGCGGGACAAGGGCGAGGAGTACGTCAGCGGAAATTTCTCCGTGATGGCTATTTTCAACCGAAACCGCAGCAGTGAAGATTTTGACGAGGATAGCAATGTTGAATGGCAACCGTTCGCCCTCGGCCAGTGGAAGCGATCGGAAAACGCGGACAAAAAAAGTGATGTCCGTGTCGCTGGCGTTGGCCTTGCGCTGGTCGTAACACCGGACAACTACCAGACAGGGACTGGTTTCAACATCTGGCCAACGATCTACCGCCGGGTGGATATCTACAACGATGCGGACAGCGAGGTTGCGTCGGTGCACGTCGATGTCATCCGGAATCGCTGGTACAGCAGAAACCTCGACAGCGTCACCGAGAATGTCTATACCTTCAAGCCGTTCTTCGGAGTGATGGGGGAGAACCGGAGCGAATCCGGGGTAGCGGACGGGATATGGACCAGTGGCTACGTTGGACTTGAGATGACTTCGCGTCTGAACACGATTACGCCCCGCCTGGAGGCCAGTGTCCGCTGGCAATACTTCTCCGATTTCCGCAGTCCCGATGGTGCGGACGAGCGAAACGAAGACTTTGGGTCCTTCGGCTTGAGCTACCAGTTCTCAGATCCCACAGATAAAACCATTCGGTGGCGGCCTTCAATTTCCATTACCCGCGAAATCGGGGTCAACCCCTTGGTCGGGCCCGACACTGTGGCGGAGACGAAGGTCGCGCTAACCATCCAAGCTGACACATGGTAGGAAACTCAGATCGAAAGAAGTCGGTTGCCCAGGAGTACAAAGATGGAACCGGTACTGAGCGTTGAAAGGGTCGAGATCAAGATCGTGAAATCCAACCCTCCGCAGTGGCAAGTCAGCGCAGGCGGCACGGTGGGCACGCTGGGGTGGACAAAGCCTGAACTGGTCGTCGCCATGGTCATCGGCCCGGAACTTCCCGATGACGGGATCATCGACATGATCTTCATGGCCGAGCGGCCAACGGGTATCGTCCCGCAGGTCATCCGGCCGATCTCTGGCTTCGGTACTATCGAATCGCCGCCACCCGGAGCCCGTGGCGTGCGGGTCAAGTCAACGACAAACGCCATGGAAGGACTCGTCTGACGGCGCTGGGTCTAACCTGGCAGCTACGAGCGGGTGAACGGGCGGTCGAGCCGCCGAAACGACGTCGGACTTGGGCCGTACAAGCCGAGCCGCCCCAGTCCAGGAAGCCGATGGGATGCATACCATTTTGCACCTTCATGGTGCAAACTCGCCCTATGCACGCTACCCCCTCCCGCCTCTGGGTCATCGACGACGACCGCGCCGTGCGCTTCGTCCTGGCCGAAGCCCTGCGCGACGCCGGCTACACCGTGCAGGCCTTCGAGGGCGCCCGCCTGGCCCTGGCCGCGCTGGAAGACGAGCCCGCGCCCGACCTGGTATTCACCGACGTGCGCATGCCCGGCATGGACGGCCTGGCCTTCCTGGACGCCTTGAAGGCCCGCCGCCCCGACCTGCCCGTCATCGTGATGTCGGCCTACACCGACATCGCCAGCACCGCCGGCGCCTTCCGCGGCGGCGCGCACGAGTTCCTTTCCAAGCCCTTCGACCTGGACGAAGCCGTGGCGCTGGCCGCGCGCGCGCTGCCGCAGCGCACCGAGGCGCCGCCCGCGCCCGAACCCGAGATCGGCGACGCGCTGGTGGGCGAGGCGCCGGCAATGCGCGAACTGTTCCGCGCCATCGGCCGGCTGGCGCAGGCGCCGCTGTCGGTGCTGGTCACCGGCGAAACCGGCACCGGCAAGGAGCTGGTGGCCCGCGCCCTGCACCGCGAATCGCCGCGCGCGCGCAAACCCTTCGTCGCGCTCAACACCGCGGCCATTCCCGCCGAGCTGCTGGAAAGCGAACTGTTCGGCCACGAAGCCGGCGCCTTCACCGGCGCCCAGAAGCGCCACGTGGGCCGCTTCGAACAGGCCGACGGCGGCACGCTGTTCCTGGACGAAATCGGCGACATGCCCGCCGCCCTGCAGACGCGCCTGCTGCGCGTGCTGGCCGAAGGCGAATTCTTCCGCGTCGGCGGCCGCGAACTGATCAAGGTGGACGTGCGCGTGATCGCCGCCACCCACCAGGATCTTGACGCGCTGGTGCGCGAAGGCCGGTTCCGCGCCGACCTGCTGCATCGCCTGGACGTGGTGCGCCTGCGGCTGCCGCCGCTGCGCGAGCGCAAGGGCGACGTGCCCGCCCTGGCGCAGCGTTTCCTGGCGCAGGCCGCGCGCCGCCTGGGCACGCCGGCCAAGCGCCTGCATCCCGATGCCCTCAAGCGCCTGGACAAATACGAATGGCCAGGCAACGTGCGCGAGCTGGAAAACCTGTGCTGGCGCCTGGTGGCGCTGGCGCCGGGCGACAGCATCGGCTTGCGCGACCTGGGGTCGGCGCTGCGCGTGGGCGAGACCCGCGACACCACGGACTGGCCGCGGCTGCTGGCCGTGGCCGCGCGCGAGGCGCTGGCCCGCGGCGACGAAGGCATCCACGCCACCCTGCGCGAACGCTTCGACCAAGTGCTGCTGGAAACCGCGCTGGAAGCCAGCGACGGCCATCGCCAGCGCGCGGCCGAAAGCCTGGGCCTGGGCCGCAACACCCTGACCCGCAAACTGGGCGCCAGCCGCACGCGACGCCCTTGACCCCGGTTTAATGTCGCCCGGCGCAGGCTGGCGGCTTCCCTCGGAGGAAACACCATGGCGATCAACCGCACCCTGATGTTGCTTGGCGCCGCGCTGGCGCTGTCCGCGTGCAAGCCGGCCGAACCGCCGGCCCCCGCCGCGCCGGCCGAAGCGCCGGCCCCGCCGCAGGCCGCCGTCGAGCCCGCGCCCGCGGCCGTCGAAACCCAGCTGGCCGCGTCCGCCCGCGCGACGATGATGCCGGTCGGCGACAGCACGGTCGCCGGCGACCTGCGCTTCGAAGTGGACAACGGCGGCGTGCGCGTCACCGGTTCGTTCACCGGCCTCAAGCCCGGCGCCACGCACGCCTTCCACATCCACGAGTTCGGCAACTGCACGGCGGCCGATGCGTCCAGCGCCGGCGGCCACTTCAACCCCGCCGCCGCCGCGCATGGCAATCGCGAAGGTGGCGGCGAACACCACGCCGGCGACATCCCCAACCAGGTGGCCGGCCCCGACGGCGTGGCCGCGGTGGACCAGCGCCTGGACGGCCTGCAGATCGGCGGTGGTGGCGACCTGGACATCATCGGCCGCGGCGTGATCGTGCATGCCAACGCCGACGACTACACCACCCAGCCCACCGGCAACGCCGGCGGCCGCATCGCCTGCGGCAGGATCGAAGCCGAGATGTCGTCGGCCACCGGCGCGGATCCGGCGCAGTGAGCGAGGGCGCCTGGGCCATCCGCGCCGCCACTGCGGACGACGTGCCGCGGCTGCGCGACTGGGCCATCGCGATGGCGCTGGAAACCGAACACAAGGCCCTCGACCCGGGCACGGTGGAAAAGGGCATCCGCGCCGTGCTCGACCAGCCGCGGCGCGGCGCCTACTTCGTCGCCGAACGCGGCGCCGGAGCCGCGGGCACCCTGATGCTCACCTACGAGTGGAGCGACTGGCGCAACGGCGACTGGTGGTGGATCCAGAGTGTGTACGTGGCCCCGGAGCAGCGCCGGAAAGGCGTGTACGCGGCGCTGTACGCCCACGTGCTGGCCGGCGCCCGCGCCAACCCGGCGGTGTGCGGCCTGCGCCTGTACGTCGAGCGCGACAACGCCAACGCCCAGCGCACCTACGAATCGCTGGGCATGGCGGATGCCGGCTACCGCATGTACGAGGCGGCCACGCCGGGCTGAGCCGCGGCGCGGCGGGCCGGCATGCCCGCCGCATCGGCATCACAGCCGCGAATGCTCCAGCGGCCGCTCGCGGTGCATCAGCGTCCACTCCGCATGCTCGGCCAGGGAAGCCTCGCCCAGCGTGCGCAGGACCTGGCGTTGTTCCTCTTGGGTGCGGCACTGCGCCAGCCGGCGCTGGGCGGCGCCGAAGATGCGCGCCATGAAGCGGTACTGCTTGATCAGCTCCTTGTCGGCCTTCTTGTAGGCATAGGCCTCATGCACGGCGGCGGTCATCGACAGCAGGCCCATCGCCGCCACCATCAGGCTCTGCAGCGAGCCGTCCAGCGCGCGCGCGAACACCGCCAGCAGCAGGCTCAGGCCCATGCCGGTCCACAGGCAGGCCGAGGCCAACAGCTGGCTGCGGCGGTGCTGCACGGCGCGCTTGGCGGCGGTGTTGAGGTAGTAGTCGAGCTGGCCGTTGGCGCCGGGGCCACCAATCCACTCGTCCATCACCTGCGCCAGGCCGTCGCGGCCGGGCGACAGCGGCTCAAGCATGCCGTCCACGCTGGCGCCGCGCATCACGTTGCGGATCCAGCCCAGCTCCACGTCCTGTTTCTGCAGGAAATTGTCGTGCGCGAACGACGGCCGGCTGCTGTCGACGATGCCGGCGCGGCGCCAGTAGGACTGCACCCGCAGGCCCTCGGCCAGCGCGCGGTAATCGATGTACTTGCGGTGCCACTCGCGCCGCTGCGCCAGCGCGTTCATCGCCACGCCGGTGGCGAACAGCGCCAGGAACACGTACAGCATCAGGTCCTGGGCGACGATGTCGGAGTAGGCGATGAACGAAAAGCCCATCAGGCCGGTCACCAGGTAAGTGGCCAGCAGTACGCGACCGACGCGCCGGCGATAGGTGGTGGCCAGCCAGTCCGCGGCGACGAACTGGCGCTGGATCGGGCAGACGGAGGCGTCGTTGGCCACTGCTTGCGTGATCTCCTCCGCGTAGCGCGCGCGGTCGGCGATGAACTCGGCGTGGCGCCGGAAGATCTGGTCGAACGCCGGCGGTATGGCGGCGTGTTCCTGCAGCTGGCTGCCCGACGTGAGCCAACGCGGCGCGCCGGTGGCATCGGCACCGCCGCGGCGTGCGACCGGGATGTGGTGCACCAGCGTTTCCTCGTCCAGCCCCAGCGTCACCGCCGCCGACTGCCGGCGGTCGATCGCTTCGGGCATGCTGCCCTGCAGGTGGAAGGCGACCACTTGCGCGGTGCCGCCCAGCAGTGGCGAAGGCTCGCCGTCCCACAGCGCCAGCAGGATATGGCAATGGCTTGAGGCGAAGATGCCGGCCTGCGCGTACTGCAGGTCGCGGGCATGGCCGCCGCGCGCTACCGCCTCGGGGTCGCTGGCGTGCAGGATCGGCAGCGCCAGCACCTGGGCGTGCGCCAGCTGGTCGTCGTAGGTAGCCTGCGAAGCGGCGTCCGCGAAATCGTTCCGGTACATCGCCACGGGCACCGGCAGCACCGCCACCACCCGTACGCCCAGCTCGCGCGCGACGCCGGTGACCAGTTGGTCGGCACCGGCGGCCAGCGGCGACAGCAGCGTCAGCGGGAGGCCCGGGTAGTCACGGCGCAGGCCGAGGAAAAAACCGCGGACCTGTTCGCGCAGGGCCGGCAACTGGTCGTCGCGCAGGTCGCGGTGACCGGTGATGCCCACCACCAGCCCGCAGTCCGGCAATGGATTTGGCTGCAGGTCACTCATGCCAGGCAGGGCTCCACGGGGTGTCCCCCCATACTAAAGGGGAACACCACGCGCCAGCGCCGCGTCATGCCATCAGGCGTCGGGTCTTGAGGGCGGCCCAGGCGATGAAGCCAAAGCCCAGCATCCAACCCATGTCGATCGGGTGTCCCGTGGCATAGGTTTCCGCCAGCACCAGGAAGGTGTAGGCCTGGTTGGCGATGAAATACAGGATGATGCCGCCGACGGCGTACCACCACGCGGCGCCCACTTCGCCGCCGCGGAAGCCGGTGGCGGTGAGCACGGTCACGGCCAGCAGCACCGGGTCGAACACCAGGTAGCCCAGCGAGGTGAGCTTCATCGCCAGGTCCGGGTCCACCAGGCCTTCGGCATTGGCGCGGTAGGCCATCGCGCCCGCGGCCAGCAGCAGCACCGCGGCCAGCATCTTGCCCCAGAGCGGTGATTCCAGCCCGGTTGCGCGCTTGAAGATCAGCAGGCCGATGATCATGAACGGGCCCGTCAGCAGGTAGCCCACGTCGGAGTAATAGGGATAGGGCGTTTCCTCGCCGCCGGTGAGCAGCGGGTAGGCGCCGAAGATGGTCGCGCCGATGCCCCACGCCAGCACGCCGGCGCCGATGGCGGCCCACACCTTGCGCAGCGGGCTGCCTTGCGGGAAGGCCGAAGTGGCATAGAAACAGATGCCCGCCGCCAGCAGGCTGGTCAGGGTCTGCATGGCGTTGGAGTAATAGAGCCGGACCGAGTCGTCCACGCCCAGCAGCGGGAAGACGAGCAGCATGAGGGTCGCAAGCACCCAGACCAAAGCAATGGCGCGTGTCATGGCGGGCATAACCGATGGACTCCTGGTGGGCGAAGGGCGTGGTGGCGCGGGGTGTCGCCGTGGCTCAGTGGCGCTGGCCGGCGACTTTTTCCTCGATGGCCTGAAACAGCTCGCCCGCCTTGCGGTCGCCCAGCATCACGGCGGCGTACTGGCGGCATTTGGCCAGGAACTCGGCGGGGTACTGGTGCGGCGGCGAGCTGGCCGCAAGGCTTTCCACCTTCTTCGACGCGCCGATGCCGTAGATGCCCTCGAGCAGGGCGAGCACGTCCTTCTGCAAAGACACGTGCGAGTAGAACGCCTGCGGTGCCGGTGCGGGTGCCGGTGTGGGTTCCGGCGCCGCGGGTGCGGGAGCGGGCGCTGGCGCTGGCGCTGGCGCCGCCACCGGTTCGCGCAGCCGCGCGGGGTCCAGGTGCTCGACCAGCTCGACCAACCATATCGGCGGTATGGCGGCGGTGGCGGCGTCCACCGTCAGCGCCGGCAGAGACGCGATCTTGGAGTAGGCCAGCCTGGGCAAACGAGCCATGACCTCGGCCGGCGCCAGCCCGCCGAGCGACAGGTGGCAGCGCAGGCCCCCGTCCACGAAGATGAAACCCGACTGCTGGCGCATCTCGCCGGGGTCGGTGAAATAGAAGTACAGCTTGGCCGTCTTGCCGCCCTGGCCCAGCGCGATGAGCGCCGCGTGCAGCTCCGCGAGTGATGACATGGCGCCCCCTGTGGCTGCCTGGCGGAGGACCTCCTCACCGTTGTCCCGATAGTGAAAGAGTCCCCGGGCGCTGTCCAGTGGACCCTCGGCCTCAGGCCCGAGGATCCTGCGCAGCGCCCTGCACGGGCGGCGCTTCCTTTGGCGCCGGCCCCGGGTCGACCACGGGCTGGCCGCGTTCGAGCAGCCAGAGCATCACGGTTTTCTGGCGGACGTAGTTCGCGCGGACATAGGCGTAGACCAGGCCGTGCCAGCCGTCCAGGAAGCCACCGCGCAGCACGAAGCCGCGCCAGAAGCGCCAGGCCGGCGCCAGCACCAGCTTGGCGAGGCTGGCGCGCTTGCCGCGCCCGAATTCGTGCGTGGCCATCATGCGGGCGTAGGACTCGGTCTTCGCGAGCTGGTTGTGCAGCGATCGGTACGGGTAGTGCAGCAGGTCGCCGGCCAGCAGCGCCACCGGGCCGTCCACCGTGGCCGACTCGTGCACTTCGCGCTGGCCGCGCCAGCCGCCCTGGCGCCGGTCGAACAGGCGCAGCACGCGGTCGGGATAGGCGTTGCCATGGCGCAGGAACCGGCCGAAGTAATTCGACAGGCGTGCGAAGCGATAGCCTGCCGCGCCGGCGAAGCCGCCGTCCCGTGCGCGCTGTATGGACTGCGCGAGCTCGGGGCTGATGCGCTCGTCGGCGTCCAGGCACAGCACCCAGGGGTTTTGGGCCATTTCCACCGCGAACTGCTTCTGGCTGCGGTAGCCCTCGAAGCGGCGCTGGGCGACGCGTGCGCCCCCTTGTGTCGCCAGCGCCACCGTGGCGTCGCTGGAAAAACTGTCCACCACCACAATCTCGTCGCAAAACTCCAGCGAGGCCAGGCAGTCGCCGAGCCGGTCGGCTTCGTTGAGCGTGATCACGCAGGCGGTGATGTGCGCCCGGAGGCACTGGGGATCTGCCATGTCCATCCTTGCGCAAGCGGGCAACGCCCGGTCAGTCGATACTCCGCCGGCAGCGTGGCCACCCGCTGCCCGGGCGGCCACGGCGTCGGCGGCTGCGGTCGCGGCCCGTGGTGGCCGCTGCTAGGCGGGTGCCCACGCCCGACGCGATAATGCCACGATGCGTTGAACGGGGAGGCGGGCTTGGCGGACTACGTGCTTTACGCAACGGAACGCTACGCGCTGCCGATCCTGCAGCCCCTGGCCCGGGCGCTGGTGGCGCAGGGCCACGGCGTGCATGCGCTGCTGGTGGAGGGCGCCGCCGGCGCGTTGCTGCCCGCCCCGGTGCGCGCCGTGGACGTGGCGCAGGCGGTGGCGCTGCGGCCGCGGGCGGTGTTCAGCGCGGCCAACGACGTGCCGCCCTTCATCGCCGGGGCCAAGGTGCAGCTCTTCCACGGCTTCAACGTCGAGAAGCGCGAAGACGCGCGCGGGCATTTCCGCGTGCGCGGGCTGTTCGACCTTTACTGCACGCAGGGCCCGGCCACCACCGCGCCGTTCCGCGAGCTGGCGCAGCGCCACGGCCACTTCGCCGTGGTGGAAACCGGCTGGCCCAAGCTCGACCCGCTGTTTGGCGACGAGGACGCGGCCACGCAGGCGCTGCGCGCCCCCGCGCGCGGCCGGCCGATCGTGATGTTCGCGTCCACTTTCACGCCACGGCTCAGCGCGGCGCCGCTGTTGTTCGACGCCATCGCCGCGCAGGTCGCGCGCGGCGATCGCTACTGGCTGCTCACGCTGCACCCCAAATGCGCGCCGGCGCTGTTCGCGCGCTACCGCGCGCTGGCCGGCCCGAACGCGGCCTTCTTCGAGACCGAGCAGCTGGTCAGCGCCCAGCGCGCGGCCGACGTGCTGCTGGCCGACACCACGTCGGTGGTGTCGGAGTTCGTGGTGCAGCGCAAGCCGGTGCTGACCTTCCGCAACCGTGCGCCCAAGCCGCACATGATCGACTTCGACGACCCGGCCGCGTTGCCCGCCATGCTGGCGAAGGCTTTCGCGCCCGACGCGGCGCTGCAGGCGGCGCTCGCCGCCTATGCCGACCAGATCCATCCGTATCGCGACGGCCAGTCGTCGGCGCGCGTGATCGCCGCCACCCAGGCGCTGCTGGACGGTGCGCTGGGGCCGCGGCGCCGGCGGCCGTTCGGCGCCTTCGTGCGGGGCCTGCAGATCAGGCGCGCGCTGGGCTACTGGGGTCGCGGCGCCTGAGCCGGGCTCAGCGCTTGCGGCCCAGTTCAAGCAGGAAGATGCCCTCGCCGCCTTCGCGCAGGCCGTAGCCCAGCTGCAGCGGGCCCAGCCACGAGTCGAAGCCGAAGTAGACGCTGGCGTGCAGTTCCTCCTCGCCGTCGTCCATGTCCTGGCCCGTCTGCCAGGTGCGGCCGAATTCCAGCGTGCCGCCCAGCACCGCCGGACGGTTCATCACGCGACCCAGCTCGTAGGTGTAGCCGCCGTAGGCCAGGGCGTAGTTGGCCACCGCCCGCTCGGTCGGTCGGTAGCCCGCGAAGCGCGTCAGCCCACCGATCAGGAACAGGCTCTGGATCGGCACCACGTCATCGCTCGAGGCGTGGTAGCGCAGGCCGGCGAAGCCCGAGTGCTTGCCGATGGCGCGGGCATGCAGTACGTCCAGGTTGGTTTGTTCGAAGGCGACGTCGGCGCCCAGCGCCGGCCGCGACACCACCTGGCTCAGCGTGGCCAGGGTGCCGGCGCGCGGCACGTAGCTGCTGTCGATGCGGTCGAAGGTGAGCGCGAACTCCGCCTCGCCGATGTCGTAGCGCAAGCCGTCGAAGACCGGGTCGCCCACGTCCAGCGCGGCCCGGCCGTTGCGCCGGCGCAGGCCCAGCGTGGCCGCGCCGTAGTTGCCGAACTCGCGGCCCAGCAGCAGCTTGCCGCCCCAGCTCGGGGCGCGGTAGTTGGCCTGGCGCGTGCCGTCGGGGTCGAACAGGGCGAACTTCGGGCTTTCGTAGCTGAGCGCGATGTTGCTGAAATACTGGCTGTCGGTGCCCAGCGGCTGGTAGTAGTCCACCAGCAGGCTTGGCTCGTCGCCGATCTGCAGCAGGCCGCGCAGCTCGCCGCCGATCTTGTTCACCGGCGCGCGCAGCACGCCCAGGCGCAGGTTGACGAAGAAGTCGCCGTTGAAATCCGAGTACAGGCTCAGGCCGGTTTCCAGGTAGTTGGGGCCATAGCTGTGCGGCACGATGCTGACCACGATGCCGGTCTTGCCGTCTTCCTCGACCAGGTCGTAGGTGGCCAGGTCCAGGGTGTCCAGGCCGTAGATGCGCTGCAGGTTCTCCTGCAGGCGGTCGGTGTCGAGCGGCTTGCCCGGCGCGATGTCGATGCGCGACAGCAGGTACTCGTCCGAATAGCGGCTGCGGTTGTCCAGCCGCACGAAATCAATCACCGGCACCACGCCCGACGGCGCCGGCCGCGCCGCCACCACTTCGTTGAAGTCGCCGCGTGCGATCGCCAGCGCGGCCAGGCGCGGGCGGATCGCGTCCATGCCCTGCTCGCCGATCTTCATCGCCAGGTCGATCTTGCCGAACTCCGACGTGGACACCTGGTTGCCCAGCGGCGGCAGCACCAGGATGTCGTTGGCGCCCAGGGTCTCGAGCTGGTCCCGGGCGCTGCCCACGGTCATGAAGCCGCTGATCTGGTCGACGATGTCGAACAGGCTGGCGCCTTCGTCCAGCGCCACCAGCGGCGTGCCCACGTCCACCGCGATCACCACGTCGGCGCCCATGGCGCGCACCACGTCCACCGGCACCTGGTTGGCCAGGCCGCCGTCCACCAGCACGCGCTTGTCGACGACCACCGGCTTGAACACGCCGGGGATGGACATGCTGGCGCGCATCGCCAGGGCCAGGTTGCCGCTGCCCAGCACGACGGCCTGCCCGGTGTTGAGGTCGGTGGCCACGGCGCGGGAGGGGATGGGCCGCGTGTCGAAGTCGCCGCGCGTGGCCACCGGCTGGGTCAGGCGTTCGAGCAGCAGCAGCACGCGTTCGCCCGACAGCACGCCGGGCGCGAACTTCAGGCCTTCAGTGCCGATGCCGGGCTTGGTCGGGATCAGCGCCAGGTCGTCGTCGCGCTTGCGGCGGTAGGTGCGCTGCGGGCGGTCCAGGCGGTCGTTGAACATGCGCGGCCAGTCCAGCGCGCGCAGTTCGCGCTCGATGTCGGCGGCAGTCATGCCCGAGGCATACAGGCCGCCGACCAGCGCGCCCACGCTGGTGCCGGCGATGCAGTCCACCGGGATGCGCTGGCGCTCGAGCTCCTTGAGCACGCTGACGTGGGCGAAGCCGCGCGCGCCGCCACCGCCCAGCACCAGGCCGATCCGCGGCCGGGTGTCGCCGGGTGCGCGCACGCCGCATTCGCTGCCGGTTTGTGCGGCGGCCAGCGCGGGCAGCGCCAGGGCGAGCAGGGGGACGAGCAGGCGTAGGGCAGGATGCATGGCGGGCTCCGGGGGAGCCGCATTGTCGGCCATGCGCCGCGCGGCCACTACCGGCGAGGCGTGCAGGCTCAGCCGGGCTTCAGGCCCGCAGCACGTCGCGCGGGTCGCGGCCCGCCGGGCAGTGGTCGAACGTGACCGGGATGCCGTGGGCCTCGAGCACGGTGGCGAACTGGCGCTGGCGGATCTGGAAATGCTCGAAGGCGCGTGCAAGCCGTTCGGCATCAATGCGGGTCGGCGCGAAGCCGCCCTCGGCCCAGGCGTCGATGTCGAGCAGGGCCATCCGCACTTCGCCGTTGGCATAGCGGGCCAGCGGCTCGGGCGGGGCGTCGAGCCACTGTTCCTGCTCCGGCGACAGCAGCGCGGTCTCGACCAGGGGCCACAGCGGCGCCAGGCCCGCGTGTTCGTACTGCAGCGCCATCATCGCCGCGAGGTCGTTGAGCGTGAGCAGGCGCGCGTGTTCGACGCGGGTGGCGAAACCTTCCTGGGCCAGCAGCGCGGTGTCGGCGCCGGCCATGCCGGTGTCGAGCAGCACCTGTTCCATGCGCCCGCCGACGTCGGCGATGGCGGCGGCGTCGCCGCGCACCAGCAGCGGCAGCAGGCGCAGCGGGCCCTGGGCGTGCTCGGGCGCGGGCTTGAGCGCGCCGGGCAGGCCCTCGGCACCGGCGCCGAAGCCGATCACGCGGCGCCCGGCGGCCCCCGGCGCACGCGCCACCAGCCGCTCGAGTTCGGCGTGCAGCGGGTAGCCCGGGCGCAGCAACTCCACCGGGTCGAACAGTGCAGCCACCAGGCCCAGGTCGAGCGCGGCGGCGCCGGGCACCTGCTTGTCCAGGTCGCGTGCCACCAGCGCAGCCAGCGCGCCGGCGGCCTCGGGCGACAGCACCAGCTGGCCCACGGCGGCGCCGGGGGACAGTTCGATGGCGAGGGCGCCCAGGCAGCTGAGGGACTGTTTTTGCATGGGCATACGGGGGCGTCGGGTTATGATCGCCATCATACCCGCGCCCCGTCACCGCCAGGAGTGAAGCCGATGTTGCCCACCCGTCGAGTCGCCATCATTGGCGGCGTCCGCATCCCCTTCTGCCGCAACAACACGGCGTATCACGACGTGGGCAACCTGGGCATGTCGATCAAGACCCTGGGCGCGCTGGTGGAGAAGTTCAAGCTGCACGGCGAGGTGCTGGGCGAGGTGGCGATGGGCGCGGTGCTCAAGCACAGCAGCGACTGGAACCTGGGTCGCGAGGCCGCGCTTTCCTCGGGGCTGTCGCCGCTGACGCCGGGCATCACGCTGCAGCGCGCCTGCGGCACCGGCCTGGACACGGTGGTGCTGGTGGCCAACAAGATCGCCCTGGGCCAGATCGAGGCCGGCATCGGCGGCGGCTCGGACACCACGTCCGACGTGCCGATCGTGGTGAACAAGCGCCTGCGCCGCCGCCTGCTCGACGCCAACATGGCGCGCAGCTTCGGCGCCCGGCTGAAGGCCTTCAAGGGCTTCGCGTTCAAGGAATTCAAGCCCGAGTTCCCGGGCGTGGGCGAGCCGCGCACCGGCAAATCCATGGGCGAGCACTGCGAAGCGATGGCCAAGCAATGGCAGATCCCGCGCGAGGCGCAGGACGCGCTGGCCGCCGCTTCGCACAAGAATGCCGCCGCCGCCTACGAACGCGGCTTCTACGCCGACCTGGTGGCGCCGTTCCGCGGCCTGGAGCGCGACAACATCCTGCGCCCCGACACGTCGGTGGAAAAACTCGCCACGCTCAAGCCCGCCTTCGACAAGACCTCGGGCCTGGGCACGCTGACCGCCGGCAACTCCACCCCGCTCACCGACGGCGCCTCGGCGGCGCTGCTGGCTTCGGAAGAGTGGGCGCGCGCGCACGACCTGGAAATCCAGGCCTACCTGGTCGACGCGCAGGTGGCCGCGGTGGACTTCGTGCACGGCGAAGGCCTGCTGATGGCGCCGGCCTGGGCCGTGGCCCAGCTGCTCAAGCGCAACCAACTCACGCTGCAGGACTTCGATTTCTACGAGATCCACGAAGCGTTCGCGGCGCAGGTGCTGTGCACGCTCAAGGCCTGGGAAGACGAAGAGTTCTGCAAGACCCGGCTCGGCGCCGACAGGGCCCTGGGCAGCATCGACCGCAGCAAGCTCAACGTGGTCGGCAGCTCGCTGGCCCTGGGCCATCCGTTCGCCGCCACCGGCGCCCGCATCGTCGCCACCGCCGCCAAGCTGCTCAAGGAAAAAGGCTCCGGCCGCGTGCTGATCTCCATCTGCACCGCCGGCGGCATGGGCGTCGCCGCCATCGTCGAACGCTAACGGGGTCAGGTTAACTTCTTTTCACGAAAAAATATGGGTCTAGGACTACCAACGTTATGCAAGTCCAACGGAATATAGACAGGATCCTCTCCTGATCCAGGTGCGCCACCCCACCCTGGTCCTCGCAGGCCGAATCTTGTAGGGGC